>NZ_NHRY01000262.1 GCF_002937115.1 Rhodopila globiformis | reverse complement strand
TGTTGGGGGTGGCCGGCGTCGCGGGGGGTTGAAGCGGCGGCCATTTTCAGCCCTTGCGGTGCGGGCGCCGCCAACTGGCCAACTTCGTGCTAACGATTACGAAAGGATGAACGGACACGGACGGTTCCGGGGACGCTGCCACTGCCCGCCGGGGATTCGGCCCGGATTGCCCCAGCCCTTGCCGACCGCGGCGGGGCGGCAGGCGCAGGACCTTCCGGCGCGGCTCTCCCGGTGAGCGGCACTGGCCGGTTGACCGGCCTGCGTCGGCGCCCCCCTACGTCACGCGCCCGCCCAGCAACACCGCCCGGCTTCCGCCCGGCTGCGCCCGCCGCAGCACGTAGATCGACGCCACCATCACCAGGATCAGCACCGCCAGCACACCAAGCTCGGTCATAGAGGTGCGGAACATCCGATCGACCTCCTCCGGGCCAATGCCCTGCTGCGAGACCTTCGACGACTCCAGCGTGATCACCAGGATCCGCCGGATCGAGGCGATCAGCCCGACGACCAGGAAAGGCTCCCCACTCAGCGCGCCGTCTTCCACCGACACCTGCACCGTGTGCAGGATCTCGATCAGCATCAGCACGAACAGCAGCCGATCAATGACGGCGAACACCGTCTCGGTCGCGGTCCACTCGCCGAGCCCCTGCCACAGCGTCACCGCGGCACCGGCCAGGGCCATGACCGTGGTCAGGCACAGCAGGACGCCCAACGCCAGGTACAGCGCATGCTCCACGCCCCGGAACAACCGCCTGGGCCCCGGGAGGACCCGTGCCGTCTCGTCAACGTTGATATTGCTTGTCGTCATAGCCGCCTCAATCAGACCGTTCGGCAAGCGCCGCTCCTGTGTCACGCCGGCAAAGAGCCGGCCCCGTTGACGCCGCGGCCATTGACCTGCGTCCGCAGTTCGTCCAGCGGCACCAGCCCGCCGTCGCGCTCGAAGTGCCAGAAGGTCCAGCCGTTGCAGCTTGGCGCGTTCTGCACCAGCGCGCCGACCTTGTGGATCGAGCCACGGGTGTCGGCGGTGCTGACCGAGCCGTCCGGCCCGACCATGGCGCTGACCCGGCGATGCCGATCATACAGGCGCGTGCCGGGCGCGATCAGCCCCTGCTCCACAAGACTGCCGAACGGGATGCGCTGCGCCTCCCGCTTCGTCGGTTCCGCGACCGCCGCCTCGGCCGAGACCGGCCTGGTCCGCCGCACCCGGCCGATGGCGGCCTCGGCGTAGGCCGGGTGGCGCTCGATGCCGATGAAGCGGCGGCGCAGGCGCTTGGCGACCGCCAGAGTCGTGCCGGTGCCGGCGAAGGGGTCCAGCACGACGTCGTCCTGGTTGGTGCTGGCCAGCAGCACGCGGTGCAGCAGTGCTTCCGGCTTCTGGGTCGGGTGCAGCTTCAGGCCGTGCTCGTTGCGCATCCTCTCCGGCCCGGTGCACAGCGGGATGAACCAGTCGCTGCGCATCTGGATGTCGTCGTTCAGCGTCTTCATCGCCTGGTAGTTGAAGCGATAGCGCGACTCCTGCCCGCGCGCGGCCCAGATCAGCGTCTCGTGCGCATTGGTGAAGCGCCGGCCGCGGAAGTTGGGCATCGGGTTGGACTTGCGCCAGATGACGTCGTTCAGGATCCAGAAGCCGAGGTCCTGCAGGATTGCGCCGATGCGGAAAATATTATGGTAGGCGCCGATGACCCAGAGCGTGCCGTCCTTCTTCAGCAGCCGGCGGCATTCGCCCAGCCAGGCCCGGGTGAATGCGTCGTATTCCGCGAAGTCGGTGAAGCGGTCCCACGCCTCGTCGACGCCATCCACCACGCTGTCGTCCGGCCGCCGCAACTCGCCCCGCAATTGCAGGTTGTACGGCGGATCGGCAAAGACGCAATCGACCGAACCCGTTGGCAACATGCGCATGATTTCGGCGCAGTCGCCACGCAGGATCTGGTCGAGTGGCAGATCATGGTAGGCGTTCAAACCGATTCCCACCTTTTCCACACTCTTCCCCTATGGTGACGGGTCGCGCGAAATCGCGTCAATCAACATTCGTTACATCCAGTTGCAACTGCGCGACGGTACGGAATGCGGCACGATGATGCCGGGTCGGCCCGAGCCGGCGTAACGCGTCGCGGTGCAAAGCAGTGGGGTAGCCGGCATTGGCCTCCCACCCGTAGCCCGGGCAGCGCAGGGCCAGCCGCGCCATCGCCCGGTCGCGCACCACTTTCGCGACGATCGAGGCGGCGGCGATCGACAGGCACAGCGCGTCGCCGCCGACGACGCAGCGCACGGCGCAATCCAGCTTCGGCGGATAGTTGCCGTCGACCAGCGCCAGGTCCGGCGCCGCCCGCAACCGGGACACGGCGCGGCGCATCGCCAGCATCGAGGCGTGCAGGATGTTCAGCCGCAGGATCTCCCCGACCGAGGCGGCGCCAACGCCAATCTCGGCGGCCGAGGCGTGCAACGCAAGGAAAGCCGCCAGCCGCCGATCGGCTGTCAGCTTCTTGGAATCGTCCAGGAGATCGGCCAGGCCGGGCAGCAGATCGAGCGGCAGCACGACGGCAGCCGCGACCACCGGCCCGGCCAGCGGCCCGCGCCCTGCCTCGTCCACACCGGCGACCCGTCCGCCGGCCGCTCGTTCCATCTCGAAAGTTGGCATTCGGCGGGCTTAGCAGGACTGGTTGGATTCACGGAAGCGCCCTGGTGGGCGGCGGCAGGGTCAACCGGGCGGGGGGCAACGATGGTCGCGCGTCCTGGCCAGGCGGCAACGCCCGCGGTCCGCGACGTCGCCAACCAGGGCCACAGCGGCGAACGGTTCCGATGGCGAGCCTGACGGACAGGCTGGCGCATCGGACCCGTCGCCTTGTCCCGTCAGACATTCGCGCCGGGGCAGAGGAAGCGAAGCCTTGGGGACAAAGCCGATGGGATCAGGCCTTGATGTCCAGCAGGCTGGTCGTCTTTGTGCTGCTGGCTGCCGCCTTGCTGTCAGGCGCGTTGTTGTCGTAGTCGCCGTCACGGTCCATCCGGGTGGCGGACTGCGCGGCCTGGGAGGAGGCCGACGACTGGGTGGCAGCCGAAGGGGCGTAGGAACTGGCCGAGGAAATGCCTGAAACGTTCATTGTGATCTGTCCTGAGATTGCGGTTGCACGCGGATTTCTTCCGCCTCAGGCCAGATCGAGGTACTGGCCAGCCTTCTGCCACAGCCGTTCTATTCCAATACCGGCAAGAATGCTGTTTCAGATCTGTTTCGGTATGTAAAAATCTTGAGCACTATGGTGTTCGCGAGCCGACCGGCCTGCGCATGGCTGGCGGCACGGGTTCAGGAGCCGGGGGCCTTGCTCTCCGCCTGCCGCTGTTCGGCGGCCGCCTTTTCCCGGTCCTGCCGTTGCGACGCCCGCAGGCGGCGAAGTTCCCAGATCAGGAAGCCCAGCACCAGGAACTCACCAAACGCCCAACCAAACCGCATGCCGGCTCACGCGCCGGACGACGTACTCGGGCCCGCGGTTTCAGCCGCCTGTACCTGGGCGACCTTGGTGGTGGTGATCATCAGGTAGACCGCATAAGCCGCCAGGACGAACATGACGCCGCCATACTGCAGCATGGTGAACGTGCCATGGCCGCCGAGCGCGAAGTAGAACAGGCTCATTGTGGCGGCGAACATGGCGACCACGAACAGAATCATCGGCCGCACGATCTCGCCCGCCGCGGCAAATTCCGGGCGGATCGAGCTGGCGCTCGCGGCGATCCGCGCCGGCGTCCGGCGCTTCATGACGGCCGCCGCCAGAAGCCCGGCGCCGAGCGCAACCAGCCCCAGTCCCAGCCAATCATGCATGTCCTGTCTCCTTATATATTATGCTGTGATTGCAGCCGCTCCCGCTGTTCCAGCCGCGCGAACAGATCCATCGTCCACACCAGCCGATCGGCCAACTTCCACCAGGGGGTGCGGGCCTCGTGCGGCATGGGGCGTGCCGGCGTGTCGACGACGGCGTCGACCAGATAGACCCCCTCGGGCACCGGCGCCGTACGCAGCGAGCGCGTCGGGACGGCCATGTTGCCGAGGCCGCTCGCCAGCACCCAGAGCTTGCGGCGGCCGGACACCACGGCGCGGCTGGTAACCGAGTTCAGCCCCTGCCGCGCCACCTGCATGCCGATTTCGCGGTACAGCAGGCTGGCGGCGCCGATACCGAACCGGCAGTTCATCGGCAGTCGGGTGATGCCGGCACTGGCATGGTTGTAATACCCGTCGGCCGCATACAGCAGCCGGTGCACGACGTAGCCGAGCTCCTTGGAGAACACCGGATTGGCGAGGAACGCGTCCGGGTCGATGCCGGCCTCGGTCATCCAGTCCAGCGGCAGGTAGAGGCGGCCGTTGCGGGCGTCCTCGCCCACGTCGCGGGCGATGTTGGACAGCTGCATCGCCACGCCGAGATCGACCGCCGCCGACAGGCGCTTGCGGTCACGCACGCCCATCAGCACCGCCATCATGGCGCCGACGGTGCCGGCCACGCGCACCGAGTAGGCGCGGACATCGGCGAAGGTCGGGTAGCGGCGGCCTTCGGAATCCCAGGCGAAGCCTTCCAGCAGGGCCTCCGGCAACGCGCGCGGCAGGGCATAGCGCTCGACGACATGGGCGAAGGCGCGGTCCGCCGGCAGGTCGAGCGGGCGGCCGTCGTAGATCAGCGACAGTCGCTCCTGCAGCCAGCTCAGGCCGGCTTTGCTGCCGCTGGCGTCGTTATCGATCACATCGTCGGCCTCGCGGCAAAACGCATACAGCGCGATGGCCGGGTCGCGCATGGCGCACGGCAACAGGCGGGATGCCGCATGGAAGCTGAGTGACCCGCCTTGCAACAGCTTGCGGCAGGCCTCCATGTCGGCGACTTCGGTCTCAGAGTGTAGCAGCATGCGGCACCACGCGATCCAGGACTTTGGCGGAGGAAATCACCGCCGGCACGCCTGCCCCCGGATGCGTGCCGGCGCCGACCAGGTAGAGGCCGGCAACATCTTCGCTCTTGTTGTGCGGACGCCAGTAGGCGCTTTGCAGCAGCACCGGCTCCAGGCTGAACGCGGCGCCGTGCAGCGCCAGCAGGCCGTCGCGGAAATCTATCGGCGTCCGGACCTTTGACGTGACGACGTGCTTGCCCAGGCCGGGCAGCAGAGTCTCCTCCAGCCGCTTCTGGATGGCCTGCCGGTAGGGCTCGGCTTCCTTGGTCCAGTCGGTCTTGCCATCCAGGTTCGGCACCGGGGACAGCACGTAGAACGTGTCGCAGCCCGCCGGCGCCAGCGCCGGATCGGTGGCGGTCGGGCGGTGCAGGTACAAGGAGAAGTCCTTGGCCAGCACCTTGCGGTTGAAGATGTCGTGCAGCAGGCCCTTGTAGCGGGGGCCAAGGGCGATCGTATGGTGCGGCACATCGGGATACTGGCGATCGGTGCCGAAGTACCAGATGAACAGGCCCATCGAGTAGCGCGCCCGGTCCAGCTTGCGGTCGGTCCAGGTCTTGCGCGCCTCGGGCGGCAGCATCTTGCGGTAGGTCCAGGCCGAGTCGGCGTTCGACACCACGATGTCGGCGGCGATCGTCTCGCCCGAGGCCAGTCGCACGCCGGTGGCGCGGCCGTTGCTGACCAGGATCTGCTCGACCTCGGTGTTGCAGCGGATGGTGTTGCCCTGTCCCTCGATCAGACTGGCCAGGCCGGTCACCATCGCGCCGGTGCCACCGATGGGGAAATGCACGCCCCATTGCCGCTCGAAGTAGGGGACCATCGTATAGACGGAACTGACGGCGAACGGGTTGCCGCCGATGAACAGCGGATGGAAGCCGAAGGCGATGCGCAGCCGCTCGTCCTTGATGAACTTGCTGACGGTGGCATGGACGCTGCGATAGCCGCCGAGCCGGATGATGTCCGGGGCGACCTTCAGCATATCCATGATCGAGTTGAACGGGTGGTCGCCGAGTTCCTCGAAGCCGATGCGGCAGGTTTCCTGGCTGTGCCGCATGAAGCGCTCGTAGCCCGCGACGTCCGAGGGCGAGAGCCGCGCCACCTCGGCCCGCATGGCCTCCGGATCGCCGCTGGCGTCGAAAGTCGAGCCGTCGTGGAAGCGGATCCGGTAGAACGGCTGCATCAGCTTCAGCGTCACGTCGTCGGCCATGCTGCGGCCGCACAGGGCCCACAGTTCCTCGAACAGGTGCGGCGCGGTCAGGATGGTCGGGCCGGGATCGAAGGTGAAGCCGTCCTGGCGGAACGCCGAGGCGCGGCCCCCGGGGGCGTTCAGCTTGTCCAGCACGGTGACGCGGTAGCCGCGCGCGCCCAGGCGGATCGCCGCAGCCAGGCCGCCGAAGCCGGCGCCGATGACGACGGCGTGGCGGTCAGTCGGACGGGTGGGTTTGCTGGAGGGGGAGACAGTGGAAGGCGTCAACTGATCCATGCCCCGAGTGTAAACGCAAGATGACACTCTGACCAGGGGTGTCTTACCGCCGGAAGCGGTCATGCATGTCGAAAATGTGAGTCACCAGCGCGCCGGTCAGGGCGATCGGCACCCACGGCCAAGCGGCCCCGGCCATGGCCGCCCGTATGCCCAGTAGCAGGCACAGGCCGGGCAGCAGCATGACGGTCACGGTGCGGGCGGGGAGTCTCCGCCAGCGGGCGAGGATGATGCCTTCCAGCAGGGTGAAGACCAGGATCAGGTCGATCAGGTGGGGCGAGGTGTAGAAGGCGAAGATCACGTCAGGCGGCAGTGAGGGTGGTTGCGGGGCACCGGCCCCTCCGCGTCATGGTGGGCGCAGGCCCACCATCCACGCCTGGCGATGCTGATGCCACGCAATGGCGTGGATGGTGGGCCTGCGGCCGCCACGACGGTGAGCAACGCCGCGCCACGCGATGGTCCCTCCTAGTACACCTCGCCGGAAGTGGCGACTCCGTTGATGGGTGGCCCGGCGCGGGTGAGTCTGGTTTGCCACAGTCTGGCGGCAATCGCCGTGACCAGCCGCCGTCAGGAGCCGTTCTGGCGAGTCAGGAGCGGCCTGAATATGGCAGGCCACAGGCTCACGCCTCGCCCTGATTCACCGGAGCCTTCATGCCCCGTCTGACTGCCGCCCCGAT
>NZ_NHRY01000261.1 GCF_002937115.1 Rhodopila globiformis | reverse complement strand
GCTTGCCATTCCGTCATGGCCCGGCTTGTCCGGGCCACCTATTCCAGCACTGTGCCGCGACAGGTGGCCCGGACAAGCCGGGCCATGACGAGGAGGCAACAGCCAGCCCTATTTTAACGCCAATGGGGCGCAGGCCCGCCATCCACGCTTGGCGGTGTTGAGGCCGTGTAAAGGCGTGGATGGCGGCCCTGCGGCCGCCATGACGATGGCGCGGTCTACCGCGCCCGGCCATGACGATAGAGAGAAGGCCTTATCGCCATGCTCCGGGCAGGCGTCTACTCCGGTGGCGGCGCCTGTAGATAGGACGGCGGATACGCCGGCATCTGCGGCGGCGATGCCTGCGGGTACGCCGGTGGGTACGCCGGCGTCGCCGGTTGTGGCGGCGGCTGCAGATAGTTCGGCGGATAGGCCGGTGTGTAAGACGGCACCGGGGCGGGCGCCGGATTCGGAGCCGCCGCGGCTCCGGGCGCCGCGCCAAGGCCCGGCGTGGGTCCCGGCGCCGCGCCAGGACCGGGCGGCGCGGTGGCGGCACCCGGTGCGGCCGGCGCCGGCTGCGACCCGTCCAGCGGGGCCTGCTGTACCGGGGCCTCCGGCGCCGTGGCACTGGTCAGCCAGGCTTTCAGGCTGCGGTGGATCTGGTACTCGAACTCGACGTTCATGTCGTTCATCATGCTCTTCGTCATGCCGTAGAGCATGGACGGCAGATCGTCGACCGGGCCGGAATGACGGCCTTCGACCCGCGCCTCGGCATAGCCAAGCTGCGCGCCGTTGTCGCCGACGATCGTCAGCGACACCGCGAACGCCCCGCGGACCAGGTCGCCGGTCTGCGTCATCGACGCATCGAGGATCGCGAACACCGCCTGGTTCGCCGTGCCGAACGCCTGCAGCCGATCGGCGGCCATGGCGCGCAGCGCGGCGATGGGCGGGGCAGGGTCCTCGCCGCTGACGTCGGGCGGCACCCCGGCCGGCACGAAACGCTGCTCGATCACGATCTTCGCAACGTTCAACTGGATCGGCGGCAGGTAGTTGAAGCGCAACGGCTCATAGGTTGCCGCTTGCTCCCCGCCGCCCGCGCAGGCGGCGAGGGCGAGCGGCAGCAGCAGGGCGCAACGGCGACTCAGGTATCCGGCTGGCATGGACGCGCTTGATCCTTCGACAACGCGTGACCGGATGTGACGGAAGCCCCGCCGCGCGTCAACCTGGGCCGTAATGACCAGGGCCGCTTCCGCTGGCATCGGCCCGGGGAACCGGCTCCGGCGCCTCGGTGTCACGGGATCTTCATCCGTCCGTCCGCGCCAACGGCACCCGTGCTAGCGCCCTTCGGGTGGCGCCCCCGCCTGCCCGCGGACATCAGCGCGGGGGAAGCGGAAATCGTAGTTGCAGAACTCGCAGGTCATGACGATGTCGGCATCGACCGTCATGTGGTCCAGGTCGTCGGGCGGGAACCCCTCCAGGATGCTGGCCAGCCGCGCCCGCGAGCAGCGGCAGCCGAACGACAGCGCCCGGGCCCGGTCGGCCGCCACGCCCTCGGTGTGGAACAGCCGGTACAGCAGCGTCTCGCCCGGCAGCTCGTCGTCGAGCAGTTCCTGGTCGGTCAGCGTGCCGGCCAGCACCGTCGCGGTGTGCCAGCTTTCCGCCTGCGCGTCCTCGCTCATCGCCGGGTCGATGCCGCCAGCGCCGGCCACCTTCTCCAGGATCAGCGCACCCGCCCGCCAGCCCAGCGGCGTCTCGGCGCAGGCCAGCCGCACCTGGCAGCGGAGCTGCTCGGACGTGTCGAAATAGTGCAGCGCCATCTCGGCCAGGCTGCCGCCCTCGATCGAGACGATGCCCTGGTGGCGGTTCTGCTGCCCGCCCTGGTCGACGGTGAACGCCAGGTAGCCGCTGCCCAGCAGCGCCTCGGCCGAGGGCGCGGGATCGGCCGACAGCAGCGCCTCCAGCTTCTCGGGCGCGGGATGGGCGTAGCCGCGCAGCTCGCCGGCGTCGGTGCAATCGGCCAGCAGCATCGGCACCGGGCCGTCGCCCTTGGCCTGCAGGCTGAACGAGCCGCGGAACTTCAGCGCCGCGGACAGGCCGGCGGCCAGCGCCATCGCCTCGCCCACCAGGCGGGTGACGGCGGGGTGCTGGCGGTGCCGGGTCAGCAGCGCGTCGGCCAGCGGCCCGAGCCGCACCAGGCGCCCTCGCACCGGGCGGTTCGGCAGGAAGAACGGCAGCACGCCACGCGGCACAACGAGATCGGGCACCGGCGGGCGGCCGGTGTCGAGGAAGGCTGGGGTCTGGTTCATGCGTCAGCAGATAGTCGCGGCGTCCCCGGCTTGCAAACGCGCGCGGCGCCTTATGGCCCCGGCTCGCCGGGAAAGATGCCGTCGAGCCACAGCCCGGGCGGATCGAGCCGCAGCGCGCCGTCGCGGATGATGCGGGTGAGGATGGCGCAGGCTTCGTCGCGGGCATGGTGGATGACGGTGCGGGTCTCGGTGGCGACGATCAGGTAGTGCCGCAGGGACGCAATGCGGAAGTAGTCCGCGAGCTTCAGCCCGGCGTCGCGTGAGCGCGACGACGGCGACAGCACCTCGACGACGATCAGCGGATCAGTGATCCGCAGCGTCTCGCCGGGCAGGGGCGGCCCGCAGCGGACAAGCACATCGGGCTCATAGACTGTGGTGTCATCCACCTGCACCGCAACGCCGTCGATGACGACCTCGCACGGCAACGAGGCAGCGGCGATGGCATCCTGCAAACGCCGCGCGATGTGCAGTTTGGCGCGCGCATGGGCCAGACGTTCCGGTGCCATGACGACGATTTGTCCATTGACCAGTTCGTATCGCTCGCCTTCGGGCTGCGCGAGCGCCCAGGCGATGAACTCGTCGGCGGTCATGCGGGGCAGGGCGGAAGCGCTCATGGGCGAATTCTACCATATGTGACGGCGCCCGTCGCGCCCTTCGCGGGCGCCGCGGGGGTGGCCAGGCCGGGCAGCGCCGTTTACGCTGCCGGCGGGCCGGCCCGGACCGGCACGGCCGAGGAAACGTATGCAGCGACGCCCGTGGATCATTCTCGCCGCCCTGGCGCTTGGGCGCGTGGCCTTCGGCTACCAGTTCCAGACCGTTGCCAGCCTGGCGACCGACCTCATCGGCCGCTACGGCCTGACCTATGCCCAGATCGGCGACCTGATCGGCGTCTATAACGTCCTGGGCGTGTTCATCGCCCTGCCGCTCGGCCTGTTGGGGCGGCGGTTCGGCGACCGCCTGGTGATGGGCGGCGGGCTGCTGCTGATGACCGCCGGCGCCGGCCTGTCCGCCTGGGCCGCCGAGCCGTCGCTGATCGCCGCCGGGCGCGCCGCGGCGGGGGCCGGAGCCGTCGCGATGATCGTGCTGCAAGGCAAGATCATCGCCGACTGGTTCACCGGGCCGCGCTTCATGATCGCGATCAGCGTCTCGGCGTGTTCGTTCCCCATCGGCATGGGACTGGCCGGGCTGGTGCTGCCGCCGGTGCTGGCGCATCTGGGCCTGCGCGCGGCGCTGCTGACCGACACGGTCCCGGCCGGTCTGGCGCTGCTGCTGTTCCTGGCCAGCTTCCGGGAGCCAGCGCACGTCGCGCCGGTGCCGCGGCAGTTCTCGCTGCCCAGCCGGCCGGAGGTCGTGCTGCTGCTGGTCGCCGGGCTGGTCTGGATGGTCTACACCGCGGCCTATTCCGCGTTCCTGTCCTACCTGCCGGCCAGCCTGGCGGGCCGCGGCTACGGCGTGGCGGTGGTCGGCCTGGTGATGACCATCGCCACCTGGGGCAACGTGCCGGCGACCATGCTGGGCGGCAGCCTGACGGCGCGGTTCGGCGGGTTGCGGATTTTCCTGGTGGGCAGCCTGTCGCTGGCCATCGGCATGGCCGGCAGCGCCGTGTCCGGCTGGCCGGTGGCCTGGGCGCTGGTGCTGGGCGTGCTGGGTGCGGTCCAGCCCGGGGTCATCATGGCCATCGGCACGCTGTCGGCGCGGCCGGAGAACCGCACGGTGGGGATGGGATTGTTCTACGCGCTGTATTACCTGGGCGGCGCGGTGGCGCCGACGTTCTGCGGCATGGTGGCCGATCACGTGGGGCGGCCGGAGGGCGGGCTGCTGGCGGCGGCGGCGATCTCGCTGCTGGCGATTCCGCTCTACATGCTGCACCGGGCGCTGGCGTCGCATGCGACGATGCTGGTGCGGGCGTGATCGCGGGACGGTTGGCAATCGCCGATGGCCTGCTGGCGCTGAGGCCTGCCGGCTGCGCAATGGTTGTTGAGTTTGAGAAACCGACCAACTATATTTGGCTTACGTAAGAGGTTATCATGCCACTCAGGGGCAAGAAGACCGCCGCCGAGGTTGCTGTCCCGGGTGGCAAGGCAGGCGCGAGAGTCGCCACATTGGCGGGTTCAGTGCTGACAGGATCACCAGCCAGGCACCGCCGCGTGGCATCAGTGGAGACGATTGAAGCGCGCCTTGACCGCAAGGCCGCGGACGCCGACAGCCGGGAGGCCACCACCGAGAGCCTGGGGCAAATGAGCCGAGAGCAGCGGCACAAGCTGCTTTACGGTGATTGAAAGCGGGACATCCGGCGATCCGGCAACGACTGCGCCGGATCGAATGCAAGCCGAAGCCGGTCCACATCGTTTAATTCCAGGATTTTGCCGGGATCGGCAATAACCCGGCGCTCAGGGAGGACCTCGACGACATCATCGAGAGCATCGAGCGTGGCGACGGCGTTCCGGAGCGGTACTACCGGGCCGGCATCGACAACGATCGAGACGGTTTGCTGGCGGACAAAGGCATCATGCACTTGCATCTCGCTGGCAAGGACTCGGATGTCCTGGTGTTCCTGATCCAGTATGCCGATCGCGTCGTGTTGCTGGAGACCAACTCCTCGCGTCGTGTTGCTGGAGACCAACTCCCATGCTCACTTTCGCACGCAACCCGCGGGCAGGAATATCGTCGCTCTGACACAGGCGTGGTTCCACGATCTGGAACGGGAGATGATGGAGGCCGCCGCACGGGCCAAAGCCGCCGCGACCGATGCTGAGCGGAAGATAGCCGCGGAAATGCGTGACAAGCGGGCTGCGGCCATCGCGGCATTCAAAGCAAAGGCCGGGCTCAAGTAGTGGCCGTGGCTGCAGAGAGAAAACCGAGCCCTACAGGATGTCCATCAAGGGCATTCAAACCACTGCCATTTGCGCAGCGGTTGCAAGGTCCGCTGTATCCCTCTTGTTCCTGATTCGCCGACCGCGTGTGGGAGATGCCTTCAAGAGAGTGGCTTTATATCGAACGCTGCCAAACCGGATGTGCAAGCTTGCTCGTCGCGGATAAATTAGTGGTGCTCGAATCGAAAGGGCCGACAGTGAATCTACACTTTGAATGGCAAGCTCCAGTCACGCTTGCGCAAAACAAAAAGATCGTCGTCAAGATAGACGATCTTGACAACATTGAAGATGTACCGGGCGTATACTATTTTGCCCGAAACTTCGGGGAAAAGTCCGAACCGTTCTATATTGGGCAGACCCTGAATCTGCGGAGCCGAGTCAAGAGCCATCTCGAAACGCGGCGGATCGCAGATATCTTACGCGGAATGACACTCCCTGGTGCTCCGACAATCAATAATGGTGGACGCTCATTTCACTTTGCTTTTTTTCGTTAAAAAAAGGACAAAATACTAAGAAGGCCCTTAAAATTGCAGAAAAGTTTATGATTGAAGAGGCGGTGGCACTAAACATTCCCCTCCTAAATTCGAAATTGATCGTTATGAAGACGCATAGCCTAACATTTACCGGAGATGGCGTTGGCAAAGGCATCTTTTGCAGAAAGAATTCGATACTTCTTTAGTTTCAAATCGACTCGACATCAGGTCGGCGATGTACAGGGGGCAGTTATTCTTGACCCCATCGTATGCCAGTTGCTGCTGCGTGTTGCCGGTTAGCCGACCTCGACCTGATGGACTACCCCTGCCGGAACCGCCTTATCGCCTCCTCCGCCGCCTCCGGGTCGGTATCCAGCGCCCGCTCCGCCACCGCCATCGCGAACCCCGCCCGCGCCAGGATCCCCACCTCCCGCTGCCGATCGGCCTGATCCGACGTGCGGAAGGGGCCGATGCGGCGCTTGCGGGTCAGCACCAAGGCGGCGGCCAGTTCGGTGTCGGGGTCCTCGGGCAGCACCGTCTGCGCCAGCCCGGCCTCCACCCCCTTGGCCGCCAGTTGCGCGATCGCCGCCCGCCGCGACCGCCCGGCATGCACCAGGCTGCGCGCCCGGCTCTCGGCGAACGCCGTGTCGCTGAGCGCGCCCGCCGCCGACAGCCGCGCCACCACCGCCCGTGCCGCCTGCCGCGCCGCCGCCACCTGCTCGGCCACGTCCTCCCGCCCGGCCGCGCCGCGCGCCCAGCGGTCGATGCGGCGGTCCAGCACGCGGCGCAGCCCGGCCTCGGTCGCCGCGTAGCGGGACAGGTAGGTCAGCGCCGCCTGGTACAGGCTGCTATTGTCCGGGGGACTCGAGTCGGAAGCATCCACCATCCCGCCACGATGCCCAGACGACTCGGGAGAACGCAAGTGGTACGGCTGCCCCCCGCAACCGTGCCCTGCATGTTTTTCCCGGAACCCGGGTTTGACTCTCCCACGCCGCTTCGCAATGATCCGCGTTTCCTCTGGACCCGCCCCGAACGGTCGCGGGCGGGCGATCCATTGGAAAGGCCGAACAACCAAGGTTCTGACCCGGATGATTTCCGCGCTGCTGCCGAACTACGCACGTGCCGACCTCGCCTTCGAGCGGGGCGAGGGCGCCTGGCTGTGGACGGTGGATGGGCGACGATTCCTCGATTTCGGGTCGGGCATCGCCACCGCTTCCCTGGGACACGCGCACCCGCATTTGGTCAAGGCGATCGCCGAGCAGGCCGCCAAGGTGATGCACACCTCCAACCTCTACCGCATCCCGCAGGCCGAACGTCTGGCGCAGCGCTTGGTCGACGCCACCTTCGCCGACAGCGTGTTCTTCTGCAACTCGGGCGCCGAGGCGAACGAGGGCATGATCAAGATGATGCGCCGCGCCATGTCGGATGCCGGCAAGCCCGAGCGCTACCGCTTCATCTGCTTCGAGGGCGCGTTCCACGGCCGCACCCTGGCCACCCTCGCCGCCACCGGCAACGCCCATTACCTCGAAGGCTTCGGCCCGGTGGTGGACGGTTTCGACCACGTCCCGTTCAACAACATGAACGCCGTGCGCAGCGCCATCGGCGACGTCACCTGCGGCATCATCGTCGAGCCGATCCAGGGCGAGGGCGGCATCCGGCCGGCCGACATGCAGTTCCTGCGCGACCTGCGGGCGGTGTGCGACGAGTACGGCCTCATCCTCGGCATGGACGAGGTGCAGACCGGCATGGGCCGCACCGGCAAGCTGTATGCGCATGAATGGGCGGGCATCACGCCGGACGTCATGTCCTCGGCCAAGGGCATCGGCGGCGGCTTCCCGCTGGGCGCCGTGCTGGCGAAGGAGCAGTTCGCCAAGGCGCTGAAGCCCGGCACCCACGGCACCACCTACGGCGGCAACCCGCTGGCCTGCGCCGCCGGCAACGCCGTGTTGGACGTGATCCTGGAGCCCGGCTTCCTGGAAGGCGTCCAGCGCAAGGGCAACAAGCTGCGCGGCCACCTGGAGAAGATCGCCGCCGAATTCCCCGCCGTGTTCACCGAGGTGCGCGGCATGGGGCTGCTGCTGGGCATGAAATGCGTCCTCCCGCAGGGCCAGGTGCAGGCCGCCTGCATCGCCGAAGGGCTGCTGCCGATCACCGCCGGCGAGAACGTCCTGCGACTCGCGCCGCCGCTGGTGATCACCGACGCCGAAATCGAGGAGGCCGCCGGCATGCTGCGCCGTGCCGCGGCCAAGGTGGCGGACACCGCCAAGGTGCCGGCACAATGACCAGCGCCGCGCGCCGGATGGCGGATACGCCGGACCGCTCGGCCGGGCAGGGGGCCGGTCCGCGCCATTTCCTGGAGTTGCGGGATTTCGACACCGCGACCCTGCGGCAGATGCTGGACATCGCCGTGGGCTTCAAGCGCGCCGGCGGGGTCACGTCCCGCCCGCTCGCCGGCAAGACCCTGGCGCTGATTTTCGAAAAACCCTCCACCCGCACCCGCGTCTCCTTCGAGGTCGGCATGCGGCAACTGGGCGGCGAGGTGGTGGTGCTGGTGGGCAAGGAGATGCAGCTCGGCCGCGGCGAGACCATCGCCGACACCGCGAAGGTGCTGTCGCGCTATGTCGATGCGATCGTCCTGCGCACCGACCGGGCGTCGAAGCTGGAGGAACTGGCCGAGCACGCCACCGTGCCGGTGATCAACGGCCTGACCGAGGCGTCTCACCCGTGCCAGCTGATGGCCGACATCCTGACGTTCGAGGAGCATCGCGGCCCGATCGCCGGCCAGGTGGTGGCCTGGTGCGGCGACGGCAACAACGTCGCGCGCAGCTGGATCGAGGCAGCGGTGCGCTTCGACTTCACTCTGCGGCTGGCGACGCCGGAGGCTTTGCAGCCGCCGGCGGACCTGGTGGCCTGGGCGCGGGCGCAGGGCGGGCGGATCGAGCTGACCGATGATGCGCCGGCGGCGGTGGCCGGCGCCGGCTGCGTCGTGACCGACACCTGGGTGTCGATGTCGGACGATCCGGACGAAAGCCGGCACAACCTGCTGGCGCCGTACCGGGTGACCAGCCGCCTGATGGCGCAGGCCGCGCCGGACGCAATCTTCATGCACTGCCTGCCGGCGCATCGCGGCGAGGAGATGGACGCCGCCGTGATCGACGGCCCGCAGTCGGTGGTGTTCGACGAGGCCGAGAACCGCCTGCACGCGCAGAAGGGCATCCTGGCCTGGGCCATGGGCGCGGCGCGATAGGGTTGGCTGCGTCCACAGCCGCTCCCGCTGACGGAAGCGGCTGTGGCCTGCCGCCGGCCGGGCAGGGCGGCCACGGGATGCCTGCGGCCCGTTCGATCGATATCGGCCTGGCCGGGTCACGAAGCGATCCGGTCGGCACGGTGAAATTGTTCACGAAATTTTAGCGGGAGCGTTTCCAGCCAGGGCGGAGGCGCTCCCGCCGTGCACGCACTATTGACGAACCTTGGACAGGGCGGTTGGATGGCCCGCAACCAAGGAACCTGTTCAGGCAAGCTCGCGATGTCGTTCAGCAGAATGTTGGTCAGCGTTGCCGCGGCATCCGCGGCGCTGTGTTCACTCGCGGCCTGCAACATGGTGCCGCCGCCACGAAATGCTATGGAAATCGATGCCCAGTACGGCATCCCGGCCTTCAGCGTGCCGCCGCAGATGCTGCAGCCCAACGGGCTCATGACCAACGGTCTGCTGCCGGCGCAGCCTTACGATACCGGAAGCTGACAGAGGCGTCCCGGCCAGCTGCGCTTCGACGGCGGGGGATGGATGGCTGGGACACGCCCTACGGGATACACAGATTCCGGAAACGGTCCGCTGCAGCCTTGGCTCATACTGTCATCGCCGGTGCTGGTTTCACCGGTGCTGGTTTCACCGGCGGCAATCAAGCGAACACGGAGTTGCACGGAGGAAGTGGATATTGCGCGTCGCGCGAAGCGCCTGAAATCCTCGGACGCCGCCACAGGAGCGACCCTGTTGCGGGCGCCCCGGACGACTCCGTGAAACTCCGTTGGGATCGATTTGATCCGGGAGTACCCCGATGGCCACCGGGTACGCCTGAAGGCTGATGGCTCGATCGTGACAATTCCTTCGCGTGGATGCTGACGACCTCGACGGCCCGGTTTGCACGCTCATCGGCGGGCCTAACGGCTCGGGCAAATCTACAATCTACGACCGCCTCGACCCTCCGGGGCAATTCGTGAACGCGGATGTCATCGCACGAAGCATCAACCCCAACCACCCGGAGGCAGCCTCCATTTCCGCTGGTCGGCGGACCCTTGCTGAACTGGCGCGGGTAATCGCGGCCCTGGAGACTTTTGTCTACGAGACAACTCTTTCGAGCCACCAATCCATCGAACTGATGCGTGAAGGAGGCCGACTACGAGGTGGGTCGGGTCTTCGTGGCATTGAACAGCGCCGACCTGACAGTGGAACGAATTGCCGAGCGGGTAGCCCGCGGCGGGCACGATATCCCGGAGGATGTTGTCCGGCGCCGATATGAAAACGCCTTGCGACGTCTGCCTGAAGCTATTCGCCTCGCCGATAGCAGCATCATCTTCGACAACAGCACATCCTCCGGCCCCCAGTTGCTCGTGCAAATCCGGGCGGATACCATCGAGGTGAACTGCCTTGACGAAGCCGATGCTTTCCATTGCCGTCTGGCCGACGCAGTCGGAGATGCACTCTCCATGTCGATCGACGCCGTATTCAGGGCCGCAAAACGCGGCTGACGCAGTTCCGCGGGATGCCTTGCCTTCTGCCGGTATCGGCACCGCAAGGCGTGGATGGCGGCCCTTCGGCCGCCATGACGACGGGGCGGTGCGCCGCCTGCCATCGCCGAAAGCGATAGGCGCAATCTGAAAATTCCGCTTGTCACAGGACACCGCCGGGCGTCGAGTTCGCCGCATGTCCAATCCGCATCCCGCCCTCGTCCGCGTCCGGGCCTTCTGTGACCGCTTCGGCCTGCGCGCCCCGATCCTGCTCGCGCCCATGGCCGGCGTCTGCCCGCCGGCGCTGTCGATCGCCGTCGCCAATGCCGGCGGCCTCGGCGCCTGCGGCGCGCTGCCGATGCCGCCGGCCGCCATCGCCGCCTGGGCGCAGGAGGTGCGGGCCGGCACCAGTGGACCGTTCCAGATCAACCTGTGGATCCCCGACCCGCCGCCCGTTCGCGATCCGGACCGGGAAGCCGCCGTGCGCGCGTTCCTGGCGTCCTGGGGGCCGGACGTCGCCGTCACGGCCGGCGACGTCACCCCGCCGGATTTCGCCGCCCAGTGCGAGGCGCTGCTGGACGCGGCGCCGCCAATCGTCTCCTCGGTCATGGGCCTGTATCCGCCGGAATTCGTGCGCCGCCTGAAGCAGCGGGGGATTTCCTGGTGGGCCAACGTCTCCACCGTGGCCGAGGCGCGCGCGGCGGAGGCGGCCGGCGCCGACGTCGTCGTGGCGCAGGGCATGGAGGCTGGCGGCCACCGTGGCTGCTTCGACGCCGCCCGCGCCGAGGCGGCCATGGTCGGCCTGTTCGCCCTGGTGCCGGCGGTCGCGGACGCCGTGCGCGTGCCGGTGGTGGCGACCGGCGGCATCGCCGATCCCCGCGGCGTCGCCGCCGCGCTGTTGCTGGGCGCCAGCGCCGCGCAGATCGGCACCGGCTTCCTGCGCTGCCCGGAGACGAAGCTGCACCCCGCCTGGGCCGAGGCGCTGGCCCGCACGCTGCCCGAGGATACCCTGGTCACCCGCGCCTTCAGCGGCCGCGCCGGGCGCAGCATCGCCACCGCCTATGCCCGCGCCGCCACCGCCCCGGATGCGCCGGCGCCGGCGCCCTATCCGGTGCAGCGCGGCCTGGCCCAGCCAATGCGCGATGAAGCGGGCAAGGCCGGCGACGTGGACCGCATGCAAGCCTGGGCCGGGCAAAGCGCCGCCCTGGCGCCCGCGGTGCCGGCGGAGGCGATGGTGCGCGCGTTGTGGGAGGGCGCCCAGGCGTTGCTGGGCGGACAGGCAGCGTCCGCGACCGCATGACGCGGCCCGGGGCCGGCGCGCCGGCTCAACGGAAGGTGCCCTGCCGGCGCTTGCGCCGCGGGCGTGCGGATGCTCGAATCGAACATACGGTTCGCAGCATGAAAGGCCCTTTCGATGCAGGACGCCACGCCGGCATCCGACCAGGACGTGACGGATCGTCAAACGGCTGCCCCACATCCCGAGGAGATGAAAGGCACCGTTACGTTCAACCTCGGCAGGTTCGCCACGATGACGGCGACCGGGCGGGCAACCCCGGCCGGCCTGGTCTCCGCGGCCCTGTTGGCCGGCGTCATTCTGATCCCGCTTGCGTGGATGATACGGCGACGGCGGTAACGCAGGGTCCCTGCATCGCAGGAATGTGACGCTATCAACACGGCATGAGAGCGCCGGTCCGTGGTACGCATGTTGCGCGGCGTCCCGCGGCAAGGGGCATGATCATGACCGGCAACATCCTGATTTACGGGGCGAGCGGCTACACCGGCAAGCTCGTTGCGCAGACGGCGCACGAGCAGGGACTCCGGCCGATCCTGGCCGGCCGCAGCGCCGACAGGGTCAGGGCCGTGGCCGAGCCGCTGGGCCTTTCCTGGCGCGCCTTCGATCTGTTCGACACCACCCGGCTCGACGCCGGCCTGCAGGACATTGCCGTCGTGCTTTGCATCGCCGGCCCGTTTTCCGCCACGTCGCGTTCCATGGCGGATGCCTGCCTCCGCCGTCGTGTTCATTACCTGGACGTCACCGGTGAGATCGACGTGTTCGAGGCGCTGGCGGCACGCGATGCGGAAGCGAAACAGGCGGGCGTCATGCTGCTTCCCGGAGTCGGCTACGACGTGGTGCCAAGCGACTGCCTCGCCGTCCACCTGCATCGCCGGTTGCCGGACGCGACCCGCCTGACGCTGTATATGCAAGCCATCCCCGACATTTCGCGCGGCACGGCCAGGACCATGGTCCGGGAGATCGCGCTTGGCGTGCGGGTGCGACGCGGCGGCGATATCGTCAGGCTTGATCGGCCGGAGCGTGGGACCTGCGATTTCGGCCAGGGACCAAGGCCGACGGTGCAGATCCCATGGGGTGACGTCTCGACCGCGTTCCATTCCACCGGCATACCAGACATCGACGTCCAGGCCGAGGACGTGCTGCCGTTCAAGCTGGTTACGCGCCTGCCGGGCTTCGCCATATCCGCCATCGGGCTGCCGATCATCCAGAAATGGCTCGGATCGCTGATCGACCGTCTGCCCGAGGGGCCGAGCGAGGTGGCGCGAAAAGCCGGCCGCGGAACGCTCGTCGGCGAGGTCTGGGGCGCGAAAGGCGACATCGTCCGGTCCCGCCTGACGCTGCCGGAACCTTACGCGCTTACCGCCATGACCGCCTGCGATATCGCCCGGCGGGTGGCGTCCGGCGAATGCCAGCCGGGTTTCCAGACGCCGGGCCGTGTCTTCGGCCCCGACTACATCCTCGGTTTCGCAGGCGTAACGCGGGAAGACCTGAACGCGTAAGGCGGCCGCGCGCCGGCGACGTTCCCGTCAGCGCCGGCGCGGACTGGCCGCGGCGGCCAGCGGCGAGGTGATGTCGGCGAACGTCACCGCCATCGACGTCCGCACGTCGATCACCGTCGGCAGCCGCGCTTTCAATGCTGTCTCCAGTGCCGGGCGCAGGTCCGCGGGCTCGGTCACGCGCACGCCGTTGCAGCCCATCGCGCGGGCGATCGCGCCGTGGTCGAAATCCTTGAACCCGGCGGCGAACGGGCCGGAGCCGTGGTACACCCAGCCCAGCGCGTTGTTGTTGAACACCACGACGATGATCGGGATGTCGTGCTCGATCGCGGTCATCAGGCCGTTCATCGTCATGGCGAAGCCGCCGTCGCCGCAGACCGCGACGGCCGGGCGATCCGGATGCACCAGTTTCGCGCCCATCGCGGCGGGAATGGCGAAGCCCATCGGGCCGGAGCCCGCGGCCTGCAGGAACCCGCCGGCCTGTTTCGTCTGGTAGAAATGCGTCATCAGGATGCGGTTCTCGCCGGCATCGCAGGTCACGATCGCCTCGGGCGGCAGGGTGCGCATCAGCTCGCCGATGACACGTTGCGGCAGCAGCGGCGCGTCGTCGGCGGTGTAGGCGGGCGCGTCGAAATAGCCGTGCGCGCGGCGCAGTTCCGCGACATGGGCCTCGGCCGCGGCACGGCGTCCGGATGGCGTGCCCACGGCCTCGCGCAATTGCCGCAGCACGATGGCGGCGTCGCCGACCAGCACGTGCTCGGCGGGGAAATTCCACGACGCGTTCTTTGGTTCGATATCGATCTGGATAAACGTCTGCCGCGTCGGATCGAGCAGGTCGCGGTTCTCCCACGCCGTGTCCGACGGGCCGAGCTTGGTGCCGATGGCCAGGATCAGGTCCGCGCCGGAGACCGCCGCATTGGCTGCCGCGGTGCCGAAGGTGCCAAAAACGCCGAGCGCCAGCGTGTGGGTTTCCGGAAACACGCCCTTGCCGGCGGCGGTCGTCACCACGGGCGCCCCGACAGCCTCGGCCAGCGTGGCCAGCGCATCATAGGCCTGGGCGATGCGCACGCCGTTGCCGGCGATGATCACCGGCCTGGCCGCGTCCAGCAGAGCCTTGGCGGCGGCGGCGACGCGGGCGGCTTCGGCCGGGGGCGGCGAGGGCGGCAGGTAGTAACGCGTGTGATACAGGCCCGGCTGGCTGTCCGGCTCGACCGCGCCGGTCAGGCTGTCCATCGAAAACAGCACCGTTACCGGTCCCGGCTGCCCGGCGGTGGCGTGCTTGATGGCAAGCTGCGTCGCCTGCACCGCGGCGACCGGCGTGTGCGCCTGCATCACCTGCTTGGTCACCCCGCCGAACGCTCGCCGCGCGTCCCAACTGCCGTAGTCGCCGGTCGCCTGCTGGTACGGCGCGTGCAGATGGAACGGTGTCGCATCGGAAAAATCCGTCAGCAGCAGCATCGGCGAGGACGACAGGTACGCCTCCATCGTGCCGATCAGGCCGTTGCCGAGGACCCAGGGGCCTTGGCCGATGAGCACGCCGGGGCGGCGGGTCAGGCGGCCATAGACCTCGGCCATGACGCCGGCGAGCGATTCCTCGCGCACCGTGACCATGCGGACGGAATTCTGGTACTTGCTGAGGCCGGTGATGATCCGGCCGGTGTGCCCGCCGGAGATGCCGAACACGTATTCGATGCCGGCTTCATGCAGCACGCGCCCGATCAGATCGGCGACGGGTTCGGCCTCGGTCAGCATGGGTTCGATGGTCATGGCGTTGTCCTCCGTTGGCTTTGGCCGCAGGGTGAAATCCGCGCCTGGCAGCGTCAAGCGGCGCGGTGTGGCTGGCCGGGGCGATTTGAACCGGCCGGGGCGGCGCGATAGGCTTCGGCAAAACCACAGGGAGGGCACGGCCATGGAATTCGGCATCGGGATTCCGACATCCGGCGACAGCTGGAAACTGGCGCAGCGGGCGGAGGAACTTGGTTTCACCCATGCCTGGTTCTACGACACGCAGATGCTGGTGGGCGATCCGTTCGTGGCCATGGGGGCGGCGGCGCTGAAGACCTCGCGCATCCGCCTGGGCACCGGCGTGCTGGTGCCGAGCAACCGGATTCCGGCGGTCACCGCCTCGGCCTTTGCGACGCTGAACGCCATGGCGCCGGGACGGATCGATTTCGGCGTTGGAACGGGGTTCTCGGCGCGCCGCGCCATGGGGCTGGGCGCGATGAAGCTGGCCGACATGGAAGAGTATATCCGCGTCGTCTATGCGCTGCTGCACGGCGAGACGACCGAGGCGGAGGTCGAGCCGGGGACGCGCAAGAAGATCAGGTTCCTCAATCCGGAACTGGGCCTGATCAACATCAACGACCCGGTCCGGCTGCATGTTTCCGCCCTGGGCCCGAAGGGGCGGCAGTTGACGGCGCGTCACGGCGCGGCGTGGAAGACCGTGATGTCGGGCGTTGAGGACGGCCTGGCCGCGCTGAACGCGATGCAGAAGACCTGGACGGAAAGCGGTCGGGCGGCCGGCGACCTGTATTCCTCCGCCTGGGTCTGGGGCTGCGTGCTGCGCGACGGCGAAACGCTCGACAGTCCGCGCGTGCGCGCCGAAACCGGTCCGCGCGCCGCCGTACTGCTGCATCGGGCCGCGGACCTGGACATGGAAGGCTGGATCAACACCTCGCCGGTGCCGGACAGCGTCAGGGACGTGCTGCAGGGCTATGTCGAGGCGGCGCGCCGGTTCGAGCCCGCCGATGCGCGCTACCTGCTGAACCACACCGGCCACTGCGTCGCGGTGAAGCCGGAGGAGGAACGGTTCATCACCGCCGAACTGATCCGGCGGACGACGTTTGCGGGCACGGAACAGGATATCCGGCAGCGCATCGCGGCAATGCGCGACGGCGGTCTGTCGCAACTGGTCATCCCGATGGTCCCCGGGCATGAGGCGGCGATCGAGGACTGGGCGCGGATCGTGAAGGCGTTTCGTTGAGGATACGAGGTCGTCTCACTCTATCGTCATGGCCGGGCGTGTCCCGGCCATCCACCCCCAACCGTCGAAGCGCAGATGGCCGGGACACGCCCGGCCATGACGGAGAGGCAAGGGACACGCCCGGCCACGAAGATGGGACGACGGGGCCGCCGCGCCAGCCGGGGCGGGGACCGGGGCCCTTGTGCCTAACCGGAAATCTGCTCCAGGATCGCGCGCCGCTGGTTGATGCCTCGCCAGCCGATCAGCGCCGCCGGGAGCAAAGCGCCTGGAATTGTTACGTACAAGTACCATCCTGCATGACCGGGCAGGGCCGCGGTCGCGAACAGCGCGCCGGCGACCAGCGGACCGAACACCGAACCGAGGTGCCCAAGCCCGTCGGTCAGGCCGACCCCGGTGGCGCGCAGACGGGTCGGGTAGGCCGAGGCGGTGTAGTTGTACATGTTGAACAGCCAGGCCGTCATCGTCCCCCAGGCAACCGCCGACAGGACATAGGTGGCGACGATGCCATGTTCGAAGTACAGCACATACATTGCGCCACAGAACAGGCAGGCCGACACGACGATCGAGGTCCGCCGCTCCACCGCCTCGCCAATCAGCGCGCAGATCGCAAGGGCGGTGCAGCCGCCGGCGACGCTGGCGACCAGCAGCGCGCCGAACGTATGGCCCGCGGAGAAGCCGAAGCTGCGCAGCAGCACCGGCAGGTACCCGGTGAAGCCATATACCAGGCCGGCATAGCCGATGATCCAGGCGACCAGCAGAAGGACGGTGCGCTCGCCATACTCGCCGCGGAACAGTTCACGCACCGGCACATGCTCGCTGACCGGCACGGCGTAGCTGGCGTAGTCGGGTTCCGGCAGGCTGGCGAGGCCGCTGCGGCGCAGGCACTCTGCCTCCAGCACCGTCATGATATGCTCGGCCTCCTCGTGGCGGCCGTGCGCTTCCAGCCAGCGTGGCGATTCCGGCAGCGCCCACAGCGCCAGCGGCACCAGCAGCACGACCGGAACGATGGTGAAAAGATAGATGAACCAGTCATAGTGCGCCGGAACCCACAGGATTCCCGGCACGTTGCCCAGCAGCCCGAACACCAGCACCGCCACGATCTGCGACGCCAGCATCACCCGCCCGCGCTCGCGTGGCGGAACGATCTCGCCCATGTAGACGACGTTGGTGGCCAGCACGCCGCCCATGCCAATGGACGACAGGCCGAAGAACAGCAGCAGCAGCCAGTAGTTGTCGGTCAGCGCCGTGGGCCACAGCGGCAGCGCAACGGCGAATGAAGACAGCAGCAGCGCGGTCCGCCGTCCCCAGCGATCCGCGACGATGCCGATCAGATACTCGCCGACGAGAATCCCCACGCCGAACTGCACCGCGAGCATGACGGAAAAAGCCGCTTCGCCGAAGCTGTGCCGCGGCCCCCAGATGAACGGATACAGCTTGGCGGGAATGCCGTCGGCCGCGATGATGACGCCCCAGAACACCTGCGTGATCAATGCCAGCCGCCACTGCATCCACGTCAGCGGCAGGCGGTCGAGCCTCGCCGCGGCGCGACCGGCCAGGGCCGTCGCGGTTTCTCCGGGCTGGATGCTGCCTGCTTCGAATTGCGACGTTTCCAAAATCAATCACCTCATCCATTGCTGATTGCCAAATGCCGGCTTTGCCGCCGGTCTTCGTCGGTTGCTATACGATTGAACGCTAAGCGGCGTTTGTGGGGCAGGATACATTATTTTTTTGTAATATGTCCTGGAGCCGCGCCCGCGGGCGGGGCACGGCGTCGCCGCCGTTTTGTATGTCACGAAAACAGACAGGCCAGGCCGTCGGCTGCGTCCGATCCTCCCATAGTCGTTTCTTTCAAATCCGCCACGAGAAAGTAACGGTTCCAGCTGGTGCCGTAGGCGTGAACGCCGGTCGCCAGGCCATAGGCGCTAACTTTGCGGGCTGGGGCGCGCGGCCGTTGCCTCATCGTCATGCCGGGCGCAGGCCCCATAAGCGCTAACTTAGGCGGCCGGTGGCACGGCCGTTGCCACCACGTCATGGTGGGCGAAGGCCGCCATGACGATGGGGCATCCCGTCCCAACCGACCTGCGGTCTGCTGTAGCTTATCGCCCGTGCCACACCAGCCAGGCGTTGTTTGCGTCCTGGACCAGTTGCTGTTCCCGTCCACACGCCGGCAATCTGTATTTCATATTGACCTCAATTAACAAATATGGCGTCATTACGCCCCGACACCGGTGCGCCCGGTGCGGAGGAAGACGCCCATGCCCAGTCTCAAGGATCCCACCTGGTCGCCCTATTTCGCGGGCGTGCTGATCGGCCTGTTGCAAATCCCGGCGTTCCTGCTGCTGAACACGGCGCTGGGAACGTCATCGTCCTATGTCACCGTCGGCGCCAGCCTGGCGGACCTCGCCGATCCGGCGGTGCGCACTATTCCGTATGCGGCGAAGCATCTCGATGGAGCCACGAACTGGTGGCAGGTGGCGCTGGTGGGCGGCATCGCCCTGGGCGCGCTGGCCTCGTCCCTCCGTTCCGGCATGCGGCGGCGTGGCGTCTCGCCGGTGTGGGCGCGCGCGCTCGGCACCAACAGCCGGCTGGCCCGGTTCGCGCTGGCTTTCGCCGCCGGCTTCGTGATGCTGCTCGGTGCCCGCATCGCCGACGGCTGCACCAGCGGGCATGGCCTCAGCGGCATTGCCCAGCTTGCCGTCGCCTCCTTCATCGCCGTCCCCGCCATGTTCGCCGGCGGCATTGCCACCGCGCTGCTGCTCCTGCGGTGCGTCTAGCGACCCGGAGGAACCCATGTCCGTCTTCCTCGCCATCCTCCTCGGCCTGGCCATGGGCGCCGTGTTCGGCGTTGCCCTGGAAAAGTCCCGCGTGTTCGAGCCCGGCGTCATCGTCGGCCAGATGCAGTTGCGCAACTTCCTGATGCTGAAGATGTTCCTGACCGCGGTCGCCACCAGTCTCGTGGCGGTCGCGGCGCTGCATGGCTTCGGGCTGGTGGCGCTGCATCCGAAACCCACGATGTACCTGGCCGATGTGTCGGGCGGCGGGCTGCTCGGCGTGGGCGTCACCCTGGCCGGCGCCTGTCCCGGCACGGTCGCGGCGCAGATCGGCGCCGGCTACCGCGACGCGTGGTTCACCCTGCTCGGCGGCCTGGCCGGCGCCGTGGCCTTCACCTATGCCGAGCCGGTGCTGCGGCCGGTGCTGCTGACCGGCCCGGGCGCGATGACGCTGGACCTGCTGGTCGGCATCCCGTTCTGGCAGCTCGCGCTTGGGTTGGCCGCGCTGCTGGCCGTCGTGCTGATGATCCTGGAATACCGGCGCCCCTGGCGCGGGGAAGCCGGTGCCGCGGCGGATGGGCTGCTGCCGGAACCACTGCCGCGTCCCGTGCCGGCCGGCGGCCTGGCGGCGCGGCGGACAGTCTGACCGCGGCCCTCCCTGCGGCAACCTGCCATGGCGCGGGCCGCGCACCCGGCGCACAGTGGTCGCCGGCAGCCGGGCAGGGAGGTGTGGCGGATGGCGCAGCAGGATCGGCTCGAGGCCATGGCGCTGGAGGCCCATGCCGAGGCGGCGGAATCCTTCCTGCGCTCCATCGCCAACCGCTACCGGCTGATGGCGCTGTGCCTGCTGGTCGAGGGCGAGATCCCGGCCGGCGAACTCAGCCGCCGGCTTGGCATCAGCCAGTCCAACCTGTCGCGCCGTCTCGGCATGCTGCGCGACGAAGGACTGGTGGCGACCCGGCGGGAGGCAACGACGATCTACGACGCCATCGCATCCGAGCGTGTCCGCACCATCCTGCAAACCCTGCATGGCATGTTCTGCACCAACGCCGGCTGATCGGCGCAGCGGCGCTTGATCTATCGCAAGCCGACGGGCGTCAGTCATGCTAGACGCTGGTCTGGCACGTGGCGGAGCGATGGCATCGTCGACGATTCACCGGCCGTTCGTCTCCGTCGCCCATCGCAACCGGATGTCAGAGGTCCAGGGCAGTGAGATCGTCATGCAAACCGGTTGCATCCGCCTGCTGGTGATTGCGCTCCTGGCCGGCAGTGCCGTTCCCGCCTGGGCACGCGGGCCGTGGCGGGCCAGTGGTGCGAACACAAGCGGCTGGGCGTTGATGACCCCGGAGGAGCGCATCGCGCACCAGGCCCGGGTGCGCAGCTTCACCGACTATGACGCCTGCGAGGCCTATCGCTCCCAGCACCACGCGCTGATGGCCGAGCGCGCCCAGCAGCAGGGCGTCTCGCTGAACCACGGCGCGCGGGACTTCTGTGCCCACCTCAGGCCAACCGGCAAGGATTAGCATGGCGTCCGTGATGTCCGCGCTGCGCCCGCTTGCCATTCCGCTGCTCGCGCTTGCCGTGCCACTGGGCTTCGCCGTCTGGGCGTTCCCCGAGGGGCTGTCCGGCATCCGCACCGCCGCCATCGTCGCCGGCTGGCTGGGCTGCGGCCTGCTGCTCGTCAGCCTGCTGCTGATGCTGCGCGAACCCCGGCTGGCCGCCTGGCTGGGCGGGCTGGAGCGGATGTACCTGTGGCATCACCGCACCGGCGTCGTTGCCTACATGCTGCTGCTGGCGCATCCGCTGCTGCTGGCGGCCAACGCCTTTGCCGACTCGCCGGCACGGGCCTGGGAGACGCTGGCGCCGGCGGCGGAAAGCTGGCCGGTGTGGTCGGGCTGGCTGGCGCTGGTGCTGCTGATGCTCGGCCTGGCCCTGACCTTCATGCGGCGCCTGCCTTACCGCGCCTGGCGTTGGCTGCATGCTGCCCTGGGCGCGGCGGTGCTGATCGGCCTGTACCACCTGATCCTGCTCGGCATCGACGAGCCGGTGGCGCCGATCCTGACCGTGGCAGCGCTGATTCTGGGCTGGCGCGCGGTGCGCGGGGACTGGGGGCTGGCGGCCCGGCCGTATGTCGTCGCCTCGGCCCACCGCGTCGCCGAGGGCGTTGTCGAGATCGCGCTGCGTCCGCTGGGCGACCCGCTGGTGGTCGCGCCGGGACAGTTCATCCTGACGGCGTTCTTCAAAGGGCCGGACTTCCGCGGCTGCGGCGAGTTCCATCCGTTCACCGTCAGCGCCGTCGAGCCGGACGACGTGCTGCGCATCGGGGTCAAGGCGCTGGGCGACTGCACCCGGCGGATCCAGTCGATCGGGCCGGGCGTGGCCGCACGGGTGCTGGGCGGGTTCGGCAGCTTCCTGGCCGAGCCGCACGCGACGCGGCAGTTCTGGTTCGCCGGCGGCATCGGCGTGACGCCGTTCCTGGGCCTGCTGCGCAACGGCGGCCTTATTGCGCCGACGACGCTGCTGTACCTCTACCACACCGAGGACGACGCCGCCTTCCTGCCGGAACTGCGCGCCATCGCCGCGGCCACGCCGCTGCTGACGCTGCAGGCGGTGGCAACCGCCCGGGGCCGGCCCGACCTGGACCGCCTGCTGCCCGACGCCCCGCACCTGATTGGTTGCGAATGCTACCTGTGCGGTCCGCCTTCCCTGGTCGCCAGGCTGAAGCGCATCCTGCGCCAGCGCGGCGTCACGCCACGCCATATCCACTTTGAGAACTTTGACCTGAGATGATGCGCACACTCTATGTCGCCTCCACCACCGCGTTCTGGGCCCTGGTGATCGCCTTCTGGGCCGCCGGCACCTGGGCGCCGCACGCCGAACAGCCGCCCGCCGCTCCGGCGGATCGGGCGATCACAGCCGCCGAACTGGCGCGGCACGCCCGGCCGGAGGACTGCTGGATGGCCATCCGGGGCAGCGTCTATGACCTGACGCCCTATCTGCCCGACCACCCGAGCCGGCCACAGGTGATCGAGCCGTGGTGCGGCAAGGAGGCGACCGACGCCTACAACACCAAGACCAAGGGTCGCCCGCACTCCAAGGAGGCCGACTCGCTGCTGCCTCAGTACCGCATCGGCCGGTTCGTGCCGGACGCGAAGTAGGGCGTGGGCGATTAACCATTCCTTCATCAATGTCGGTCAACATCGCCGCATCGATCAGAAGAAGGTGTGGCAATGGGCGGATTGCTCCATATGCTTGACGAACGGCCTGTCCCACCGCATATCTTGACCAACGTTGGTCAAGGAGCGGCCATGGACACCGTCAACCTCTACGAAGCCAAGACCAATCTGTCGCATCTGGTCGAACGCGCCGCCGCCGGTGAGGAAATCGTCATCGCCAAAGCCGGGCGTCCACTGGCGCGGCTGGTCGCCCTGTCCCAGCGCACCGCCGAACGCCCGCTGGGCCTGTTCGCCGGCGAGGTCGCGATCGGCCCCGATTTCGACGCGCCGCTGCCCGAGGACATGCGCCTGGCATTCGCCGGAGGCGCATCCTGAGGCTGCTGCTGGACACCCACGTCCTGATCTGGGCCATCGGCGAGCCATCCCGGCTGGGCGAGCGCACCCGGGCCGCCGTTGCCTCGCCGGCCAACCAGGTCCTGGTCAGCGCCGCCACGGCCTGGGAGATCGCCATCAAGCACGCGCTCGGCCGGCTGACCTTCCCGGTGGACCGTTTCGAGGAAGTCCTCCAGCGCATGGGCTTCGACCCGCTGCCGGTACAATTGCCCCACGCCATCGCCGCCGGCCGGCTGCCTCGCCACCACGACGACCCGTTCGACCGGATGCTGATCGCCCAGGCGCTGACCGATGGCCTGACGCTGGCGACGATCGACGGTGCCATGGCGCGGTATGACGTGCCGGTGCTGGCGGACTGCAGGGCAATCGCACTTCAGAATAGTGCCAGGAGGCGAGCGAGATAGGCGTTGTCCCAGGCGGCCTTCTGGAACTTGCCGCGCAAGGCGTCCTTGTCGCCGTTCGTCTGCATGACATTGATGGCCATG
>NZ_NHRY01000260.1 GCF_002937115.1 Rhodopila globiformis | reverse complement strand
CCAATCGCCGCTCGCCGCGGACCTACGACCGCGACCTCTACAAGGCGCGCCATCTGATCGAAAATTTCTTCGCCAGGCTCAAGCAGTTCCGTGCCATCGCAACCCGCTATGACAAGACTGCCCGCAACTTCCTCGCCGCGGTCCACCTCGCCGCCGCCGTCGTTTGGCTTAATTGACGACACGCCCTAGATCACCGTGTTGATGCCGGTGACCTGCTGGAAGATGGCCAGGCCGACGCCGATGATCATCGGACGGTCCAGCTGCGACGTCTTCAGGTCCGCCAGCCGCTTGGACCGCGCCTCGCGCTGCAAGTCGCTGCGCAACTGGGACAGTTCCTCGTCCGCCGCCTGATGGTCGCGGCGCAGAATATAAAGAGTCTCCCGCGCCTCCTCGGTGCGGCCGAGGCCGGCGAGCCAGCGCGGGCTTTCCGGCAGCGGCAGCATGCCGACGAACAGCACCAGCCCCGGCAGCGCGCCCAGGCCCAGCATCCAGCGCCAGCCCTCGCCCTGCGACAGCAGGTAGCCGACGATGTAGGACACCAGGATGCCGGTCGTGATCATCAGCTGGTTGAGGGACACCAGCGCGCCACGCCGCGCCGGCGGCGCGGTCTCGGCCAGGTACAGCGGCGTCAGCATGGAGGCGACGCCGATGCCGACGCCGACCATGAAGCGGCCGATGACCAGGACCGAAAGGATGGTCGCCAGTGCCGAGATGATGGCGCCGGCGAAGAAGATCACCGCCACGACCAGGATGACGACCTTGCGCCCGAACTTGTCCGCCAGCGGGCCAGCCACCATCGCGCCGAGCGCCGCGCCGGCCAACGCGACACTGGTCACGACACCCTGCATCAGCGGGGTCAGCGCGAACGCGTTCTTCAGGAAGGGCAGGGCGCCGGAGATGACACCGGTGTCGTAGCCGAACAGAAGGCCACCGAGTGCCGCGATGAACGCGATCATGGTGTAGGACATGGGAATTTTCCTCTCCGCCCGATCCGACAACAGCGACCGTATCTTTGCAAATGACAATCCGGGACCGATGCGGTTCAACGTGGGAACGCGATGGCGAGTTCCATCCTGCCTTTTGCGTGTGTTGCCGGCGGGCGGCTCAACAGTCAGCCAGCAACGGTCAGCTATCAGGATGCCTGCCACCGCGCCGCTCGTGCAGATTGCCAGTATGCCGGACAGGATGGTGCGCCGCCCGAGCGCGACGATCTCCTGCCGCCGCGCCGGCACTATGGCGCCGAGGCCACCGATGACAATGCCCAGGCTGCCAAAATTGACGAAGCCGCACAGCGCGTAAATTAGGATCATGCGGGTGCGAGGTGAGAAGATCTCGGCGAGCAGGATGGAGAAATTCATGTAGGCGACAAATTCGTTCAGAGCCGACCCGCCATCTGACTATGTCCACATCCGTTCAAAGTCCACATTTGGAATAATATGTGTATGCGATATAGGCGACTTATAGATCCGCCCCTCATTGATCAGAACGCCGCCACCGGCATTTACAGGCGTAAATTGGGCCTTTCTGCCCGTCGGAATTCAAGACAATGAGGGGCGACTCTATGAATAGGAGTATGGAGGCGCACGAGATCAGGCAGGCTATCGTGGCCGGCTTCATCAAGTCTCGCTTCTGGAAGGCGTGGAACACGCTTAGCATCGACTGGGCAGCCCGTATGATCGACTGGGCAGCCCGTATGATCGTGTTGGCGGCCACGGTTTACGCCTTGCTTCCGGGACTATTGGGAAGAGGAAATCCTGACCGAACACACCTTCATATCGTTTTCGGTATCACCTCTCCGGTGGCTTTCGTGTACGTATTTCACAAGTATCTAAATATTCTTGTCAAGATATGGCAAAGCATGTGGGGCAAGATTCTTTACGCCATTGTTGCCCCATGCACACTTACTGCCAGTAAGGTTCTTGCAGATCAGCAGATACGAGCGCTGTTGCATGGCAATCCATCTTTGTTTCCGAGTGCTCAACAACTCATCAGCACCTACAACATCCTTTTATTTGTATTGCTTGAAGCAAACTTCATTATATGGGCTGCAATCATACTGCGTATGCTTACGGATTTTATAAGATTTGCCAGCGATATGATCGTTCGTTATGCTGCCATCTTCGGGATTATTGAACTCTTGGGGATACCCATGAAGCGCTATTCCTTCGCCAGGGCTGCCCGGCAGTTCATCGATTTTATGGCGTTGTTTTGGGCGTTTTCTTTTCTGGCGCTCCTCGTGCCGGGAGTAGAGAGCGGTTTTTGGGGCATCTTCACGGGCGGCAGACCTTTTCTGCCCGCTGAACAACTGCTGGTTTTATCGACTTTCACTCCAAATCATGATGATGTTCTGGGCAGCAAGATATGTAATAATCTCGATGTAGCGGTGCTCATATCTCCGTTTAATACGAGCGACCCAATGCCCAGGTCGGTTTTGGTGGCGAAACCGCTGTTGTCCTGGCACGGAAAGTTGGGGCGAGCCTTCAAGTATAGCCTATCGAATTGCGAACGGGCGCCCAGCGCCGGCGACAATGTGCTGCGTTGACTGAACTGATAACCGTTCCTGGTCTGCCGTTCAGATCGATTACAACTTCAGCGTGGGTCTGCTCGGATAACATCACCTGTGACTGAGTGAACTCGGACGAGCAGCATAACCAGCGGCACGTTACCACGCCGGGCGCCGAGTGCGCGCAGGTCTTGTCACGTAGTTTGGTCTATCCAGGCAAAGGGCATTAACGCGACACCCGATGGCGAACCGGTTCCAACGATTGGAAGTGGCCGGATATGGGGCGGTGCCTGCTGATAAGGATGACAGCGAGGCGGCAGTCTACCGATGATCGCGGGCGCAAGGACTATCTTTTGTCGGTCGCGTCTCTTTTCTGAGATCTTGATTGATAACCCGCGTTTGTCCAACATTTGTTACGAACTAGAGTCTGCTTCAAAAAATCGTAGTCTAAGATTATAATCTATACGGATTCAAGAATCCGAATTGACGGCAGCTCAAACGTACCGATAAGCGAACTACTCGGTTAGATGACCAGTGCGCCAGCCACCGCGCCGCTCATGCAGTTCGCCAGCGTGCCGGACAGGATGGTGCGCAGCCGGAGACTTTTTGCGCGCGGTTGATCAAGCCGCTTGCAAGGCTCGCAGCACAGCCTCCGGTTCGTTGTCGATGACCTGAATATACGCCCATGCTGCGGCATCGATCCGACGCCGCGCTTGCTCCCAATCACGCAACGTTCCGACCGGGATATGGAACCGTTCAGCGAACTCCGGCTGTGACAGCCCCAGGCGCTTGCGGACCGCTTGCAGACGCAGAGCCATGCCTTCGGTCTCCGTCAGCGGCGAGGCGTCAGGGTCGCTGGCGATTGCCGTCTCGATCTCGGCCTCGGTCATGGCATGGATCCGCTTCCAGTCAACCGATGCGTCGATCTCCTTCAGCTTCTCGGGCGTGACGGTTATTCTGACCTCTCCAGCCACTTACGCACCTCCTTTTCGTTGGTCCGGTGGACGTTGATGATGTGCGCGACGGTTCCGCGCATCGTGTAGGCGCATTGAAACCAGATACCGTTGATCTCGGCGAAGGCCTTCATCCGCTTCTCGCCATAGTCCTGGCGTTGGGTCCTCGACCTCTGCGAACAGGTTGACCAGCACACGAGCACCGAATTCCAGGGACAGGCCGTGCTTCGCAAGGTTCCTGACGTCTTTGGTGGGATCGTAGCTGATCTCCATGGAAGGATCATACGGCACGCCAGTATAATTGGTCAAGCGCCCATTGCTATCGCAGCCGGCGGCTGTTTTTGCGGGTGGCTCGTGTTGGATTGCGGGGATGGTGGCTGTGAGGCCAAGTCTCTGATCTGCCGGACGAGGCGGTCAACCAGTCAGCCAGCCAGCGCGCCCGCCACCGCACCGCTCATGCAGGTCGCCAGGGTGCCCGACAGGATGGTGCGCAGCCCGAGCCCAACGATCTCCTGCCGCCGCGCCGGCACCATCGCGCCGAGGCCGCCGATGACGATGCCCAGGCTGCCGAAATTGGCAAAGCCGCACAGCGAATAGGTCAGGATCATGCGGGTGCGATGCGAGAAGGTCGCGGCCGGCAGGGTGGAGAAATTCATATAAGCGACGAACTCGTTCAGCACGGTCTTCGTCGCCATCAGCGTCGATGCCGTCGCCGTCTCGGCCCACGGCACGCCAATCAGCCACATCACCGGGCGGAAGGGCAGGGCGAAGATCCGCTGCAGCGTCACCGCACCGCCCCCCCAGTCCGGGAACAGCCCCAGTGCCATGTTCACCAGCGTCACCAGCGCCACCGTCACCAGCAGAGTCGCGATGATCGCCGCCAGGATCGGCACGCCATCCATCGTGCCCTTCACCAGCGCGTCCAAACTGCTGTGCGGCGGGTCCTCGATCACCAGCTCCGCGCCCGGCCGATCGGAGGGGTCGAACGGCACCATCAGGGCGGCGATGGCGAGGCCGGCAGGCGTGCTGATGATCGAGGCGATCAGGATGTTGCCCAGCGCGTTCGGCACGAACGGCGCCAGGAACGAGGCGTAGATCACCATCACCGTCCCGGCCACGCCCGCCATGCCGCAGGTCATCAGCGCGAACAGCTCGCCCCGCTGCATGCGCGCGAGGTACGGCCGGACCAGTAGCGGCGCCTCGATCATGCCGACGAAGACATGCACCGCGGCGCCGAGCGCCAGCGGGCCGCCGATGCCCATCACCCGCCGCAGCAGCCAGGCGAAGCCGGCGGTGATCCGCTGCAGGATGCCCCAGTAGAACAGCAGCGAGGCCAGCGCGCTGATCGTCAGCACCAGCGGCAGCGCCTGGAACGCCAGGATGAAGCTGGCGCCGGGATGAGTCTCGGCGAAGGCCGGCGCACCGCCGCCCAGGTAGCCGAACACGAACTGCGTCCCGGCCAGGGTCGCGTCGTGCAGCGCATTGGCGCCGTCGTTCAGCCAGAACATCACCCGCGCGGAACCGGGCACGCCGATCAGCAGCAGCGCGAAGGCGATCTGCAGCACGACGCCGGCAACGACGGTGCGCCAGGGAATGCGCCGGCGGTCCTCGCTGAGCAGGAACGCCAGCAGCAGCAGCGACGCGAGGCCCGCGCCAGCCTGGAAAACGGGGCCCGCGTGCGGCATCGCGGTCAGGCGGCCGGTTTCTGGTTGAACGGGTAATAAGCGGGGAACTCGCCCACCGCCGCCATGTCCACTTCCACCATCGTCAGCCCCTTGATCGCCAGTGCTTTCGCCACTGTATCGCCAAACGTTTCGGAATGCGAGCAGCGGAAGTAGGGAATTTCCGACAAGGCCGCCAGTTTCTCCAGGTCGGGGCTTTGCAGATCGGCGTAGAACCGGCGGCCCTGCGCGGTGACGTCCTGAATGCGCTTGATCACGCCATAGCCGCGGTCGTTCATGACGATCACGACCATGTCCAGCTTCTCCTGTAACGCGGTCCACAGTTCGCCGACATTGAGGAAGAAGCCGCCGTCGCCGGTCATCACGACGGTCTTGCGATCCCCCGCGGCCGCCGCGGCGCCGATGCCCAGGCACAATCCCTGGCCGATGCCGGCGCCGACGGGATAGACGTTCTGGTTCGGCGCGTACAACGGAAACACGCGGTTTCCCCAGGTGGTGTTGTTCTGGGTGACGTCGCGCGCCCAGATCGCGTCCTTCGGCATCACCGCGCGCAACTGTCCGCTGAACGTGCCGTAGGCGCCGAGCGTATCGATATAGCTGCGTTGCGCGGTGCGCTTCAGTTCGGCGAATTCCTCGGGATAGCCGGGCGCGACCTCCAGCCTGCCGTCGATCCGGCTGGCCAGGGCGTCCAGGGTCAGCCTGGCGTCGCCGCAGACGAAATACTGGTTCGGATAGGTTCGGCCGTTGGCGCCTGGATCGGCATCGACCTGGACCAGGTTGTCCGGCAGCCTGACATTGAAGTCGTTCGTTTCATGGCCGCGCAGCCGGCATCCAACGACCAGGCACAAATCCACCGTCTTATAGAAATCGGTGATCACCGGCATGCCGCTGCCGGTCAGGGCGCCGAGGGTGCGCGGATGGTCCTCGGGCACCGTGGCGCGGCCGTTGAAGCTGGTGACCATGCCGAAGCCCATCTCCAGCAGCCGCGCCGCCGCGCCGCCCGCCGCCTTGGCGCCGTTGCCCAGCCACAGCAGCGGCCGCTTCGCCGCGACGACACGGGCGGCAAGCTCGTCCAGTTCCTGCTCCGTCGGCCGGCGCGGCGGCGGCAGGGGCAGAACGAAACCATCCAGCACCGCCGGGCGATCGATCTTCACCCGCTGCAGATCGATCGGCACCTCGACGCTGACCGGCCCCATCGGCGGGCTGAGCGCCTCGGCCGCCGCCCGCGTCAGCACGCCGAGCGCATGCTGTGCCGAGCGGATGCGGTACGCCGTCTTGCAGACCGACGCCATCATGCCGAGCTGGTCGTACGCATCGTGCACCGACCCCATCGCGCGATCGGCGTATTTCGTCGCTGTCTGGCCGGTGATGTGCAGCACCGGCGAGCCGGCGAACCGTGCCTCGATCAGGCCGCCGACGGCATTCGCCGCGCCTGGGCCGGTGGAGGACATGATAACGCCCAATCCCTGGCTGACCCGCGCATAGCCGTCGGCCATGTGTGCGCCGCCGAGTTCTCCGCGCGCCATCATGAAGCGGATGGTGTTGCGCCGGCCGATGGCGTCCAGCATCGGGATATTGTGCACCGAGGCGATGCCGAACACGGTGGTGACGCCGCACGCGGACAGGAACTCGGCGACGAGATCGCCGACGGTGTAGTCGCTGGCCATTTCGAACTCCCTTGATCCGGTAGCCGACGCTGGGACAGAGCCTGCGCGAGGTCAATCGCCGTTGGCATCGCCCTGCGGATTGCATGTCGCAGACGACATCTTCGGCGGTCTTGCCGTCGGTTGCGGTCGTGGACATATTCTGCCACGAGCCCTTCCGGGGAAGCCGATCGCAAAGCGCCGGGACGGCAGGCACCGTCAGGAGTCCGATGAGCAACGCAGCAGCGGCTGCAACGTCTGACAGCGGAACGAACAAGTTGCTCGCGCAACAGATTGTCGGTGACGGTGTGCGGCGCTACTTCGCCGATCGGCGGCAGCGGGTGGAATGGTTCATCGACACGAATTTCTCGCTGCGTGGCGCGCTCGGGCTGCATCGCGCGGCGCTCGGCTGGGACATCCTGCGCGCGCCGTACAACCTGACGATGGCAGGGCCGCAGGTTGGCGTGCTGCTGGCCGGGCGGGCCGTGGAGAAGCTCGGTGCCCCACGAATCGGCCGGAAGATCGGCAAGGCACGGTTGACGGTGGAGACGGCGGTGGGCCGGGAACTCGCCTGGCGGATGCACGTGGGCCTGCTGGAACTGCCCTATCGCGACGGCGAGCGGGTGGCAACGAGGGATACGCTGGCCGAAACGATCCTGTCCGACGAACGGGTCGTGGCGACGCTGGCCCCGACCCTGGAAGCCATCGCGGCGCGCGGCGACGATCCGGCGTTGCGCAAGCGGATCGAGCACGCCATGATCGAATATACCCGCACCCGGGCGGCGGCGACCGAGATCACCACGGCGCTGATCACGCTCAGCAGCGGCGCGCTGGCGTTGCAGAAACTCACGCCGGGCGCGCTGGCGCTGGGCCCCACGCTGGCCGCGGCCATCGCGCAGCAAGCCGCGGTGACGTCGTTTCCGCTGGGTGGGGCGCTGGGATCGGTGTGGTATGGAATGTTCCCGGTCGCGCCCTCGGCCGCGCTGGTGGCGGGGCTGACGGGCGGATTGTTCGTCGCCTCGACGATCGTTTCGGCTTTCGCGGGCGTGGTAGCCGATCCGGTGCAGAAACGGCTTGGGCTGCACCGGTTTCGGCTGCAACGGATGCTGGATGCGCTGGAGCGGCAGATGCAGGATCCGGCCGCCCCCGGTTTCGCGGTGCATGACCATTACGTGGCGCGCCTGCTGGATGTTTTCGATGTCTCGACAGCGCTGCTGCGGGCCCTGGCGCGGTAGCGGCGCTTGCCGGTCATCAGGGCGCCGATATCCCGGCTGCAGCCGGAGAACACCCAACCCGACTCGCGGATGGGCGCGGCGATGCGGGGCGACGGCGCGGCCCCATGCGTATCAGGATAGGCGATCTGGCGGAGCAAGGTCTTCTCCCTATCGTCATGGCCGGGACAGGCCCGGCCATGACGGTGAGAGAACGGCCGCGGCACCAAATCCTTCTTCACCAGTCGTTTTATCCTGATACGCATGCGGCATGGCCCGCCCGCATTTTCGACAGCACAAAAACCTTGGCCCACAGAGTTTTTGTGCTACAAAAACCTATGGAGGTATCCCATGAGCACAAACGAAACGGATACTGCGCTTTACCGGCGCGACTTCCACGCCTGGGCGCAGCAGCAGGGTGCCCTGCTCCGGCGCCGCGCCGATGGTGCGCTGGTCAACGATTCGGCCCTGGATTGGTCACACATTGCCGATGAGATAGAAAGTTTGGGCCGCTCGGAAGAATCGACGCTGAGCAGCATGATCGGCACGATCATCGAGCACCTGATGAAGCTGCAGGCCTCGCCTGCGACGGATCCGCGCCGCGGCTGGATGGAGACCATCTTCCGCACGCGCAAAGCCGTCGCGCGGCATCTGAGGAAGAACCCCGGGCTGAAGTCGATGTTGGCGACCATGGTGACGGAGGAAACCCCCGACGCCCGGCAGACGGTGCTTTATGCGCTCGACCTGTATGGCAAGCAGCCGCGCCTCGACGTCAACAGCCTGACCTACTCCGCCGAGCAGGTGCTCGGTGAGTGGTATCCGCCGGACCAATGAAAGCAACGGCCATGACCGGCAAAGCGAAGCCGCGAGCCGCCCGTCGGGGCGGGCGACCGCGCCTTGAGTCACCCAAGACCCACATCAGCCTGCGGCTTGACGCAGCGATCGTCGCCACGGTGAAAGCCTCCGGCAAAGGCTACACCAGCCGCGTCGAGCAGGTGCTGCGTGAGGCGATTGCCGCGGGCGTGTTCGCCAGCCAGGAAACGCGGTAGATCGCGGCGACGCTTATCAGTATCGGAACGAACCCATGGCCCGCATGAGGCTTTGGTTTCTTCCGGTAACGGAAAGCTCGCTCTCAAGCCGGAACGACAACCCGCTTCGGTGGAAGCATCCCGGCCCGCAGGCGACTGATTGCAAATGAACAACGAACTGCCCTCCGACCTTGGCATGCCAACCCGGATCGGCGCTATACTCGCCGGTAGTTTCATGCGGGAGGAAAGCCGGTGGAGATCACACCGCTCGCCCGGACACCGTCCGGGGATTTCGTCGCCGAGGTCAGCGGCCTCGCGATCAACGCCCCTTTGTCAGCCGATCAGGTCGCCGCGATCGAAGCCGGCATGGACCGCTACGCCGTGCTGGTGTTCCGCGGCCAGCCCCTGACCGACGAACAGCAGCGTTCCTTCAGCCGCAACTTCGGAGACCTCGAAGCCGCCCTGATCGCCCAGATGTCGAAGCCCGAGGAGCAGCGGCTTGGGTCGGTGGAGATGGCCGACGTCTCCAACCTGACCGCATCCGGCGCCTTGCGCGGGCGGGACGACAACCGCCGCATGTATGCGCTTGGCAACCGGCTGTGGCATTCCGACGCCTCGTTCCGCGCCACCGGCGCGATCTATTCCCTGCTGTCGGCGCGTGTGGTGCCAGGCAGCGGCGGCGATACCGAATTCGCCGACATGCGGGCGGCGTATGACGCGCTGGACGACCGCACCAAGGCCGAGATCGAGGACCTGATAGCCGAGCACTCGATCGCCTTTTCCCGCGCCCAGCTTGGCTTCGCCGACTACGGCCCGGGCAACGAGGACAAGATCCGCCCGGTGCGCCACCGCCTGGTGCGGACGCACCCGGTCACCGGGCGCAAATCGCTGTACCTCTCCGCCCACATCGGCAGCATCGTCGGCTGGCCGGTGCCGGAAGCCCGCGCCTTCATCCGCGACCTGACCGAGCACGCGACGCAGCCGCAATTCACCCACGCCCACCACTGGCGGGTGCATGACCTGGTGATGTGGGACAACCGCACCACGATGCACCGCGCCCGGGCCTACCGCGATCTCGAGGAGGTCCGCGACCTCCGCCGCACCACCATCAAGGGCACCGGCCTGACCGCGGAGCAGATTCCCGCGCTGGCCGCTGAATAAGGAGTGACGTTCATGGCCATCACCATCAACGACCTGACGACCCACGGCTTCGCCGGCGAGGTCTCCGGCATCGACATCACCCAGCCGCTGACTCCCGCGCAGGCGGCGGAGCTGGAAGCCGGCATGGATCGCTTCGGCGTGCTGGTCTATCACGACCAGCACCTGACCGATGAGCAGCAGAAGGCGTTCAGCCGCAACTTCGGCAACCTGGAGCAAACCGCCGGCGGCAACATCACCAAGGCCGCGGACCGCCGCCTGGATCCGGAAATGGCGGATGTCTCAAACCTGGACGTCGACCACAAGCCGCTGGAGCGGGACGATCGCCGCCGGCTGTTCAATCTGGGCAACCAGCTGTGGCACTCCGACAGCTCGTTCCGGGCGATCCCGGCGAAGTATTCCATCCTGTCGGGACGCATCGTCGTCGATACAGGCGGCAATACCGAGTTCGCCGACATGCGCGCCGCCTATGACGCCCTGGATGCACGCACCAAGGCCGAGATCGAGGACCTCGTCTGCGAGCATTCGCTGATCTTCTCGCGCGGCACGCTTGGTTTTACCGAGTTGTCAGAGGACGAGAAGCGGATGTTCACCCCGGTGCGCCAGCGCCTGGTGCGGACCCATCCGGTGACCGGGCGGAAGTCGCTCTACCTGTCGTCGCATATCGGCACCATCGTCGGCTGGCCGATGCCGGAGGCGCGCGCCTTCATCCGCGACCTGGCCGAGCACGCGACGCAGAGGCAGTTCACCTATTCCCACAAATGGCGGCAATGGGACCTGGTGATGTGGGACAACCGGGTCACCATGCACCGGGTGCGCCGCTTCGATGACACGCAGGTGCGCGACATGCGCCGCACCACCGTCGCGGGCGACAGCATGACGGCCGAGCAGCTCGCCGCCTGAGAAGGGCGGGTCGTGTATCCGGGCAGCAGCGCTACCGCATGCACAAACCTCGGAAACGATCCGTCACGGCCGAGCCGCATACGCGCTACAGCAGACCGCAGGTTAGTTGGGACGCAGACGGCCTGTCTTCATCGTCATGGCCCGGCTTGTCCGGGCCACCTATTCCAGCACGTGTGCCGCGACAGGTGGCCCGGACAAGCCGGGCCATGACGAGTGAGGTGCACCGTCGCCCTGTCCCAACCGACCTGCGGTTTGCTGTAACATAAAGGGGAACAGGGCGCGGCCGCCGCCCCTGTCGTTATGGCCGGGCGTGTCCCGGCCATCCACCCCCCACCCTCGTAGCGCGGATGGCCGGGACACGCCCGGCCATGACGGAGAGGCAATGGACCCGGCCCTGTCTCGCTATGTCAGCGCCTATGCGGACAAACCGGAAACCCGGCGCCCGTCCTCAGCCGTTGGACAGGTTGGCGGTCTTGGTGCGCAGGCTGGCCGCCAGCGCCTCGGCGCCGCCACGCGCCAGCAGGCGCCGGAAGTCCGAGCGCTGCACGGCGACGCGACTGACCGAGCCGTCCGCCAGCACGTCGACCGCATGCCAGCCGTTCTGGCCCTGGCGCATGACGTAGTCCAACTGGTGGCCCGAGCCCCTGCGGGGAATGATCTGGGTCTGCACCACTTGCTCACCATTGCCGACCGGCCTGGTGTCCGGCTTGATCACGAAGCGCTGGCCGTCGTACTTGTCGAAGCTGTTGACGTAGGAGGCCACCGTGTAGCGGCGGAAGGCCTGCATCAGCATGTCCTGTTCGTTCGCTGGCAGGCTGGCCCAACGGGGACCGACCGACTCCTTCAGAATGGACTGCAAATCGAATGTCCGCTCGACGATCGGCTCCAGCGTGTCGAACCTTTGCTGGAATGGCGTTCCCGGCCCCGCCTTCATGATCGTCAGCAAGCCATCAACCAGTTGCTGGACTGGTTGAATGATCGGGTCATTCTCCGCTGCATGCGCAGGCAGGCCGGCAACGACAACCAGGGCCGCGGTCGCAGCCAGCAGGCTGCGCCGGCGACAGTGAACGATGTGCATCAGGCAGATCCTTGTCCTACCGAATATCCAAACGACGAGTCTGGCCTGATCTTGTAACGCGGCCTGACATCATCCAGATACATGCTTCCTGTTGCCTCCCATGCACGCCTGCCAGGAATTCGCGAAGACACCGGTTTGTGAGGGCTGGTGTGCTTGAACGGCGTCCGGTTCATTGGGCTGGTGAAAAATCATGGCGTTGTTAGCGGGAGACTTGGCTTGACACTTGCCACCAGGGCGTTGTCCATCATCGACAGGGCTGCCGATTTCCTCGGCCTGCTCGACCGCCCGTTCGATCCAGATAGGCTTGTTCGCGCGGCCCGCAACAGGACCGGTCTGCAGGATTTCGGCGACACGTCGTTCATCGGGCCAATGAGCCGGCTGCTCGACTCGTGCCGCCGCGAATCGGCCCTCAGCGTCGTCGGGCGCAGCGCCACGCGCTGGGACGTTGTGCGCTTCCTGTCCAACCTGTTGCTGCTGCAGGAAGCTTACGCGCGGACTCCGGACATTGCCGCGCAACCGATCACTCAACCGATTTTTATCACCGGCCTGCCGCGCAGCGGCACCACTTTCCTGCATCGGCTGATGCTGACGGACGCGGGCAACCGGGCGCCACTGGTATGGGAGACGATCTATCCTTCGTCGGCCTCGGGCAGCCGGGACCAGCGCATCGCCCGGGTCGCGCGCCAGTTGAAGGCGTTCGACCGGCTGGCCCCGACCTTCCAGGCGCTGCACCCGCTGGAGGCAACCTCGCCACAGGAGTGCAGCGAAATCAACGCGCACGTGTTCCGCAGCCTGCGATTCGATACCACCTACCATATTCCGTCCTACCGGGACTGGCTGGATGCCGATGTCGTGAACAACCTGCCGGCTTACCGGTTCCACAAGCGGTTCCTGCAGTTCCTGCAGCACGAGGACGGAGTCGCGCGGCAGTGGGTGCTGAAATGCCCGGAACACCTGTTCGCGCTGCAGGTCATCCGCTCGGTCTACCCGGACGCCAGAATCGTGTTCGTGCACCGTGACCCGGTGAAGGTGCTGCTGTCGCAATCCGAACTGACCGAGGTATTGCGCCGCCCGTTCACCCGCCGGCTGGATCCCCTGGCGCTGGGTCCGCACGAAAGCCGCCGCTGGCTGGACGGGACGCAGCGCATGATCGCCATCGCCGACGACGCCGGGTTCCCGGACCCGGTCTGCCACGTCCACTACATGGACCTGATCACCGACCCGGTCAGCACCGTGGACGGCGTTTACCGCCATTTCGGCATGACCCTGTCGCCTCAGGCCGCCACAGGGATCGAGGAGTACGTCGCTGCCAGGCCGAGGGGCGGATATGGCGACCACCGCTATTATTTCGAGGACCATGGACTGGATGAAGAGCAGGAACGGGCCAAGTTCCGCCCCTACATGATCCATTTCGGCGTAACCACCGAGGCCGTGACACGCCGTCCGGCGAAACCGGCTCCGACACCAAACGCCGGGGCTGGCGAACGCACGCTGCAGGCCTGATTGCTGCCGGTCTTCCCGGCGCCGCGTCCCGAGCCAGCGGAATGTCCCCGCGCTCACGGTCGCACGGGGAGGCCGGGGACAGCCTGGCGTGTCGGTGGCATTGCGTCATGAGCGCGGTAGGCGCGCCTCACGTGCATGGTAGTTGGCCAGCCGGCGGCGCCGGCACCGCTATGGCGGAAAATGGGCGAGGTCGGTGCCACCTCGTCATGGTGGGCGCAGGCCCACCATCCACGCCTTCTGCTGGTACCGGCATCGCAAGGCGTGGACGGCGGCCCTGCGGCCGCCATGACGGCGGGGCCAGGCGTCCGGAACCGTATTTTCATAGGAGTGTCGTTCGACAGGGGCTGGATTTTCCCGGGCGTCCGGTATCCGTCATGGCCGGGATGTTGACGCCTGCTTCCGGGCGGGCCTGCGCCCCATTGGCGTTAAAATAGCGTGGCGGCGGCACGATGCCTGCCATTCCGTCATGGCCCGGCTTGTCCGGGCCACCTGTCGCAGCACAGTGCTGGAATAGGTGGCCCGGACAAGCCGGACCATGACGAGGAGGTAACAGCCAGCCCTATTTTAACGCCAATGGGGCCTGCGCCCGCCATGACGCGAAGAGGCCGGTGCCTTGCACCCAATGCCGTGGTTATTCGTGGGCGGGCCTGAAGCGCCACGGCGTTGCCGCCGCTGCGGGCGATGCCGGCTGCGCGGTAAAATCTTGCTGGTTTGCCGAACGGCACTTGCCGGGGCCTCATCATGCCTGCGCCACAGCGAACGGGCTTCGCCATGCACAGGCTGAAACCGATGGTGACTGCGATCCTGGCAGCCGGCGTGGGCCTGGGCGTCGTGGCCTGTTCAACCACCGACCCGACGCCGTCGTCCCGCTATGACGGCCGGTATGCCGGAACGCGCCTGTCGGATCGGAGTGACGTCTGCGGCATCCCCCGGCTGCATGGAAGCACCTCGGCCCGCATCATCCACGGCCACGTCGCGATGGACCTGTTCAGCCCGAAGACCCGGATGACCGGGACCGTGGGCGCGGACGGAACGGTCAGGGCCTCGGGTCTCTGGCGCAATCCGACCGGCGGGTTCCCGGGCATGACGATCCTGACCGGAAAGATCAGCGACAACGAGCTGACCGGGACAGCCAGCGATTTCCGCTGCCATACCGATGTCCGGCTGCGGCGAATTGTGGCGCCTCGCGGCCGTTCGGCTGCGGCCGGGAGAACCCGGCATCCGCGGGCCGAGTGATATCGGCGGCTTGTGGGGGCGGCAAGGATGCGCGGGGTTGGCGGAGCGGCCACGATCGTTCTCTCGCGGTCATGGCCCGGACAGGCAGGCACTGGCGTTCAGATAGCGGCCGCCATGACGGGAAGAGGCAGCCTGCCGCCTGTGCCTCTATCATAACGCCCATGCCGAAAAGCCGGGCTATGACGACGGATCGGGTTCGTTCAGGCGGAACCCCGCTTCACTCCCGCCGCGACAGCCGGACCAGCGCGGGGTGGTCCGGCTGCGTGGTGACGATGGCCAGCGGCAGCACCGGCCGCGTGTCGGTGCGGCTGACGCGGTAGCGGCCGATCAACGAGGCCAGGACCAGCACGGCCTCGGTCATGGCGAACTGGGCGCCGACGCAGATCCGCGGCCCGGCGCCGAACGGCATGAAGGCGAAGCGCTCGGGCGGCTTGTGGTCGGGCATGAAGCGGGCGGGATCGAACGCCTCGGGCTCCGGCCACAGCGCGTAGTGCCGGTGCAGCACCCAGGGCGCGATCATCACCAGCGTCCCGGCCGGCAGCTCGATGTCGCCGATTCGGTCGTGGGTGATCGTCTCCCGCACCAGGGTGAAGGCGGCGGGAAACAGCCGCAGGGTCTCGTTGACCACGGCCCGGGTGCGCACCAGGTCCGGCAGGATGCCATGCGCCGTTTCCGGTTCGATCGCGACGGCGGCGGCTTCCCTGGCGATGAGCTGCTGTTCCTCGGGCGCTTCGGCCAGCAGGATGGTGGCCCAGAACAGCGTGACCGCGGTGGTTTCATGCCCCGCCACCAGCAGGGTCGCCACCTGGTCGCGCAACTGGGCGGGCGAGAAGCCGACGCCGGTGTCCGGGTCGCGCGCCGCCCGCAGCAGGTCGAACAGGTCGCGTGGCGTCTCCGGCGGCGGCATCGCCAGGCGCGCTGCCATGATGGTTTCGATCAGCCGCATCCAGCGGCGCTGGAACCGGCGCCGCGCCAGGTCGCGCCACGTCGGGATGGACGGCGGCAACAGCATGTCGAGCAAATGCGGCCTGGCGTAGCTCTCACCGAACTCCGTCAACATGCGGCGCAACGCGGCGCCGTACTGGTCCACCTCCATCGAGAACATTGAGCGCCCGGCGATATCCAGCGCCAGCCGCTGCATCGTGGCCAGCAGATCCATCGGCTGGCCGAGCTGCGCGTCGAGCCGCGCAATCGCCCGTTCCGTCGCCGCAACCACGTGGCGGGCCAGCATCGGCATCACCCGCGGTCCCAGCGCCGGCGCGATGGTGCGGCGCTGCAGCTTCCACGCCTCGCCCTCGCTGAGCAGAAGCCCCTCGCCGACAATCGGCCGCAGGATGCGGATCGAGGCGGGCGAGCGCCGGAAATTGCCGGGATTGCCGACGAGCACGTGATGGATGGCATCCGGCGTGTTCACCAGGACCGTGCTGCGTCCGCCGAATTTGCGGGTGATGCTGTCCTGGCGATAGGCCGCCTGGGGGAACATCTGCAAGGCGTTGGTGCGCACCGCGCGCAGGAAGCCGCGTGTTGACAAGGGGGCGGCCGGGGCCGGTGGCACGGGCGGGCGGATCAGGGTTGCCGACATGCCGACCATGATACGCGCTTCCGCCGGTTCCGCCTATTCGGCGGCGCGCGTCGCGGGCGTGAAGGCCGGAACGATTGCCCGCTGCGCCGGCTGCATCGGCTTCGGCCACCACCGATGCTCCCACTCGGCATAGAAGTTCTTCAGTGTGGGCATGACCTTTTCCGCGAACATCCGGGTGTTGAAGCGGGTCAGGTCCTTGTTCATGTTGCCGAACTGCAGCAGCAGCATCAGGTTGCCGACGTTCAGGTTCTCGGCCAGTTCGACGATCTGTTCCGTCACCTGCTTCGGCGTGCCAATCAGGATGTAGCCGGCGTCGACAAGGTCCTGGATTTCCGTCGGCCGCGCCATCGAGCGGGCCGCGGCGGCGCTGACCTGGCTGGTCAGGCCGAACCGGATCGTTGCTTCAGTGGAGTAGCCGGGCGGCGCGGCGAAGCGTGGATCGATGTGCAGGCAGCGGCCGAAGAAATATTCGGCGGCATCCCGGTACATCTCCATGGCCTGGTCGCGGCTTTCCGCCACCGCGACGGTCTGGGCGAAGCCGGCGCGGTAGGGATTGCGGTCTTTTCCAAGACGATCCATCTCGGCCCAGAAACCGTCCATCGTTGCTTTGCCGACTTTGTGGCCGAAATAGGAGAGGTAGCAGTAGACGTAGTCTTTTTCGGCGCACCATTGCCAGGTCTCGATCGAGCCGCCGCCCGGGATCCACACGGGCGGGTGCGGCTGCTGCACCGGGCGTGGCCAGATGTTGACGTAGCGCTGCTGGTTGTAGCGGCCGTTGAAGGCGAAGGTGTCCGTCTCCTGCCACGCCTTCATCACCAGGTCGTGCGCTTCAAGATAGCGTGCCCGCAGCTGGCTCGGGTTGGTGCCGTAGGCGAAACAGTCGTCCATCGGCGTGCCGACCGGAAAGCCGGCGATCAGCCGCCCGCCGGAGATCACGTCGAGCATGGCGAATTCCTCGGCGACGCGCGTGGGCGGGTTGTACAGCGCCAGGGAGTTGCCCATCACGCAGATCGTTGCGTCCCTGGTGCGGCGGGCCAGCGACGCGGCGATCAGGTTGGGCGAGGGCATCAGGCCGTAGCCGTTGGAATGATGCTCATTGACGCAGATCGCGTCGTAGCCGCAATCGGCGGCGTATTCGAGCTCATCCATGAAGTCGTTGTACATCAGGTGCGCGCGCTTCGGGTCGAACAGCGAGGAATGGATGTCGACCCAGACCGAAGGATGCTTCTGCTTAAAATCGTCCGGAAGCTCGGTATAAGGCATCAGGTGAAACCACATGAGCTTCATGGCGCGCTCTCCCTCCCCCCACGGCGGCTACCGGTCGGTAGCATCTTGGCAACTTAGTGGGGCGGGAGCCGCGATCAAGCGGTCATTTTCCCGGAGCGATCGGCTGTTGCTGCGTTCCCTGCGCCGGGCTCGGCTTGGCCGTGGGCTTCGGCCGCGGATGGGGGGAGGACGGGCCGGTGATGACGTCGAAATCGAAGCTGCTGCGCGACATGTCTTGCTCCTGGGTTGTTGACCGGAGGCGCCTCCCTGTCGGCGGATTTCGTAACGAATGCTTCGGAAAAACGAAAGCCGCCGTAGTGAGGCGGCTTCGGGTCTAGCTATGGGTGCACGATCCTAGGCCGCCGTTGCATACCGGCGGTACCAAAATCGCGAGTCTTTCCGCATGTGGACCATGGCGCGCTTCATAGTCTCTGCGCGCCGGTGCCGCAAGACCGAAAAACAGCGCCGAATGCAACTGGAAGTGATGGCCGACCGGGTAAAACCGCGCCTCGACCCGGCGATTGAAGGGGCGCCCGGCGCAAGAGCGGGCGGAAGATTTGAGGAGAGGACGATGAAAAAAGCAAGTCTGCTGAAGGCCACCTGTGCGGCGGCCATGCTGGCCGCGGCGCCTGCGTTGGCCCAGACCAGCACCGGCACGGCCAACAATTACGGCACCAACGGCCAGTGGGCGGCGCCGGCGACGCAGAACGCGACCACGGGCTCCTACGCCAACGAGATCGGCGGCCAGCGCTACGACAACGCTAGCCAGAGCTACAACGTCCCCCGGGGTCTGAGCACGTGCTACAACGCCATCCACGATCGCAGCCTGTTCGACAACAGCGCCGGCAACGGCCCGGTTTGCGGTGATGCGGCGGTGCATCGCCTGAACCAGCGCAGCTATGAGGCAGCGCAGCAGGGCGAGAATTTCCGCGCGATCCTCCGCGGCAATGGATGACAATGGCCTGTCCGGCGCATCGACCGGATCTGGCAGCATGAATGACATGCCGGGCGGGTACGATGCCGGCGCTTCAATCAACGACGACAGCGGAATGGGCGCCGGCTTCCCGACCGGCAGCAACCAGTAACGCCACCGGTCCGAAGGGCCACCGTTCAGTTGCGGCCAGGGTTTTCACGAGCCACCCGAGCCCTCCAGGATCGAGAACGCCGAGATCAGGAAGCCGAAGCGGTGCAAGGCGCCGCCGGGCATCGCCTGCACCGGCCCCTTGCCGCTCCGGCCGGCCTTTCTTGGAGGAAGCGCTTCGCTGCCCGGCATCGGCTGTGCCTGGGCATGGCTGCGCCTGGGTATGACGGTCCTGCCGGGAGGGGCTTCGGGGTCTTGCTCAAGGTGCAGGATTTTGAGCCGCCGTTGCGTAACGATGGTGCCAAAGTCGTGAGGTCTGTAACTGATGAGGCCAGGCGCGCCGCAAGACGGTGCAGATCTGCATCGCAAGAGCCAGAAAATGCCTAAGCGCAAGTGGAAGTGATGCCGGGCAAAGGGCAAACCGTACCACATCTTTGGCATCGCCGGGATAAACTGGCGTGCGACATGTGCGACATGAAGGAGAGGACAATGGCACAAGCAAGTCTGCTTACCGCGGCGTGCGCGGCTGCGTTGCTGGCCGCCGCGCCGGCGCTCGCCCAGAATGCCACGACGCCAGGGGAAGCCGCGCCTGGCGCCGCGCCCGCGACCCAGGGAATGCCCGAGGCGACGCCTGGCCAGACAGGCCAGACCAGCGCGCCATCCCACCCGGGCTGGCGTGGGCACCGCAGTACCTCGCGTTCGCAGGGCGCCTTCTCGCGTAACCGCGGCTCGACGGGGCCGAATGCGCAGAACGCGGAAGTCGATCGCCTGAACCAGCAGAGCTATGAGGCGGCACAGAAGGGCCAGAACTTCAACGTGCCGGGTGCGGGCGGCATGTCCACCGCGCCCAGCGGGGGTGGCAGCATGAACGACATGGGCGGCGGTTCCATGGGCGGCGCTCCGGCTGGTGGCGGAATGGGCGGCGCTCCCGCTGGTGGCGGCGGAATGGGCGGCGCTCCCGCTGGTGGCGGCGGGATGGGTGGCGCGCCAGCCGGCGGTGGCGGCGGCGGCGGTGGTGGCGGCAACATGTAACCACCCGGGCGGCGCCGCGTCCGTCGGCGCCGCTCGTCGCTTCGCTGAGCCGGACGGGCCGGAACAGCTGATCCGCCGGGGCCGGCGCACCGGGCCTCCGCGTCATGGTGGGCACACCATGCCGGATGCCCGGGTGTACGGCGTGCGGGCAGGGCATGGCCGGTCACGATGTCCCGTCCCCGGGGAATTGGCGACCGCCAGCAACCCGGTTAGGCTTCCTCCAAACCATAAGCCGGAGGAGGCCGATCGATGAAAGCCGCGGTGTTTCACGAACCGAACCAGCCCCTGACCATCGAGGACGTGGAAATCGAGAAGCCGAAGCGGCGCGAGGTGCTGCTGCGCACCGCGTATGCCGGGCTCTGCCACTCCGACCTGCATTTCATGGAAGGCCTGTATCCCTATCCCACGCCCGCGGTGCTGGGGCATGAAGGCGCGGCCGTGGTCGAGGCGGTGGGCGAGGACGTCACCTACGTCAAGCCCGGCGACCACGTGATCACCTGCCTGTCGGTGTTCTGCGGCGAGTGCCCGCAATGCATGACCGGCCATCCCAACCTGTGCGAGAACACCGAGGTCAAGCTGCTGCCCGGCGCCGCACGGCGGCTGAAGTGGAAGGGCGAGGTGCTGCACCAGGCGTTCAACCTCTCGGTCTTCGCCGAGCAGATGGTGGTGCACGAGCACGCGGTGGTGAAGATCAATCCGGAGATTCCGCTCGACCGCGCCGCCCTGGTCGGCTGCGGCGTCATGACCGGCGTCGGCGCGGTGTTCCACGCGGCGAAGGTCGAGCCGGGCAGCACGGTGGCGATCCTGGGCTGCGGCGGCATCGGCCTGTCGGCGGTGAACGGCGCGGCGCTGGCCGGCGCGGCACGGATCATCGCGGTGGACACCAACCCGTCGAAGCTGGACCTGGCGAAGCTGATGGGGGCGACGGACACGGTCAACGCCTCGAACGTCGACGTGGTCGCCACCATCAAGGAGATGACCGGCGGCGGGGTGCCGTATTCGTTCGAAGCCATCGGCCTGAAGCAAACCGCCGAGCAGTCCTTCGCCATGCTGCGCCCCGGCGGGGTGGCGACGATCATCGGCATGATCCCGCTGGGCACCAGGATCGAGCTGCACGGCGCCGATTTCCTGCGCGACAAGAAGATCCAGGGCACCAGCATGGGCGGCAACCGCTTCCGCGTCGACATGCCGCGGCTGCTGGAGATGTGGCAGCAGGGGCGGCTGAAGCTGGATCACCTGATTTCCGGGAAGATCAGCCTGGAGCAGATCAACGAGGGCTTCGCCATGCTGAAATCCGGCACGCCGGTGCGCAACCTGATCAACTTCGGCGTGGCCTGACGCGGGCGAGCGGCCTGTTCCCCCATCGTCATGGCCCCGACAAGCCCTGACGGTGGGGGCCACGGCCGCGACAAATCGTTTCCGGGATCTGTGCATCCCGCAGGGACACGCCTCATAGTTATCAGGATAGGACGTCCGGCGGAGCAAGGTCATCTCCTTATCGTCATTGCCGGGTGTGTCCCCATTGGCGTTAAAATAGGGCTGGCTGTTGCCTCCTCATCATGGCCCGGCTTGTCCGGGCCACCTGTCGCGGCACAGTGCTGGAATAGGTGGCCCGGACAAGCCGGGCCATGACGGAATGGCAAGCATCGTGCCGCCACGCTATTTTAACGCCAATGTGGGTGTGTCCCGGCCACCTGCGCTTCGACGGTGGGGGGTGGATGGCCGGGACACGCCCGGCCATAACGGTGAGGTAACGGACCGGGCGCCAAATCCTTCTCCAACCGTCGCCCTGTCCTGATACGCATGGGGATACGCCCGGCCATGACGGCAAGGTGACGACCAGCGCCTGCGAAACCACATTTTCACAGGAGCGTTCGCGCCGCTCATTCCGGGGACGCCGTTAAGAACTGGTTAACGTTTTGCCGTCATAGCTGCCGCTCGACGGAGGCAGGCATGGCAGGCAAGCGCGACAAGAAGGGTTCCGGCAGCGGGATCGTCATCAGGCGAGAGGAAATCGTGGAGGGCGGCCACCACGGCGGCGCCTGGAAGGTGGCGTACGCCGACTTCGTCACCGCGATGATGGCGTTCTTCCTGCTGATGTGGCTGCTCAACGCAACGACCGAGGAACAGCGCCGGGGGCTGGCGGACTATTTCAGCCCGGCCAACCTGATGTCGCACGCCTCGTCCGGAACCGGCGAGCCGTTCGGCGGGCACACCCCCTTCGACAAGGGCGAGATGGTATCGGACCGCGGCGCCGTCCAGGTCGTCCAGGGCGCGCAGCCCGTGGTGGAACGCACCAAGGATGGCAACGACCGGGTGATCACCGACTATCACCCGTCCTACACCGGCGACGGCGTTGGACAGAAGCCGGCCGCCGAAGACCTGGCCGCCGAAGACCTGGCCGCCGAGGACGGTGCCGCACGGATGGCCGGGTCGGCAGCCCAGCGCCAGGCTGCGGACCAGCCCGCCTCCCCAGCTGGGCAACCCGATGGCGCGGCCGATCGGCGTTACCAGACGCCGGCGGAGCAGGAAGCCGAACGGGAACGCCTGGAGAAAGCCGCGTTCGAGCAGGCGGCGCAGCAGATCAGGGATGCCGTGCGCAGCGATCCCGCCCTGGCGGTGCTGGCAAAGCAACTGGCGATCGACATGACACCCGAGGGGCTGCGGATCCAGATCATGGACGAGGTCAAGCTGCCGATGTTCCCCACCGGCTCGTCCGCGCCGAACGAGCGGGCACGGCTGCTGCTGCAGAAGATCGTGCCGGTCCTGCTGAAGCTCAGCCAGCCGATTTCGATCGCCGGGCACACGGACGCGGCCCCGTTCCCGGGGCCGGACCGGACCAACTGGGAACTGTCGGCCGAGCGGGCCAACGCCACGCGCCGCCTGCTGGTGGATGACGGGCTGCCGGAATCGCGGATACGGTCGGTCACCGGACTGGCGGACCGCGAGCCGCTGCTGCCCAACGACCCGCTGGCCGCGGCGAACCGGCGCATCGCCATCCTCGTGCTGCGCCAGATGCCGCAGGCGGCGGCACCGGAGGCTCCGGCGGCTACGGCAGGGACACAGCCGGCCGGGCCTTAGGCCCGCGCCCCGGACCCGCGCCATGCTGACCATCGGCGGCCTGGTCTTCCTGTTCATCTGCGTATTCGGCAGCTACCTGGCCTCGGGCGGCAGCATGGCGCCGCTGATCGAGGCCGTGCCGTTCGAGATGTGGACCATCGGCGGCGCCGCGATCAGCGGTTTCATCATGTCGAACAGCCTGCACGACGTGAAGCACACGCTGGGCGGGCTGAGCAAGGCGATCAAGGGCGCGGCGTTCCGCAAAGCGGACTACATCGAGCTGCTGAGCCTGCTGTACTTCCTGGTCCGGCTGGCCAGCACCAAGGGCGCCATGGCGCTCGAGCCGCATATCGAGAAACCCGCGGACAGCAAGGCGTTCCAGCGGTTTCCCAAGATCCTCGCCAACCACCACGCCAGCACGATCATGTGCGACTATCTGCGCATGGTCGGGATGAACGCAGACGATCCCAACCAGATCGAGGACGTGATGGGCCGGGAACTGCGCAAGACCCTGGCCGAGGAATTGCACCCGTCGCACGCCTTGCAGACCATGTCGGACGGGCTGCCGGCGCTGGGGATCGTCGCGGCGGTGCTGGGCGTGATCAAGACCATGTCCCACATCGACCAGCCCCCCGCCATCCTGGGTGCGATGATCGGCGGCGCGCTGACCGGAACCTTCCTCGGCGTGCTGCTGGCCTATGGCATCGTCGGCCCGTTCGCGACCCGGATGAAGGGCATCGCGGAGGAGGAGTCCAAGTACCTGGAGGTCATCCGCGCCGTGCTGGTGACGCACCTGCACGGCAACGCGCCGCAGGTCAGCGTCGAATCCGGCCGCAAGATGGTGCCGAACGAACACATGCCCAGCTTCCAGGAACTGGAGGAGGCCCTGCAGGCGCTCGACATATAGTGACCCGCGGACCCTTGCGTCCGTCGCAAGCCTGCATACAGTCGCATTCAATGAGGCGGGGCGTCGTATTCCTGATCGGTCTGTTGTTGCCGTCCGCGGCGCTGGGGCAGGCGCCGCCTGCCGTCCATGCCAGCTACGCCACGTATGCCGCCGGCCTGGAGATCGCCCATGTCGAGGCCGGCGTCAGCATGGGGCCGCGGGATTACAGCATGGACCTCGCCTATCGCACGACCGGCATGGCCGGGTTCCTTTTCCACGGGCACCAGTACTACGAGGTGCAGGGCGTCTGGTACGGAATGAGGCCCATGCCGAACCATTTCGTCGGCCAGGGCACCTGGCATGGCCGGGAGCGCCTGACCGATATCGCCTATGAGCATGGGCAACCCAGGGTGCGCCGGCTCCTGCCGACCGACGACGACCCGCGCGAGCCGGTTCCGGAGACCCTGCAAAGCAATTCGATCGACATACTCAGCGCGCTGATGGAGCTGATCCGTTCCGTCGGCAGCACCGGCCGTTGTGATGCCACGGTGCGCACCTACGACGGGCGGCGCGCGGTCGAAATCGAGGCGCACACCGTCGGCCAGGAGGAACTGGCGCCCAGCCGGCGGTCGGATTTCTCCGGTAGCGCGCTGCATTGCAGCTTCTCCGGGCACATGGTCGCGGGCTTCAAGATCGACGGCAATCGCGCGCGTGAGGCGAAACCGCTGCACGGCTCGGCCTGGCTTGCGCCGGTGGTGGCCGGCGGGCCGCCGATACCGGTGCGCATGAGTTTCGAAACCCGCTGGTTCGGCGACGCCACGATGGAACTGACCGGGGTCAGGAAAAGCCGGGATGCGGCGCTCGCCCGCGGGAGCGGGTAGGGCGGTCTTCCGCCCGATGCGCACAGGCCGACACACCCGGGGCTCACCCTTATGGGTATCAGGATAAGACGACGGCCTGGGAAGGATTTGGCGCCGCGGCCATTCTCTCTCCGTCATGGCCGGGCGTGTCCCTACGCAATGCACACATCCTGGAAACGAGTGGGAAATGACCGTAAAATCAAGTGCTTGCCTGGGCGCCAAGCGCCAAGAGCGTTCCCCCATCGTCATGGCCCGGCTTGTCCGGGCCACCTGTCGCGGCACGAGTGCTGGAATAGGTGGCCCGGACAAGCCGGGCCATGACGAAAGGGAAACGCAGCGGCGGACCGTTTCCGAGATCTGTGCATCCCGTAGGGCGTGTCCCGGCCATCCACCCCCCACCGTCGAAGCGCAGATGGCCGGGACACGCCCGGCCATGACGATACGGAGAAGCCCTTGCTCCGCCGGACGCCCTATCCTGATACGCATGGCCTTCACCCCGGCAGGTCGCCCAGCCGGAACGCATCGGCGATCCGCCGCACCCGGCCGGCGGCGTCCACCAGCAGGATATCGAAGCGGACGCCATTGACGCCCCAGTCCGGATGCTCGCCCAGGATGATCTCGCAGGCTGCCAGCAGCCGGTTCTGCTGCCGGACACCCAGCGCCACCGCGGCCTCGGCCAGGGTGGGGCGGGACTTCACTTCTATGATCGCAAGGATGCCGGCCTTTTCCGCCACGGCGTCGACCTCGCCGGCCTTGGTGCGGACACGCCGGGCCAGGATGGTCCAGCCGTCGTCCCGCAGCGCCGCGCATGCGATCTCCTCGGCGGCCAGGCCGCTGGCATAGGCAGTCACATCTCTCCGGCGGCCGATCGGCATTGGCTGATGATGGCCGCAGAGGCTTAACATTTGGTGAATCCGCCACCACGCCGGCGGCCTGTGATCTGCCCGGCAACGCCTTATGTACCGCAGGCAGCAACCAAGGACTCCACCATGGCCGCAGCGGAAAACCTGCTGAAGCAGGAAACCTCGCCCTACCTCCTGCAGCATGCCGGCAACCCGGTGCACTGGCGCCCCTGGGGCCAGGCGGCGCTGGATGAGGCGAAGGCGGCCAACAAGCCGCTGCTGGTCTCCATCGGTTATGCCGCCTGCCACTGGTGCCACGTGATGGCGCACGAATCGTTCGAGGACCCGGAAACAGCGGCGCTGATGAACGCCCTGTTCGTCAGCATCAAGATCGACCGCGAGGAACGCCCGGACATCGACCGCATCTACATGGCCGCGCTGCACGCCATGGGCGAGCAGGGCGGCTGGCCGCTGACCATGTTCGCCACCCCCGACGGCACGCCGTTCTGGGGCGGCACCTACTTCCCGCCCGAGCCGCGCTGGGGCCGACCCTCGTTCCGCCAGGTGCTGCAGGGCGTCGCTGACGCATTCCATGCTGGCGCCGACGCGGTGACGCAGAACTCGCAAGCCCTGAAGGACGTCCTCGCCCGCCAGGCGACGGCGTCCATCGGTGCGTTGCCCGGTCCGGCGCAGCTCGACGCCGTGGCGCAGGCCTATCTGCGGATGACCGATCCCGAGCAGGGCGGCCTGCGCGGCGCCCCGAAGTTCCCCAACCCGCCGATATTCCGCTTCCTGTGGCAGAATGCCTTCCGCACCGGCGACCCGGCCGGGCAGGATGCGCTGCACCTGATGCTGCAGCGGATGTCGCAGGGCGGCATCTACGACCACCTCGGCGGCGGCTACGCCCGCTATTCCACCGACGCGGTCTGGCTGGTGCCGCATTTCGAGAAGATGCTGTACGACAACGCCCAGATCCTCGACCTGCTGGCACTGGCCCACGCCCACCGGCCCGACCCGCTGTACGCCGAACGCGCGGCCGAAACCGTCGGCTGGATGCTGCGCGACATGACGGCGCAGCGGATCGACGGCAAGGCCGCCTTCGCCGCCTCGGAAGACGCCGACAGCGAGGGCGAGGAAGGCCGCTTCTACGTCTGGACCCGGGCCGAGGTGGACGCCCTGCTCGGCGCCGGGGCCGCGGCGTTCAAGCGCGCCTATGACGTGACGCAAGGCGGCAACTGGGAGGGCCATACGATCCTCCGCCGCGTCACCCCGCGTGGGACGCCGGCGGAGGAGGCAGCCTTGGCACAGGCCCGTGCCATCCTGTTCCAGGCGCGCGAAAAGCGGGTCCGCCCCGGCTGGGACGACAAGGTGCTGGCGGACTGGAACGGCTTGGCCATCGCCGCCCTGGCCCACGCCGCCGCGGTGTTCGCGCAGCCCGCCTGGCTGGAGCGGGCGCGCGAAGCCTTCGCTTTCATCCTGGCCACCATGCGCGCCCCCCACGGCGGCGTCGCCCACGCCTGGCGGCTGGGGCGCGTCACCGCCGCCGGGATGATCGACGACCAGGCCGCCATGGCCCGCGCCGCGCTGGCGCTGCACGAGGCAACCGGCGACCGCGCCTACCTGGCGGATGCGCTGAGCCTGGTCGAGGCGGCGCAGAACAGCTTCGCTGACGGGCACGGCGGCTACTACACCACCGCCGCCGATGCCGCCGACGTGCCCCTGATCCGTCCGCGTACCGCTGCCGACGACGTGACTCCGGCGGGAAACGGCATGATGGCGGAGGTCTTCGCGCGCCTGTACCACCTGATCGGCGATCCCGCCTGGCGCTCGGTCGCCGAGGCGGTGATGACCGCGTTCTCCGGCCAGCCGGACCAGCTTGCCGGTATGCCGACGCTGCTGGCCGCGGCGGACCTGCTGGAGGAAGCCGCGTGCGTCGTGGTCGCGGGCGATCCGCCGTCCGGCGCGCTGGCCAGCGCCGCCTTGCAGGCGCCTGATCCGGCCGTCGTGGTGACGCGGGCAGCCGAGCCGGGCAGCCTGCCGGCAGGGCATCCCGCCCACGGCAAGACGGCTGGCGCAACCGGATCGGTTGCGTATGTCTGCCGTCGTAGCGTGTGCGGGTTGCCGGTTGATGATTCCAAGGCGCTGCGGCAGGCTCTGGCCCGTCGCGCCTGATATCTGGTGCCTGAAGTTCCGATACGTTGGCACCGGCCTCTCATCGTCATGCCGGGGGCAGGACCCGCATCCAAGCCTGCGTCTGCATCAACGTGGCAAGGTGCGGATGGCCGTCCCTTCGGCCGCCATGACGGGTGTACCATTCGTGCCGCCCATCACGTAGCCCCCCATCAAGCAAAGGCCACACCAGCATGGACCGTCCTGCCGCCCCCGGCCCGACTCAGGCGCCTCCCCAGACGTCACCGGCCGATCGGCCGGTGACGGTGGCGGGCGGGCTGGCGGCGCTGGGGATCGTCTATGGCGACCTGGGCACCAGCCCGCTCTACACCTACCAGACGATCGTCGGCTCCGTTGGCGGCCGTCCGTCCGCCGCGGATGCGCTCGGGTTGCTGTCGCTGGTCGTCTGGGCGCTGATCATCACGGTTTCCATCAAGTACAGCATCTTCGTCATGCGGGCCGACAACCACGGCGAAGGCGGCATCCTGGCGCTGATGGCCCTGGTCAGCCGATCGGCCGGGCGGGCGGCGGTGGTGCTGGTGCCCGCAGGCCTGTTCGGCGCGGCGCTGATCTACGGCGACGGGATCATCACGCCGGCGATCTCGGTGCTGAGCGCGCTGGAGGGCGTCAGCGTGGCGACCGGCGCGCTGAAGCCCTACGTGCTGCCGGCTGCTCTGGTGGTCCTGCTGCTGTTGTTCAGCGGCCAGGTGCGTGGGACGGCCAGCATCGGCCGCGTCTTCGGCCCGGTCATGCTGCTGTGGTTCGTGGTCATCGGCGCGCTCGGCCTGCTCAGCGTGCTGCGCCATCCGGAGGTGGCCCGGGCACTCGACCCACGGCTGGCGATCCAGGTGATGGTCGCGCATGGCTGGCACAGCTTCATCGTCCTGGGCGGCGTGTTCCTGGCGATCACCGGCGGCGAGGCGCTGTATGCCGACATGGGCCACATCGGGCGGAAGCCGATCCGGGCGTCGTGGTACGGGATCGTGCTGCCGGCGCTGCTGCTGTGCTACGCCGGCCAGACCGCGCTGCTGCTGGCGGACCCCGGCCTGCAGGGCAATCCGTTCTTCCGGCTGGCCCCCGTCTGGGCGGTCGTGCCACTGGTGGTGCTGGCGACCGGCGCGACGATCATCGCCAGCCAGGCGATCATCACCGGGGTGTTTTCGCTGACCCGGCAGGCGATGCAGCTCGGCTGGTTTCCCGGGCTGAACATCCGCCAGACCTCGGATCAGGAGTACGGCCAGATCTACGTGCCGGTGGTGAACTGGACCATGATGGTCTGCACCCTGGCCCTCGCCTTCACGTTCGGCAGCTCCGAACGGCTTGCCGGGGCGTACGGCACCGCCGTCTCCACCACCATGCTGCTGACCACGGCCCTGCTGTTCAATGCGATGCGCGACGTCTGGCGCTGGCCGGCGCCGCTGGCGCTGCTGCTCAGCGGCGTGTTCCTGGCGATCGACCTGGCCTTCTTCGGCGCCAACCTGCTGAAGCTGCGCGAGGGCGGCTGGATTCCGCTGCTGTTTGGCGGGCTGCTGTTCCTCGTCATGACCACGTGGCGGCGCGGCATGGAGGCGGTGCATCGCTCGCCGGTGAATCAGCCCGAGTCGGCAGCGGCATTCCTGGCGGACCTGAAGACGGGCAGGATCGCACGCGTGCCCGGTACGGCCGTGTTCCTCAGCCGCAGCGACAACGTGGTACCCCCGGTGCTGGTCAGGCATGTCGCCCAGATCAAGGCGTTGCAGGAAATCGTGGTCACGTTGACCGTGCGGTTCGAGGAATATCCGCGCGTTCCGCTGTCGCAGCGGGCCGAGATAAAGCGGCTCGGCGACGATTTCTGGCATGTCACCGTGCGGTTCGGTTTCGTCGAGATACCAAATCTCGCGGCGGCGCTGGCCTGCGCGCGGGAGCAAGGCTGCCCGCTCAAGCTTGACGACGCCGTGTATTTCGCCGCGCAGGACGAGGTGGTGCGCAAGGCCGATCGGCCGCGGCTGCCGGGATGGCGGCGGATGCTGTTCGCGGTGATGTACCGCAACGCAGTGCGGGCGCCGGATCGTTTCGACCTGCCAGCGGAGCGCTTCCTGGAGGTCGGGCAGCAGATCGCGCTGTAAGGGCGGGACAAGGCGGTCGGCAGCGGCGCGAGGTCGTCTCCCCGCCGTCGTGTCTGGGCGGGTAGGCGCTACAGCAGACCGCAGGTCGGTTGGGACGCACAGGTGGCCTGTCCTCATCGTCATGGCGGCTACCCGGGACAAGCCCGGGCACAGGCTCCGGGCCGCCATCCACGCCTTGCGGTGCAGGTATCGGCAAAAGGCGTGGATGGTGGTTCTTCGCCCACCATGACGGGGTAGCAACGGCCGTGCCCTGGCCATAGCGGAGCCAGTGAAGACCGCGTCCTGTTAGCGAAATATTAAGCATTTCCGCGATACCACGATGGTCTTCATCACCCGTCGGCGGACCAGCGGCGTCCGGCCGCGAGCAACAAAGGCTGATCACCGCGGATGCCTGACAGCCCAACGGATCTCAGGAGCGAGGCGCCCGTCGCCAGGCCGTCCCGCCCGGACGGCCCACCCGGGGCATGGCAGGACAGCCTGCCCGGATTCCTGGCGGTCATTCGTCAGCGCCGCTGGACGCTGCTCGCGACCAGCCTGCTGGTCCCGCTCTGCGCCGGCCTGATCCTGCAGCAGGTCACCCCGCTCTACACCGCCACCGGCGAACTGATCTACCAAGCCAGCGACTACCAGAACGCGGCGCGGCAGGAGCCGATCACCGAGGCTGTGATGGCCAGCCAGGCCGAGGTGCTGCAAAGCCTGCGCATTGCCCAGCGTGTCGCCGAACGCGGCAACCTGTTTGCCGATTCGATCTTCAACGCCTCGCTGCGACCGCCGGGGCCATTGCATCGCGCCTGGGCCACGCTGACCGCTCTGCTCGGGCTGGAGGACGACGAGGCGGTCACCCCGGTCGGGCCGAGCCGGAATCGCAGCATTGAGCTGACGCTGCTGGCTGTCCAGGCCGCCCTGCATGCCGCGCCGGTGAAGTTCTCCCACGTCCTGCAGGTCACCTTCACCGCCGGCGATCCCATCGTCGCCGCGAACGGCGCCAACAACGCGATGGACGCCTATATCAAGGGCCTCTACGCCGATCGGCATCGCAAGGTGGACGAGGTGAAGAGGCAGTTCGAGGACCAGGCACGGACGCTGCGCGAAACCGTGCGGCAGGCGGAGGAAAAGATCGCCCAGTACCGCGCCAGCCACGCGCTGAGCCAGGGCATCCACGCCGGCACCGACACCGAGCAGATCACCCGCCTGCTGGAGGCGCTCGACACGGCGCGCGCCGAACTGGCGGGCGCCGACGGCAAGCTGGATGCGGCGCGCGGCCAGCGCGGGGCCGCCGCCCAGGCCGCGGTGGCGCCGTCGGTCGTGCAGTTGCGCGCCCAGCAGGAGCGCCTGGCGGCAGAACTCCAGGCCGTACAGGGCCGCCTGGGCAGCGCGCACCCCGAGGTCCAGGGGCTGAACCGCCAGCTTGCCGAAGGCCAGCGGGCGGTGGCGGCGGAAACCGCCCGGGTGGTGGCGTCGATCGAGGCGGACCAGCACGCCGCGGCGGAACGCGTCCGGTCGCTGGAAGCCGCGCTGCAGGATACCGAAACGGCCGCCGAGCGGGCAGCGCGCGAGCAGATCCCGCTGAACGCCATGAACCGCGACCTGGAGGCCGCGCGAACGCAGCTGCAGTCGGTGCTGGACCGGACGCAGCAGGTCGCCCACCAGACCTGGATCGAGTTCCCGGAAGCGCACGAAATCTCCCAGGCGATCCCGCCCGAGCGTCCCAGTGCGCCGAAGACAATCCCGATCCTGGCGGCGGCGAGCGCGGCGGGCGTCTTCATCGGCCTGCTGCTGGTCTATATCCTCCACCTGACCGACGACACGATCCACAGCGGCGACGAACTGCGGGCGATGACCGGGCTGCCCTGCTACGCCGCGATCCCGCAGGTCGGCCGGCGGGCGCTCGGGCATCTGGCGATCGACGAATACGCCACGCGGCGGCCGCTGACCGCCTTCGCCGAGCACATCCGCTCGGTGCGCGCCGCCCTGTCCCTCTCAGCCGATCGGCCGGTGGTGGTGGCGGTCACGGCCGCGCGTCCGGCCGAAGGCAAGTCCCTCCTCACCGTTTCGCTCGGCCGATCGGCGCAGCTCAGCGGGGAGCGGGTGCTGGCGGTCGGGTGCGATGTCCGGCAGCCTGTGCTGCAGCTTGCCTCCGCCCGCGGGCCGGTCGCGGGTCTGCTGGACATCCTGCGCGGCACGATCGACTGGCAGAGCGTGGTCCAGAACGATCCGTTGACCGGCATGCATGTCATTCCGGCGGGCAAGCCGGGCGGGGACGTGGCGGGCTTCTTCCTGTCGGAGGACATGCGCCGGCTCCTGGCCGACGTCCGTGCCAGATACGACCTTGTGCTGCTCGACGCGCCGCCGGTCGAGGTGGTGACCGACGCCCGCATCGTCGCGGCGCTGGCCGATGCCACGCTGATGTGCGTGCGCTGGCGGTGGACCTGCCGGGCCGAGCTGCATCACGCGCTGGACGTGCTGTACGACTCCCGCGCCAGGGTCATCGGAACGGTACTGACAAGAGTTGATCCCCGTGCGCATCTTCGCTCCGGTTCGCCGGATGCGGGAATGTATCATCGCCGCTACCGGGCTCATGACAGGGGGTAGTGGATGATGACTGGCCGTTTTCTGGTGACCGGCGGGGCCGGGTATGTCGGCAGCCATCTGGTGGCCGCGCTGGTGGACCAGGGCGCCTCGGTGACCGTGATGGACAATTTCCGCACCGGCCACCGCGCCGCGGTGCCGCCGCAGGCCAGGCTGGTGGCGGCCGATCTGGCGGATGTGGAACAGATTGACGCGGTGCTGGCCGAGGGCGGCTGGCAGGCGGTGTTCCATTTCGCCGCGCTGTCGCAGGTGGGCGAGAGCATGCGCATGCCGATGCGCTACCTGCTGGACAACGCCGCCAACGGCATGCGGCTGATCGATTCCTGCATCCGCCATGGCGTGATGCGCTTCGTGCTGTCCTCCACCGCCGCGCTGTTCAACGAGCCCGGCGAGGCGCCGATTCCCGAGGACGGGCGGATCGACCCGCAATCGGCCTATGGCGACAGCAAGTGGATGATCGAGCGGGCGTTGCACTGGGCGGGTCAGGTGCATGGGATGCGCTATGCCTGCCTGCGCTACTTCAACGCTGCGGGCGCTGATCCGGCCGGGCGGCTGGGCGAGGACCACCGGCCGGAATCGCACCTGATCCCGCTGGTGATCGACGCCGCGCTGGACCGCCGCCCGGCGCTGGAGGTGTATGGCGACGACTACCCGACCCCCGATGGCACGTGCATCCGCGACTACATCCACGTCTCCGACCTGGCGACGGCGCACCTGCTGGCGCTGGAGCATCTGGACCGCGGCTCGGTTGTGTGGAACCTGGGCAACGGCGCCGGCCACTCGGTGCGGCAGGTGATCGCCGCGGTGGAGCGGGTCAGCGGCCTGACGGTGCCGCACCGGATCGCGCCGCGCCGGCCGGGCGATGCCGCGGTGCTGGTGGCCTCGTCCCGGCGGGCGCAGGAGGCGGGCTGGAAGCCGGTGCATGCCGCGCTGGACGAGATCGTCAGCACGGCGTTCGCTTGGCGAAAAGCCCACCCGAGCGGCTATGGCGACTGACCGGGCGGCCGTTCTGTCCGTGCCGGCCGCGGCGGCGATGCTGCTGTGGCCGGCACTGTGGAACGGCTACCCGATCGTGTTCGCCGACACCGGCACCTACCTCTCGCAGGCCATTCACCGCTACGCCGGCTGGGATCGGCCGGTCTTCTACAGTTTGTTCATGCTGCCGCTGCACGCGACGGTGACGACCTGGCCGGTAATTGTCGTCCAGGCGCTGCTGGCGGCGTGGGTCCTGCGGCTGGCCTGCCGCGCCCTTGCGCCGGGGTTGTCCGAGACGGTGTTCCTGGCGCTGGTGGCGGCCGTGTCTCTGGGAACCTGGCTGCCGTGGCTGGCCTGCACGCTGATGCCCGACGTGTTTACGCCGCTGCTGGTCCTGGCGCTGTGCCTGCTGGCCCTGGTGCCCGAGCGGTTGCGCCGGTGGGAGCGGGTGACCCTGGCCGGACTGGCGTCGTTCATGATCGCCTGCCAGTTGTCGAGCCTGCCGCTGGCGGCCACGCTGGCCGGTTTGCTGCTGGTCCTGAGGCGGGTGGTGCCGCCGTGGCGGCCCGTCACCACCGCCGGGCGGAATCCTGGCCATCCGCCCCCCACCGTTGAAGCGCGGATGGCCGGGCGGCGGATCTGGCACCTGACTCTGTTGCCCGTCGGCCTGGCGATCCTTGCCCTTTGCGCAGTGAACCTCGCCGCGCACGGACGCTTCGCCATAGCGCCGTTCGGCAATGTCTTCCTGCTTGCCCGCGTTCTGTATGACGGGCCGGGCCTTGCAGTCCTGCGACGCGATTGCCCGGCAGCGGGTTGGCGATTGTGCGGGTTCCTCGACCGGATGCCGCCAACATCCGACGATTTTCTTTGGGAGCCGGATAGCCCCCTGTATCTGGCCGGCGGCCCGAAAGCGGTCTCGCGGGAGGCCGGCGCCATCATTGCGGCCACTATCGCCGCCGATGCGGCCGGCGTGGCGCGGGCGGCGCTGGCGAACACGCTGGCGCAACTGGCCCGGTTCGCCAGCGGCGACGGCCTGGGACCCTGGCCGATCCAGGTCACGCCCTGGATCGCGCGCGATTTTCCGCCGGCCGAGCGTGCCGCCTATGCCACCGCGCGGCAGCAGCGCGGGCGACTGGCCGTCCCGCCGGTGCTGGCGAAGGTCCACCGCGCCGCCGCCCTGGCCGGCGTCGCCGCCTGCCTCCTGCTGCTGCCCGTGGCGCTACGCCGCCGCGCGGCCTGTGCCGGCTTCCTGGCTGCTGTGCTGTCCGTGCTGCCCGTCGGCGCCGCAATCACCGGCGCCCTGTCCGGCCCGCATGACCGCTACCAGGCCCGGGTCATGTGGCTGCCGCCGTTTGTTGCCGCCGTCTCCCTTCTGTCGCTGCGCCGCCCGCCATGAGGCGCAACGCCCTGTGGTCGGGCCTGGAGGCGCTGGTCGCCGCCACCCTGTCTTTCATCGCATCATTCGTCGTGGCGCGCCTGATCGGCCCGGCGGAACTGGGCATCGGTGCCGCGGCGACCGCGGTACACGTGGTGTTCTGGGTGGCGGTCAACGGGCTGTTCGCCGACGCCCTGGTGCAGCGGCTGGCGGTCAATGACCGGATGCTCTCCAGCGCCTTCTGGGCCTCGCTGTCGGTCGGCTTTGTGGCGATGCTGCTGCAGGCGGCGAGCGGCTGGGGCCTCGCGCGGCTGCTGCATGACGGGCGGCTGGTGCCGATGACGCTGGTGCTGGCGGCGGCGCTGCCGCTGGTCGGCGCCGGTGGGGTCGTCCAGGGCATGCTGACCCGCGAGCGCGCCTATGCCCGCCTGGCGCTGCGCACCATCCTCGGCCAGGGTGTGGGCACCGCCGTCGGGGTCTCGGCCGCGCTGGCCGGCGCGGGGGCCTGGGCGCTGGTGGTGCAGCAGGCGGTCACCTCGGCTTGCGGCGCGCTGGTGCTGCTGGGCAGCCGCGGCTGGCTTCCGGCGCTCTGCTTCGAGGGCGCGACGGTGCGGTCGCTGCTGGCGGTGGGGATGCCGCTGACGGCCTCCACCCTGGTGCTGATCGCGCGCTACCGGCTGTTCGCCGTGCTGATTGGCGGCAGCGCAGGGGCGGCGGTGCTGGGGCAGGTGCACCTGGCGTTCCGCCTGGTCGATACGGTGCGCGAGCTGGTGTTCTCCGCGCTGTGGCGGCTGATGCTGCCGGCTTTGGCCGAGCACCAGACGGCGCAGCCGAAGCTGCTGGCGCAGGTGGACCACTGGGTGCGGTTTTCCGCTGCCCTCGTGCTGCCGCTTTGCCTGTTGCTGGCCCTGGGCCTGGAGCGCGGGGTCGGGCTGCTGATGGGACCCGGCTGGGGAGCGGCCGGGCAGGCGGCCCTGCCGCTGGTGGGACTGATGGCGCTGTCCACGCTGATGTTTCCCGGTGGGGTCGCCCTGGTCGCGCTCGGCCAGGTGCGCTTCACCCTGTATGCCAACCTCGCCGCGATGGTGGCCGCCTGCCTGGGGGTGGTGGTGCTGCGGCCCGGCGATTCCTGGCAGGCGGTGATGATCTGGACCGTCGGCCAGGTTCTGGTCAGCCCCTATGCGCTGTGGGCGAACGCGCAGGCGCTGGGCGTCGGCCTGCTGCGGCCGCTGACCGGCGGTTTCCGCATCCGCGCGACGGCGTTGTGACACCGGCCTGCATGGGAAGCGGCCGTTCCCTCACCGTCATGGCCCGGCTTGTCTGCATCGGCGCTAACTTCAGGGGGAACAGGGCAGGGTCGTCGCGCTATCGTCATGGCCGGGCGTGTCACCATGCGTATCAGGATAAGACGACGGCCGGAGAACGATTTGGCGCCGCGGCCGTTCTCTCACCGTCATGGCTGGGCGTGTCCCGGCCATCTGCGCTTCAACGGTGGGGGGGTGGATGGCCGGGACACGCCCGGCCATGACGATAGGGCAAGGACCCGGCCCTGTCCCTCCAAGTCAGCGCCGATGCGACTTCTCCGGGCCATGACGGGATGGGCCACGGCCGCGTCATTCCCGGGCAGGAGACCTCGCCAGAAATCGCCGCGTCATCTACGGCACCAGCACGCCCGGATTGAGAATCGCCGCCGGGTCGAGCACCGCCTTCGCCGCCTCCAGCGCCTTGCCGAACAGGGCAGGGCGCTGCTGCCGGTACCACGGCATGTGGTCACGGCCGACCGCGTGGTGGTGCGTGATCGTCCCGCCGGCGGCGATCAGCGCGTCCGACGCGCGGGTCTTGATGTGCCGCCATTGCTGCAGCAGCTGGCCCGGCGTGCCGCGGACGTTGAACGTGTAGTACGGCGCCGGGCCGTCGGGATAGACATGGGTGAACCGGGTCGAGACCGTTCCCTCGCGCCCCGTCGCCTCCTTCAGCGCCGCCGCGGTCGCCGAGCGCACGGCGGTGTGGAAGGCCTCGAACCGGTCCCAGGTCACCGCGCTCTCGAACGTGTCGTTGATCACGCCCAGCGGCACCGTCAGTTCGCGCGCATAAGGCATGCGGATGAACGCAGTGCGCCAGCGCAGCACCGCGCCGTCATCGGCATGCCGCCGGCCGCCGAGGTCCTGGATCAGCTCGACCGCCCGCCCCATCCAGGCGTCCACCGGATGGTCGCTGGACTCGAAGCCCAGGATCAGCAGCGATTCCTCGTAGTTGTTGACGCCGTAGATGCCGGCCTCGTCGTTGTCGATGACGCGCAGGTTCGACGGGTAGAGCCCGGCCTGGCCGACGGCGCGCACCGCGCGGGCCGCGGCGAACAGGTCGGGGAAGCCGAACGCGGCGCCGGCGCGGAAGCGTGGCTGGTGCTGCAGCCGCATCCAGGCCTCGGTAATGACTCCGAGCGCGCCTTCCGAGCCGATGATCATGCGGTCGGGACTTGGCCCGGCGCCCGACCCGGGCAGGCGGCGCGATTCGATCACCCCGGCCGGGGTGACAGTCCTCACGCTTTCGACGAAATCGTCGATGTGGGTGTACAGCGTGGCGAAGTGCCCGCCCGAGCGGGTGGCGATCCAGCCGCCCAGGGTGGAGAACTCGAAGCTCTGCGGATAGTGCCGGATCGCCATGCCGTGCGGTTTCAGCGCCGCCTCGATCGCCGGGCCGAGGATGCCGGCCTGGATGCGCGCGGCGCGGCTGGTCGCGTCCACCTCCAGCACCCGGTCCAGGCGGCGCAGGTCGAGGCTGACGACGCCGGCATAGCGGTCGCCGACGGCAGGCTCGACCCCGCCGACGACCGAGGAGCCGCAGCCGAACGGGATAACGGCGACACGTGCCGAGCCTGCCCAGTCCAGCACGGCGGTGACGTCGGCTTCGTTCGCCGGCACGGCGACAAGGTCCGGCGCGTTGGCAAAGTCGCGGTCGAAGGCGCGCACCGTCTCGGGGAATGACTTGCCATAGGTGTGCAGCAGCCGTTCGTACGGGCCGTCCTGTAGCACCGGGGCCAGGGAGGCGGGCAGGCTCAGTCGTGGGGCGCGCAGGGTGATGTCCGCCGTCCGCGGCGGCGCGACCTCACGAGGCTCGACGCCGAGGCGACTGCTGATGAAGCCGAACAACCGCGCCCGCTCGGCTTCGTCCAGGCCGGTGTTCTCAATGCCCCAACCGTAGAATTTCAGGCGGCCATCCATGACATGATCTCCTTCGGATCAGATTCCAAACGGCTTGGCTTCCAGCGGTCGGCCTTCGTTCAGTCATAGTGTTTCAACGCTGGCCATGACACCGGCGGCAGCCTGTGCCGGTTGCGGCACACCAGCAGCAGCTTCCCGGTTTCGTCCGGCATCGCATAGGCGGCGTTCGTGATACCCACGGGCGAACAGCTATCGAATTTGCCAATCGGCACGCGGTCCGGCCGCGCCAGCAGCAGCACCACGCTGCCGTCGTACCGCCCCGGACCCCAGAGAAAGTAATTGTTGTGCGCGCTGATCACCGGCACCGTGCCGGCGTCGAGCACCTCCACCGCCGCCGCTTCGCCATAGTTGCCGGCAAAGAAGACGGCCTGGGCCCGCTCCTGCGCCGGCAGGGCGGCATAGGCCTGCGCCACCTTCGCCGCCAGTGCGTGCCAGCCGAACATGTCGGCATAGTATTGCGGCAGCGTGCCCAGCGCGCGATTCTCGCCGGTCGAGGGTTCCAGCCCGAGCGCATGCTGATAGGCGATGAAGCGTTCGACCGGCAGCACGGGCAGGAACAGCGGCGCCAGGCCGACGCCGCCGACGATCACCGTCCCAACGACGGCGGCGCGAAGCGGGCGCGGCCGGAGCCATGCCTCCAGCGCGACGGCGCCCGCGGCCATCAACATCGGATAGCAGGCCGCGGGATAATATGGCTTGGCGTGGATCATCAGCATCATGGCCATCAACGCGACCCAGCCGAGCGCGATCCACCGCAATCCGGCAAAGGCTCGCTGTGTCAGCAGCGCGATGAGCCCGGCGGCCCAGACGGGCGCGGTCACCGGATTCAAGGACAACACCTGCTCACGCAGAAACGCCGGCGGCGACAGGACGATGTTCTTGCCGGCCATCGCATTGGCGCCAAGCTCAAGAAACGGGAAGCCGTGCGCGGCCTGCCAGGCCAGGTTCGGCGCCGCGATTGCCAGCGCGAGCAGCGCCGCGAGCCAAGGCCCGTGTGTCCCCAGAACGCGCCGCTGCGGCATGGCAAGAATGCCGAGCCCGAGTGACGCAACCTGGAACAGCACCATGTACTTGGTCAGGAATGCCAGGCCGGCCAGTGCGCCGACGCCCCACCACCACCCGTTCCGGCCACTCAACGCCGGCATCAGCGCCAGGGTCAATGCGGTCCAGAGCAGCGGCTGGAGTGTGTCGGTCACCAGCAGCACGCTGAAGACCTGAAGCACACCGGCGGCCATGACGCACAGCCCGGCCAGCCAACGGGCATAGAGGCCACCGCCGAGCTCACCGGCCGCCCGCACGGTCAGCGCCACCGTCGCCGCGCCGGCGAGCGCGGGCACAACACGCAGGCCGCGCAGGCTGCCGGTGAAGATGTGCCAGGACGAAGCCGCGATCAGCGGCATCAGTGGCGGTTGGTCGACATAACCCCAGTCCGGCCGCCAGCCACAGGCGATGAAATACAACTCATCGCGGAACACGCCGTAGTGTCCGTTGCACCAGATATGCAGACCCAGTTGCGCCGCCGCCAGCACCAAAGCGGGGTATCGGACAGGAAGGGCAAGCAGGTTTGGAATAGCGATGTCTCCGCGATCCGACGACCTCATGCGCAGGCGTGCCGCGACAGCGCGACGCCAGGCCGGCCTGGCTGCGGCAGGCATCGGTGACGCTGCCGCGAGGCGGGTGTCTGATCACGCATTGAACCGTGGCAAGGCCTGAGCCACGGACGATAGCCCGACCCGGCGCGCGAAGCGAGGCTTCATCATTTTGACTCAATATCGTTCTGATGCCGATCGACGATGCCGGGTCGCTGCATTTTGCGCTCAGCCGATGGCGCCGCTGCTGCGTTGAAACGCCATGACCCAGCAGCCGTCCGTAGCCAGCGTGCCCGATCCCCCGCGCGAACTGGAGCTGAAGCTCGTGGTCCCTGCCGAATGCACCGCCGCCCTGGTGGCCGCGGTCGCAGCACGCGCCGGCGGCGAGACCCCGCCGCCTCGCCACGAGCTCACCAGCTATTTCGACACGCCTGACGAAGCAATTGCCCGGTCCGGGCTGAGCCTGCGCGTCCGCTGCGCCGATGGCCGCCATATCCAGACCGTGAAGGCAGGCCGAAGCAACGGCGCCGCCGCGGACCGGGACGAGTTCGAGTGGCCGATGGAAGCCAGCGAACCGGACCTGGGACTGCTGGCCGGCACCAGGCTGGCGGATCGGCTGCCGCCGGGACTGGCGGTGAAGCCGGTCGTCAGCACCGATATCCGCCGAACGATCCATACCGTGCGGCTGGATGCCGGCACCGTCGTCGAAGCGGCGCTCGACGAGGGCGTGATCAAGGCGGGGAAAGCGAGCACACCGGTTCATGAACTGGAACTGGAGCTGAAGCAGGGGACCCCCGCCGCACTGTTTCGCTGGGCGCTGGCGCTGCATGCGGCCGTTCCGTTCACCATCGAAAGCGAGAGCAAGGCCGCGCGCGGCTACCGGCTGAGGCACAACCAGAAGCCGGCGGTGCGGAAAGCATGGGACATCGTCCTGCCGCGGACCATCCGCGCGGCCGAGGCGTTCCGGCGGATCGTCGGCGCCGGGCTTGGGCATTTGCTGGCCAACCAGCAGGCGGCGCTGTCCGGCGATGCCGAAGGCGTGCACCAGATGCGCGTCGCCATCCGCCGCCTGCGCGCCGCCCTGGCGCTGTTCGCGCCGTGCCTGGAGCCCTACGCCGCCGCCCGGTTCCAGGCGGAACTGCGCCGTGTCGGCCAGGTGTTCGGCCAGGCGCGCGACTGGGACGTGTTCTGCCTGCAGGTGCTGCCCGAGGCGATGCGCGACCCGGACACGGCAGGCTGGTGCGACCTGCTGCAGCCGCCTGCCCATGCCGAACGGCAGGCCGCGCACCGGCAGTTCGCCGCGCACGTGACGGCGCCGGCGTTCACCGCCCTGGCGCTTGGCATGGCGGCCTGGGTGGAACAGGACGCTGTGCCGGGCAATGCCGCGCTGCACAAGTTGATGGTGGATCTGGCGCCCCGCCTGCTCGACCGGATGGCGCGCAAGGTGCACCGGCGGGGCCGCCGCCTGCCGCATGCCTCGGATGCCGATCGGCATGCGCTGCGCAAGTCGCTGAAGAAGCTGCGGTATGGGGTCGACTACCTGCGCTCGCTCTACCCGGATGAGGCGGTGGATGCCTATCTGCAGCGCTGCAAGAAGCTGCAGAAGCTGCTGGGCGAGATGAATGATGCCGTGACCGCCCCCGGACTGGCGGATCGCCTGGGCAACGGGTCGCGGCCCGACCTGGTGCCGGCCGTCGGGGCGTTGACGCAGCAGCTCGGCCGCCGGCACGACGCGGCCCTGGACCGGCTCGCCAGGCGCTGGAAACGCTTCCGTGGCCAGGCGCCCTTCTGGGCATAGGCGTGGATGGTGGGCCGGCGTCCCATAGGCGTTGAAATAGGGGTTGCGGGCACGGCCATTTCTACAATGTCATGGTAGGCGAAGGCCCCATTGGCGTTAAAATAGCGTGGCGGCGGCACGATGCTTGCCATTCCGTCATGACCCGGCTTGTCCGGGCCACCTGTCGCGGCACAGTGCTGGAATAGGTGGCCCGGACAAGCCGGGCCATGACGAGGAGGCAACAGCCAGCCCCATTTTTAACGCCAATGGGGCGAAGGCCCACCATCCACGCCTATGCCGATAGCGGCACCGCAAGGCGTGGATGCCGGGCCTGCGCCCGGCATGACGATCGGGGACGGCCGCCCTTTGGCCGTCGTCAGCGCCTGTGCGTCTGAGCCAGGCCGTGGCTTGGCTCTATCCGCGCGTCGCGCGAACCGCGGCTTCGATCTGGCGCGCCAGCGTGTCGGCCGAGACCGGCTTGCGCAGCAACGTGAACACGCTCTCATCCGCCGGCGCCGCCTGTTCCGTGGCATAGCCGGTCACCAGGAAGCACGGCATCCTGGGCCGCAGCGCCCGCGCGCGCTGGATCGTCTCGATGCCGTTGATCCCGGGCATCGCCAGGTCGCTGATCAGGACGTCGACGGTCTCGCCGGACTCCAGCAGGGCGACTGCCTCGTTGCCGCTGCTGGCCACCAACGTGGCGAAGCCGACCGCTTCGAGCTGGGCCGCCAGCACTTCGCGCACGAAATCGTCATCATCGACGATCAGGACCCGGGCGGGGATCAGGCTGTGCTGGCCGTCCAGGTCCGTGCCGGCCTGCACCTGCGCTTCCTCGGCCGCCTGGGGCAGCCACAGGCTGACGGTGGTGCCGGCGCCCGGGGTGCTGGATATCGTGAACGCGCCGCCACATTGCTCCACGAACCCCTTCGCCATGGCGAGGCTCAGGCCGATGGCCTGGCCGGGCTGCTTGGTGGAAAAGAATGGCTCGGCCATGCGCGCCAGCGTCGTTGCATTCATGCCGACGCCGGTGTCGGCGACGGCGATGCGCACGTAGTCGCCGGGCGGGACATCGGCCGGGAAGGGGCCGCCACGCACGACATGCACCGGTTCGGCCGACAGCGTCAGCGTGCCGCCCTGCGGCATGGCTTCCCGCGCATTGGTGCCGAGATTGACCAGCACCGTCTCGATCTGCGCCCGATCGGCCAGCACCATCGGCACGTCGGGCGCGATCGCGGTCTGCACCGTGATCGCGCTGCCGAAGCTGCCGGTCAGCAGTTCGCGCAGGTTGCCGAGCAGGCTGGTGACCGGAATCGCTTCGGTGTGCATCTCGCCCTGGCGGGCGAACGAGAGCAGGCGCTCGGTGATCGCGGCGCCGCGGGCGGCGGCGTCGATCGAGATCTGGGCGAACCGGCGCGCCCGGTCGTGATCCTCCGGCCGCCGCGCCGCCATGGTCGCGGCACCGGACACGGCCTGCAGGATGTTGTTGAAATCGTGCGCAATTCCGGCGGCGAGCTGGCTGAGCGCCTGCATCTTCTTGGCCTGCGCCAGGCTTTCGGCCATGGCCCGCCGCTCGGTCACGTCGTGGCCCTCGGCGATGATCCATTCGACCCGGCCGCCTGCCGCGTCGCGCACCGGCTTCAGCGAGTAGTCGATCCAGATGCTGCGCCCGTTGGTTCCGTGTAGTTCGGCCTCGCGGCGGACCGGGCTGCCGGCGGCGGCCGCGGCAACCTCCTCCGGCAGGCGCTCGCGTTCCGAGCGCGGCCACCCGCCGACGGTCCAGAACTTGTGGCCGACCACCTCGTGGCGCGCGAGCCCGCCGGTTTCCAGGGCGGTGCGGTTGACCTCCAGCGTGGTGCCGTCCGGCGCCAGCAGGCTGATGAGCTGGAACTGCGAGTCGAAGATGGCGCGAAAGCGCATTTCCGCTTCGGCCACGGCGGCGGTGCGTTCGGCGACCTGCCGTTCCAGGTCGTCCCGCCGCGCCGTCAGGTCCTCGCGGGCGGCGACCAGGTCGGTGACGTCCTGGTGCGCGCTGATCACCCGCCGCGCCTTGCCGCCATTGGCGGCGAACGAGACGGCGCGCATGGCGATCCAGCGTTGGCCGCCGTCGTCGCGGCGGATACGGAACTCCGAGGCGACGCTGTCCGTGTGTTCGGCAACCGCGCGCATTTCGGTTGCGACACGGTCGCGGTCGCCGGGGTGGATCAGGTCCAGCCAGGCGGCCTGGGTAATGGCGTCCTGTTGCGGCGGCAGGCCGTAGAGCCGCCGGAATTCCTCCGAGCACAGCGCGCGCGGTTCCGACGTCGTCCAGTCGGCGCTGGCGATGCCGCCGACTTGCTGCGCCAGGCGCAGCCGGGCCTCGTTCTCGCGCAGGGCGGTTTCGGCGCGGGCCTGCGGCGTGACGTCGGTGACGTTCTCCATGATCAACGGCACCTGCCCGTTCGCGCCCGGACGCAGCAGCTTGCGGGCCTGGACGATCAGGTCGGTGCCATCCCTGGTTTTCTGGCGCAGCTCGCCGCTCCATTCCTGGTCGCGACGCAGCCGGCCCTCGATTTCGGCTTGCGGGATCGGGAAGACGGTCTGCAGCAGTGCATGCGCCGGGCGCCCGACGGCCTCGGTGGCGGTCCAGCCATAGAGCCGATGGCAACCTTCCGACCAGAAGCGGACGATGCCGTCGAAGTCGCGCAGCATGACGGCGGCAAGATCCATCATCGCAAGCAGGCGCTGGCGCTCGGCGGTTTCGCGCCGGGCGGATCGTGCCGCGCGCAGCGCCATGGCCAGTGCGAAGCCGCCGAGCAGCAGGCCGCCGGCGGCGGTCGCCGACAGGCCGATGAAGACCACGACGGTGCGACGATACAGATCAGCCTGCGCGTCCCGGCGCTGCCGCAGCAATTGTTGTTCTTCAGCAACTACGTCGTCCACGGTATGACGAATGCCATTCCGGAGCTTCGCAGCGTCACCTGCCTGGATCATGTCGGCAGCATCACGGACGTTGCCGCTGTCCGCCGCCGCGTTGGCCCGATTGGTGATCGTCAGCAGGCCGTGCACCTGATCCTGCAGGGTGTGCAGCCGGTCCTGCTGGTGCGGGTTGTCAAGCGTCAGCTGTTGCAACTGGGAAAGGCCGCGGCGTGCCCGGTCAACGCCGCGGTTATAGGAAGCAAGCGCGGCCTGGTCGCGCGTCAGCAGGTAGTGTTGCTGGCTGGACTCGAGGTTCTGGATGCCCAGCAGAAAGTCACCGATGGTGCCGATCACTTCGTAGGTGTGCTCCACCGAGCTGGCGGCCGACAGCCGCTCCCGCATGTAGGGCAGGCCGATGATGAAGGTCGTCACAGCGATAACGGCGATCAGCAGCAGCGCGCAGATCGCGCTGAACAACCATCCGTCGTCTCTCCAATTTAACGATGCTGCCACACCGTGTTCGAGGGTTGAGGTGGACGACGATGGTGTCATGTCGATCAAAGCCTCTTCGCGGCAACTTGGCAGGCAACGCCGTGCGGATTATCAGCGAAAGATCCGGCTCCGCGAACCTGTGCTGCGGGCGGATACACGTGGCGCGAAGCAGTAACACACTGGCAAAAAGTTTCAATTCAAACAGGTAGCCGGCGGAGAATGAAAGAGTGGCCCGCCATGTGTTTCCAGCATACCACAGGAACGTGCGGAACCATGACGCCAATTATGTTGCGGGAGGGATCATCCTGTTGCGGGCAGGCGCGCGGAGCCTGATGCACGCCGTCCGCTGCTGCGGAATGGGGCACGTGGTGGAAACAGGGCAGCGGAACGGAAAGGTCCGGTGAACAGGCGCATTTGCCGGTTTCCCGCAAGAACGGGCACCGATGCCGGACGATCCTCTGCGGTCAGTTCGAAGCACGCGGATGGATGGCCGGGGCTATGCGACAGCGCTCTGCACGATCAGGCGGGCAGGCTGGGAAGGAGTCAGGCAAGGAGCAGCGCGACGAAGTGCCATACCGACAGAAAAGCCGCGGCAGACATAATGAGCACGAGCGGCAGCTCCCACCGGTTGTCGGTCATCGATCGATCCTCTTGCCTCATCTTCTTCCAACGCACGAACACAGATCAGCATCGGCGGATGCGCAGTATGGCGGAACGATCAATTGACGACTGGGTGAAGTGGCGGGCGGAACGCCGCCGGGCAGTCCGGGCGCAGGCGGCGGTTGCAGGGCACCAGCTGCAACCGCCGCCGCGGTTCGAAGCCCGCGGGCTACCGGCGTTGCGGGTGCTCCTGCTGGCCGGCGGTGGAACGATCGAGGAATGGACGAAGGCCTTCCTGCGCCGCACGCATGGTCACCTGCATGATACGGGCGTTCTGGTCCATCCAGCGCTGCATCGAATTCACGACCAGCCGCTGCTGCTGCTCGGCCGTCTGCCGCAGGATTTCACGGGACAGCCGCGTTCCGGCGAGCGCCGTCTGGTTCACCCAGTCGAGCCAGGCAGCCTGCATGTCGGTGATTGCGCCGACCGCGAACCTGGGCAGAGCGATCAGTTCCTGCGGGTCCAGGGCCACGGTCCGCATCATGTGGACGTAGTTTTCGGTTGCCTCGCGCATGCCGGCGTTGACGCTCCGGGCTTCGCCGGCGGCCGCTTCGACGGCCCGGAGGGCGTTGCGCTGCGGCAGCCTGGAGGCACGCGACTCTGTTTCTTCCTGGTTACGAGACTCCGGCCTCGCGGAGGCTTGCGGTTCGGTGTCCTGGCGTTCCTCGGCAGGCTTCGCCTGCTTCGGCTCGGCCTGGTTCCGGTGAACGGGCTCGGCGTTGGCGGTCTGGGCGTGGGCGGACTCGGCCTGTTCGCGCTCCTGGCGGGCCTTTACCCGGCGCTGCTCCAGTTCATCCTGCCTGGCTTGTTCGGCGCCGGCGATGCCGGCTTCGATCTTGCCGGCGAGGTTTTGTGCCTGTTCCTCGGTCAGCGCCTGCTGCACCGCCGGCAGCAGCTCGCGGTTCTCATCGCGGGCGTGCTGGCGGAAGGCTTTCTGCAGATCCTTCAGCCGTTCGGGGAAGGCTTCGTCGTTCTTCGGCAATGCTTCCAGCTCGGCAAGTTTCGCGCGAAGCTCCTTGTTGTCCTTGATCGCGTCGGCAACGAGTTCCTTGGTTTCCGCGTTCCGGCGCAGGACCGGGTACAGGTGCTGCTCTTCCAGGCTGGCATGCAGCTCCAGCTCGGTCTTCAGCTCGGCGAACAGCTTTTCCCTGGTCTTGATGGCGCCGTCCGAGGTTTCGGACAGCCTGACGAACAGCTCGTTCGCCTTCGTGGGGCCGGCCTGCATCAATGTTCGAAGATTCATCCTGTCTCCTCTGTGCCTGCCGCGCCGGGGCAGGCGATTGTCAGTTGGAAGGCAAGCGCGCCCGACTGCTTCGGGCGAAGGAACATCCGACGTCTGCCAGATGCCGCGGAGCGAGCGATCAGGCCAGCGCGCGGCAACGACCGCGGCCCTGAGGACGCATGGTCATTGGCAGGTGAAGGACGGCCAGACGGCGTTCAAACGGACCCCGGGCGCGCGGGCGATCTGGCTCCGCATCGCGCGCCTGCGTCATGGTGTCCGCCGCTCGTTTCCGAGGACACGGCACGCCTAGCACGGGCCGCGCAGCCTGCAAACCCCTGGCGCGCATGTCCGGGGGATTTTTTCCTTTGTCTCTCCAAAGGAATTTTCATGACGCAGCCGGGCCGGATGTTCAGTCCGCGGCGGCCTGGTCGGGATCGTGGCAGCCGATTGCCATGGAATCGTATCGATCCGCAAGGCGTATGAAGGCGGCGCGCACCTCGGCGGATGGCTCGATGCTGGCCAGGGCCCGCAGGTCCGGCACGATCTCGGCGAGTTCAGCCGGTGTGACGTATGACATGGGACACTCCACGGATGCTTGACAATGAACGCTTATATAGGGGCCGCCGGGGGATTTCTGCGACCCGGGTCACACCGCCGCTTTCACGGGATGGTGGCGGAGGGTTGCCGCCGGGGTTCTGGACCACCCGGCGGAAATCCCCGACCATGCCGCCGCACCGCACGGTCACGGGAGGGGAAACATGCAAATCGGCATTCTGCAGTTCTTCGGCTGGCGCGACCGGTCGGTGCCGCTCAATTCGGTTTACGAAACGGCGATGGAGCGCTTTGCCATCATGGACCAGGCCGGATACGATGCCGTCTGGCTGGCCGAACATCATTTTTCCAGCTTCTCGGTCTGCCCGTCGGTGCACATGATGGGCACCATGGCCGCCGCCCGCACCAGACGGCTGCGCATCGGCACGGCGGTCTCGCTGGCGCCGTTCTACAATCCGCTCCGGCTGGCCGAGGAGGTGGCGCTGCTGGACGTCCTGTCGGGCGGCCGGGTCAACTGGGGCGCCGGACGTGGTTTCGAGCGCAGCGAATTCGCCGCCTTCGGCATTCCGGGCGAGGAAAGCGCCGCACGCTTCCACGAGACGGTGGAGATCGTCCTGAAGGCGTGGACCAGCCAACGGGTTTCGCACCAGGGCCGGTTCTTTCATTACGACGGCGTGGAGGTGCTGCCCAAGCCGCTGCAGACGCCGCATCCGCCGGTCTGGCTGGCGGCGTCGTCGATTCCGGCGATCGAGTGGGCGGCGGGGCAGGGGCACTCGATCCTGATGGACCCGCATTCCTCCCGCGCTGACCTGATCCGGAAGCGCCGGCATTATGGGGCGAAACTGGCCGAGGCCGGCTACAGCGACGCCGGCCGCACCATTCCGATGGCGCGGCTGGTCGCCGTCGATGACACCGACGAGAAGGCGCACGCCGTGGCGCACCGCGTGGCGGAATGGACGATCGCGTCCTATGTCGGCCCGCAGCACAGCGGCAACGTCCGGCAGGAGGAGAGGACATTCGGCGGCAGGGACCCGGTGGCGTTCTATCTGGATGAGGTGATGATCCACGGCACCCCGGAGCGCGTGGCCGACCAGATCCAGTCGTTTGCCGAGGCGATCGGCATGACCTACCTGATGGCGGCGCCGATGAGCGGACGCTCGTTCCGGCTGCTTACCGACAAGGTGCTGCCGCGGCTGAGGGCGTAAAGCGGCGCCGTGCGGATCAGGATTCCCCCAGCTGCCCGGCCTGCGGCGTGGAGCGTACGTAAAGGTCGCGCTTGGGATAGGGAATCCGGATGCCCTGCTGCTGGAACAGCCGCCAGATCTCGTAAAGAACCTGGCTTTTCACGTTGTGCACGCCGTTCTGCGCGTCGGTGATCCAGAATCGTAGTTCAAGCTCGATCGCGCTCTCGCCGAAGGCCATGATCAGCACAGCCGGCGCCGGCGACGCCAGGATGCGCGGCGGCGCCGCGGCCGCCTCCAGCGCCAGGGCGATCACCTGGTCCAGGTCGGAATCATGCGGCACGCGCATCGGGACTTTCAGCCGAACCCGGTCGTTGTTGTGGGACCAGTTGATCACCTGGTGCGTGATGATGTCTTCGTTGGGAATGAGATATTCCGTCCCGTCGCGGGTCTCCACCGCGACGTAGCGTGCGCCGAGCGAGGCCACCCAGCCATAGGTCCCGCCGACCTCGATGACGTCGCCCGGCTTGATGGAGCGGTCGAGCAGCAGGACGATTCCGCTGAACAGGTTCGACACCGTCCGCTGCAGGCCGAGGCCGATGCCCACGCCAAGCGCGCCGGTGAACAGCGCGAAGCTGGACAGGTCCACGCCGATGCTGGTCAGCGACAGCACCACCGCCAGGGTAATCAGCGTCGCCTTCAGCAGCTTGCCCAGCAGCACCCGCGCGCGGGGAGTGATCTCGGCGACGTGGGTGATGCGGCGCTCGAACAGCTTGGACGCCACCGTCGCCACCCACAGCAGCGTGGTCAGCGAAACGACCCCCTTGACGATGGTCAGCAGCGAAACCCGGAGTCCGCCGACGACGATGGCGGTGCCGTCGAGCAACGCAAGCGTGGGGCCCAAAAGGTGCAGGATGTTGAGCGCCGCAACGATCCAGGCCAGCACGGCGATCATCCGGGCAAGCACCGCATTGGGAACGATATCGGCCGCCAGGCGGATCACCAGCCATGCGATCAGCAGGTTCATGGCGATCCGCGCAACCGTGTCGGGCCAGCCGGTGCGCGCGGCGACCGTGACGGCGATCCATAGTCCGATCACCCAGGCGGTGGGCGTGATCAGCGGCACCACCCGCTGGATCAGCCACGGCCGATGCAGCAGGCTGTCGAGATGATGATGGTCCGGCAGCCGGTTGATCCACGCGACGGCCCAATGCTGCACCGGACGGCACAGCAGCCAGGCGACGCCGCCAGTCATGATCAGTGCCGGAACCTGGATGAGATTCGCGAACTGCAAGGCGTCGCCGAACAGCCAGTGGATCACCCACTGGAACTGTTCGGACGAAACGGATGACGGCATGATAGCGTCCATCGACTTCCCCCCCCCGCTCGCCGTTTCATCATTCAGGCCAGCCGCCTGCCATGATAATAACGCACCGGACGGGCTTCAGGGCAAAATCCCGATGGACTCAGGTCGTTCCCAACGAAAAGCTACCGTCCCGCGGCGGCGCCATCCAGGTAGCGGTCGGCGGGGTGCGTCTGCCGGAAGTTCGGCAGCATGGCCTGGCGCGCGGCGGTGAACTGCGTCCACTGGTTCTCGTCAGGCAGCGGTGGGATGGTAATCGTCTCCTTGCGATCGAAACCGACCAGGGCGGCATCGACTAGCTCGCCGACGTCCATCATGGCCGGAAAGGCATTCGGATCCATGCCGGACCGTTCCCAGATCTCGGTCCGGGTCGCCGCCGGCAGCACGGCCTGCACATAAATGCCGCTTGGCCCCAGTTCGGATTGCAGCGACTGGGAAAAGGTCAGCACGAACGCCTTCGTCGCCGGGTAGATCCCGGGCATCAGTTCGGGCGCGACGGCGAGCACCGACGTCAGGTTGATGATCGCGCCGCCGCCCTCCGCCAGGAAACGCGGCACCACCGCGCCGGTCAGGCGCATAAGGCTGGTGACGTTGAGGTCAACAAGCCGCTCCAGCGCATCCAGGTCAGGACTGGCGAACCCGCCGCCCACCGCCGCCCCGGCGTTGTTCACCAGGATGCCGATTTCCGCGTCCTGCCGCAGCCGCGTCTCCACACGGCCCAGGTCCCCGGCCCTGGTCAGATCGGCGGCGACCACGTCAACGGGAACGCGGTAATCGTCACGCAGCCGGGCGGCAAGAGTCTCCAGGCGCCCCTGGTCGCGCGCCACCAGCACAAGCCCGTGGCCACGCCGGGCGAAACGATCGGCGTACGTCGCGCCAATGCCGGTGGAGGCGCCGGTAATCAGGACGGTACGAAACGAAGATTGCATGATCAGTCTCTCCCTGAAAGTAAGCTTCGAAATCAGTGCGCGTCGGCCGCGGCCGTCTTCGGCGGGCTGACCCTGCGCAACAGCAGTGCCAGCGGCGTGGTGACAAGGAAGGCGAGCATGATGGTGCGGAAGGCGTCGGCATAAGCCATGGTCGCGGCTTCGCGGTAGGCGATGGCCCGCAACTGCTCCAGCGCCGCCAGATGGCCGGCCGGCACGGAACCAAGCACATCGGTCAATCGCGCGCCCAGCCCCGCCAGCAGATCGTTCATCGCCGCATTGGCGGGCGTCAGGGTGGAGGCAATGTTCAGGAAGTGCAGGTTCGTCTGGTCGTTCAGCACCGCGCCGCACACCGCAATGCCGACCGCGCCACCCAGGTTGCGCATCATGTTGAACAGGCCGCTGGCATATTTCAGCCGCGCCGGCGACAGGCTGCCCAGGCCCAGCGTCACCGCGGGCGCGACGGCGAACACCTGCGGGAACCCGCGCAGGATCTGCGGAATCAGCAACTGGTCGCCGCCCCAGTCGTTGGTGATGAACGTAAAGCTCCACATCGACAGGCCGAAGCTGGCCAGGCCGAACAGCATCAGCCAGCGCAGGTCGACGCGCTTGCCCAGCATGACATAGACCGGCACGCCGACGATCGAGGCCACGCCGGTGGAAAACACCGCCACGCCGGTCTGCCAGGCGGAGAACCCACGCACATAGCCCAGGAACAGCGGCGTCAGGTAGATCGTCGCGAACATGCCGATGCCGGTGACGAACGACAGGATGCAGCCCAGCAGGAAGTTGCGGTTGCCCAGCGCGCGCAGGTCCACCACGGGCTGCGCAAAGGTCAGGCTGCGGATGACGAACAGGATGCCGGCGACCGCGGACATGACCGCGCAGTTGCGGATCGTGTGGTCGCTGAGCCAGTTCCAGCGGGCGCCTTCCTCCAGCACGTATTCCAGGGTGCCCAGCGCGACGGCCATCAGGGCGATGCCGAGATAGTCGGCGCCCTTCAGCAGCCGCAGGTCCGGCTTGTCGATGTCCACCAGGGCGGCGACGCCGATGGTGACCAGGAAGCCGGGAACCAGGTTGATGTAGAACAGCCAGCGCCAGTCCAGCGTGTCGGTGATCCAGCCACCGATGACCGGCCCCAGGCTGGGCGCGATCGAGGCGATCGTGCCGACCACCGCCGCGGCATAGACCCGCCGGTGGCCCTCGAAGTAATGGAACGATGAAGTAAAGACCGTGGGGATCATCGACGCGCCCAGCATCCCCTGCAAGGCGCGGAACAGGATCATGCTGTCGATGTCCCACGCCATGCCGCACAGCACGCTGGACAGGGTGAAGCCCAGGGCCGAGGCGGTGAACAGCCAGCGCGTGGAGAACACCCGCGTCAGCCAGCCGGACAGTGGGATTATGCAGATCTCGGCGATCAGGTACGCCGTCTGCACCCAGCTGATCTCGTCCTGCGCCGCCGACAGCCCGCCGCCGATGTCGGCCAATGAGGACGCAACGATCTGGATGTCCAGCAGGGCGATGAACATGCCGAAGCACATCACCGCGAACGGCAGGACGCCGCGTGCCGCGCTGCTCATGGCCCGGGCTCCGCCTTCGTGTTGACGCTGGCGGTCGTGGACAGACCGGCCCGCAGCAGCCCGAGTTCCTGGCCGTCGCCGTCCAAGGCGATGCGCACCGGCACGCGCTGCACGATCTTCGTGAAGTTGCCGGTGGCGTTCTGCGGCGGGATCACGCTGAACACCGCGCCGGTGGCCGGAGACAGGCTGACGACATGGCCCTGGAACGTCCGGCCCGGCAGCACGTCGGCGACGATCGTTGCCGGGTCGCCCGGCTTCATGTGGCCAAGCTGGTCTTCCTTGAAGTTGGCATCCACCCACAGGCCGGTCGCGGGCACCACCGACAGCAGGTTCGTACCGGCTGCAACGTAAGCGCCGACCTGGGCGTAACGGTTTCCGACGTAACCGGATACCGGGGCGACGATCTCGGTATAGCCCAGGTTGAGCTGCGCGGTGCGCACATCCGCCTGCGCCTGGTGGAGGTCCGCCTGTGCGGCGATGGTTTCAGCGTCCAGCACCGCAAGTTGCTCGTTCGCTGCCGCGATCGCCGCCTGCGATGCCAGCACGCCGGCCCGGGCCGCCTTGTCGCTGGCCAGTGCCTTCTGCGCATCCTGGCGAGAACCGGCGGCGGTGACGGCCAGCGAGCGGTAGCGTTCGGCCTCCTGCGCGGTGAAAACCGCCTGTGCCTGCCGCGCCGCCAGATCGGCCTCGGCGCCGGCGATGATCGAACGTTGCAGCACCCGCCTGGCCTGCAGCGCGGCGATGGCCGCCTGGCGCGCCTGCAGCACCGCCTGCGCGTGGCCCAACGCGGCGATGTAGTCGGCCGGGTCGAGGCGGATCAACGGCTGGCCGGCCCGCACATACTGATTGTCGGTGACCAGGATCTGTTTCACGAAGCCGGCGACATGCGGCGCGATCGGCGTGACGTTGCCGCCGACATAGGCGTCGTCGGTGCTTTCGATGAAGCGGCCGATGGTCCACCACTCGTGGCCGTACGCGCCGGCGGCCGTCAGCGCGACAAGGCCCAGGGCGGCGAAGGCCGCTTGCCTGGACATCCGGCGGCGGGCCGTGCGCGCCGGCCGCGCGACGTCGCGAGTGATGACCTGGTCGCTCATGGCGTGGCCTCCGTGGCGATCTGCGAAGGGGCGGCGTGGCGGGCGCGCGTCCGATGATCCGCGGCGGGTCCGGGGGCGCTGCGGAAGGCGGGATGGGTCATGACCTTGCCGCTGACCCGGTCCATCAGCACCGGGTCCGCCGTGATCCCGGTCGCGGCGTCCACCACGACGACGCTCGCGCCTTCAGGGGCGAAATGACGGTTGCCCCAGGCCAGCAGCGTCCACAGGACCGGGCGGAAATCTTGGCTTTTCTCGGTCAGCACGTATTCGTCGCGCGGCGGCCGCTCGCTGTAGCGGCGGCGTTCGAGCAGGCCGTTCTCGACCAGGGCGTTCAGCCGGCGAGCCAGGATGTTGGGGGCGATGCCCAGGCTTTTCTGGAACTGGTCGAACTGGGTCAGGCCGTGGAAGGCATCGCGCAGGATCAGGATGCTCCACCATTCGCCGACGCGCTCCAGGCTGCGGGCGATGGGGCAGGGCATGTCGGAGAAGCTCTTGCGATGCATGGTCTGAAACCCGTGTAACTTTCAATGTGAAAGCCAGTATGGCGATGACGCTTGCATGGTGCAAGTATCATGTTGGATCACGGATCGGTTACCATGCCGGTGGTCCGCGGCCGGACCGTTTTCGTGCTCGGTGCGATACCGAATCGTCAGGCGCGGCCGCCGATCAGGCGTCGTTCGACGGGAACGGTGTCATGCGGGCTGTTGTTCCGAATCAGATACAGCCATCCGGCCCGCAAGACCTCCGCTCTCAGGTCGTCACGGACTGGTGCGCGTCGTTGATATAGATCAACGCGACAGCCACCCGCACAGATAAGGCTTCAAACGGGACAGGACCGCAAGGATCATCGATTGCTGCACAATAAGGACGTCAGTCCGGATTGCCGTCTCGCTCCCTCGCCCGGCCACAGGGACAGAGGCATGGATCGGCACGCATGACACGATCCTGGCTGCATGAGCCGTTTGTGCGGTCCGCTGCGGATTGCGTCCACCTGGCGGAAGCCGCGGACGGGCCGAGTCCACACCCGGCCGGACCCGATTGCGTATGGGGTGACGCGCTCGCCGTGCTGGATGCCGCACAGCTGGTGGCGAGGATGGTCAATCTCGAAACCGCCAGCACCACCCATGACAATCCCTGGCCCAAGAGCATCCATTACCGCATGCACCCGGACAATGTCGCCGTCCTGACAGCCGCCCGGATCGACTGCTGCGTGCTGGACCGGGCGCGCGCCGGCCTGCTGGAAACGATCGCCACCTTGCATCGCGCCGGAATCCAGATCGCAGGAGCCGGCCGCGACGGGCACGAGGCTGCCGTGCCAGGGGCGCTTGACCTGCAGCCCATGCCGATCCGGTATTTCCGGCTGAACCGGCCATCGGCTCCGGACGCCGCGTGGCTGCATGACGTGCTCGCGCGCGAAAGCGGCAGCCTGGGGGCTCGCATCGTGCCGCGGGGGGACAACAGCTTTGCTCTTACAGGGGGATCCGCATGCGCCTGACCAGTCAAGCCTTCGCACCGGGCGCCTGGATCCCGGTGCGCCACACCTGCGACGGCACGAATGTTTCGCCGCCGCTCGCCTGGGCCGATCCGCCGGCCGCGACGCGCAGCTTTGTCCTGGTGTGCAGCGATCCGGATGCGCCCGGCCGGACCTGGTATCACTGGGGCATCTACGACATCCCCCCGGAGGCGCGGGGATTGTCCGAGAACTGGTCGCCGATGCGGTCATTCCCGCCGCAGGCCATCAACGACTTCCGGCGGCGGGGCTATGGCGGCCCCTGTCCGCCACGCGGCGCGCCGTCGCATCATTACCATTTCCGGCTGTATGCGCTGCGTGTCAGCCAGCTCGGCCTTGGGGCCGGTGCGCTGTGCCCGGATGTCGAAGCCGCCGCGCGGATGCAGGCGATCGACTCGTGCGAGCTGATCGGCCTGTACGGGCGCGGGCAGCGAGAGCCGTAAGGTGCCGGGACGAACTGGCGCTTTGCTAGCCCCAGCAGGTGAACGGACCGTTCCGGTAGCCGATACCCATCCCTCCCGTCGCAAACCATACCAGGACCTGCACGCCCGGGTCGCGGCTGCACATTACGCCGCCGGATACCAGGGACGCCTCGGCCGGCGTCAGCTCGACCGGATCGCGTGGAATTTGCTGATGCGGGGCGACAAGGCTGTCGTTGGCGTCGGACCACGGCATGATGACGTTCCTCCTGTTGCTGCAATGACTGTCATGGTGCCAGGAACTGGTTTTGGCGGGTGTGAACCAGATCACATCGCCCACCGCAGCGCCGTGCCGCGCGGGATAGATTGTTGGCGATGCGGTCCGTTCAGCCGGCGCGGACCCTCAGGCCGGCATCAGCAATACCAGCTTGAAGTCCTGCCGATCCGCAGGCGTAAAGGTATGCTGGCGGAATCGCAGCGGGCCAAGCTCGGGGTGGGTGAAACTGCGCAGGCCGCCGGTGCGGTCCAGCACGCCCTGCTCGCCCCAGGCCCGGGCGAACAAGACGCTTTCCGCGCGCAACGCCGCCACCATCGACTGCATCCGTTTGTCCTTCAGATTGTGGCTGTAATCGGCACGGAATTCCGCCAGCACCCGCCGCGCCCGGTGTTCCCAGTCGGGGATCAGCGCGCGTGCCTGCGCATCCAGGAAGATATAGCGCAGCAGGTTGCGCTGGGCGCCGGCATCCAGCCAGCCGCGGAACAAATGCATCGCGGCGGCATTCCAGCAGCATGCGTTCCAGAACCGGTCGAGGCCATAGGCCGGGGGTGCGACCGCCTGCACCATTTCCCGCAACGACGCCGGCGCCTCGTCCGCCGCCTCGCCGGCCTCGCTGTCCGGATCACGCCGATCGGCCAGCTCGAACAGATAGGTGCGCTCGGCGCGGGAGAGGGACAGCGCCCGTGCCAGCCGCCCCAGCGCCTGCGGTGAGGCCTGCACGTCACGACCCTGCTCGATCCAGGCGCACCAGGTGGCGCTGATGCCGGCGCGGGCGGCAAGTTCCTCGCGCCGCAGCCCCGGCGTTCGCCGCCGCCCGCCCGGGGCGTCGGGACGCAGCCGCTCGCGGTGCGCCCGCACGAAATCGCCAAGCAGGCGTCTCTGGTCCGGATCGAGCATGGCACCATTTATACCAGGATAAACGTTCCTCTTGTAACAGGCTGGCGTCCGGGCATCCTTGCGCCATCCACGGGGAGGCATCCATGCAGAGAGCTCATGAAGACGTCGTCGCGGACCAGTTCGGGCCCCGGGCAAAAGCCTATGTCGAAAGCGCAGTGCATGCGCAGGGCGAGGATCTGGCGGCGCTGGAGACGATCGTCGCGCAGGCCGCTCCGGCGCACGCGCTGGACCTGGGCACCGGCGGCGGCCATGTCGCCTATCTGCTGGCCCGGCACGCGCGGAAGGTCACGGCCTGCGACCTGTCGGCCGAGATGCTGGCGGCGGTCGCCGCGACAGCCCGCGGCCGGGGACTGGCCAACATCGAAACCGCCGAGGCGCGCGCCGAGCGCCTGCCGTTCGAGGCCGGCACGTTCGACTTCATCGCCTGCCGCTTTTCCGCCCACCACTGGCAGGACTTCGAGGGTGGCGTGCGGCAGGCGCGCCGCGTGATCAAGGCCGGCGCTCCAGCCGTCTTCATCGACGTCTTTTCACCGGGCCGGGCGTTGCTCGACACCCATCTGCAGGCGGTCGAACTGCTGCGGGACGGCTCGCATGTCCGGGATTATGCAATGTCGGAATGGACGGACGCCCTGGCACGCTGCGGCTTTGCCGTCCGCGGCTGCCGGATCTGGCGGCTGCGCATGGATTTTCCCGTCTGGACCGCGCGGATGCGCACGCCGGAGGAGAACATCCGCATGATCCGGGCGCTGCAGGCGGCGGCCTCGAGCGAGGTGCGCTCTCATTTCAGCATCGAGCCGGACGGATCGTTCATGCTCGATACCCTGATGATCGAAGCGGTTGCGGCGTAGCTGCGGCCGCCCCGCGGCCCGCCGTAATGTGATCAGCCTGTACCGGTCGTGTGCGCGCCTGCGGCCCGCGCCCCACGTATCGATGCCAATGGCACCAATGCTATCGTCGCGCATCCCGTCTCCGTGGCGCCGCGCGGAGGCACGGTTCCGGCCGGAGGCATGCGTCCTGACCCAACTGCCAGACAGACCCCCCGAGCCTGATCCGCAGGAACCCACGGCAGCGCTGGCCCTGTCGGCATCCTGGAGCCCGTTCCGCCACGCCGTCTTCACCCTGTTGTGGGTGGCCATGGTCGCATCCAACATCGGCACGTGGCTGCAGAATGCCGCCTCCGGGTGGCTGATGACCGAGCTCAGCGGCAATCCTTCGACGGTCGCGCTGGTGCAGGCGGCAATGGCGCTGCCGGTGTTCCTGTTCGGCTTTCCCGCCGGCGCGCTGGCCGACATCATCGACCGGCGGCGGCTTCTGCTGGCCACGCAGTTGCTTACCACGCCGTTCATCGCCGGCTTCGCGGCCCTGGTCCTGTTCAACCAGGCAACGCCCGCAACATTGCTTGCCGTCACCTTCGTTTCGGGAACCGCAATCGCGCTGATCCTGCCGACGTGGCAGGCGGTGCTGCCGCAACTCGTCAGTCAGGAGGAACTGCCGTCCGCCGTAACGCTCAACAGTTTCGGCGTCAGCCTCAGCCGTGTCGTCGGACCGGCGCTGATCGGCACCGTCATCGCGGGCCTCGGGATGGCCGCGCCGTTCTGGCTGAACGCGGTGAGCAACGTCGTCATGATCACCGCCGTTCTGCTGTGGCGCGTGGAGCGGCGCGAGGCGCCCTCGTTGCCGTCGGAACATATCGGCCGTGCCATGCTCGCCGGACTGCGGCACGCCCGCTACAATCCGGAACTGCGCGCCGCGCTGATGCGGGGCGGCGGGTTCTTTCCGTTCGCTGCCGCTTACTGGGCGCTGCTACCGGCGCTGGCGCGGAGCCAGATCGGCGGCGGGATGCAGGGCTATGGCATCCTGCTCGCCACGATTGGCGTCGGCTCGGTCGCCGGCACGTTCCTGTTGCCGTGGCTGCGCGAGCGGATGAGCGCCGACAGTCTCGTGGTCGCCGGCACGGTCGGGACAGCCGGCGCCATGGCGCTCTATGCGATGGCATACGACGTGCCGACGGCGCTCGCCGCGAGCCTGCTGGCGGGGCTGTGCTGGATCGCCGTGCTGGCCACCATCAATGTCGCGGCGCAGGCTTCGGTGCCCGGTTGGGTGCGCGGGCGGGGCCTTGGCGTGTTCGCGAAAGTGCTGTTCGGCAGCCTGACTCTGGGCAGCGTGGCCTGGGGTCAGGTCGCCGCCGCCATCGGTTCATCCGAAACTTTGCTGGCCGCGGCGGCCTGCCTGCTGGTCGCGATCCCGTTGCTGCGGCGTTGCCGGCTGCGGATCGCGGAAGGGGTGGATGTCACGCCCTCGATGCACTGGCCGGCGCCGGTGCTGGCCGCCGAGGTGCGGCCGGACAGCGGGCCGGTGCAGATCGACATCGAGTACCGCATTCGCCCTGCCGATCGCGAGGCGTTCCTGGATGTCGTGCGCCGGCTTGGGGCGGAACGCCTACGCAACGACGCGTATGACTGGGCGGTGTACGAGGATGCGGACGACGAAGGGGTCTTCATCGAAACGTTCCACAGCGCGTCCTGGCTGGAGTACCTGCGCCAGCGCGAACGGATCACGGAGCTTGGGTGGGAACTGCGAAAAGCGGCGACCGGCTTCCAGATCCAGGGGAAGCCACGGGTGCGGCATTTGATCCGGGTGGGTAGGAACGGCCCTCAGGCGAGAACGGCTTGACGGGTGGAGTTGCAATCGATCTGCTGGACCTGATGCCCCGGGCCGAAAGCGATTGTTGCCCGGCGTCGCCCCGCCCGGGTTGCCGTGGCCGGCGAACGGCCCGGCAAATAATTCGGAGAGGAAACTATGAAAGCGAGCACAGACCGCATTCTGACCAGCCATGCCGGCAGCTTGCCGCGTCCGGATAGCCTGATCGAGGCCAACCGCAGCCGGACCGGCAACGATGACATGGACGAGGCCCGGTTCCAGGCGTTGCTCCGCGCCGCGGTCGGCGACGTGGTGGGCCGCCAGAAGGCGGCCGGCATTGATATTCCGGGCGATGGCGAGTTCGGCAAGTCGATGGGACACCGGGTGAACTATGGCGCGTGGTGGAGCTATTCCTTTCAGCGCCTCGGCGGTCTCATGCTGTCCGGTCCGGGCCTGTACGAAATGCCTGCCAGGCGCTCGCATCCTGGCGAGGTGGTGCTGACGAGTTTCGCCGATCGGCGTGACCGGCTGCGGTTCGCGGCTGCTTACGGCGATCCTGAGTCAGGCGTCAGCACGGGACCGAGGGCGGCGCACTTCCCGGTTTGCGTGGGGCCGCTGACCTACACGGGACAGGCCGCCATCAAGGCCGACATCGATCATTTCAAGGCGGCGCTGGCAGCCCATGGGATCGAGGAAGGCTTCATGACGTCGGTCGCCCCGGGCAGCGCCTCGCGCATCGGCAACGATTATTACAAGACCGATGATGAATTCCTGTTCGCCTGCGCCGATGCGATGCGCGAGGAGTACAAGGCGATTGTTGACAGCGGGCTGATCCTGCAACTCGACGACCCGTCGATTGCCGAGAACTGGGATATGATCAATCCCGAACCGACGGTCGAGGCGTACCGGCGATTTTCCATGCGCCGGGTCGAGGCATTGAACCATGCCATCAAAGGCCTGCCCCGGGACCGGATCCGCTTCCATCTGTGCTGGGGCAGTTGGCACGGCCCGCACACCACCGACATTCCGATGCGCGACATCATCGACGTGATGCTGGCGATCGACTGCCAGGCTTATTCATTCGAGGCAGGAAACGTCCGCCACGAGCACGAATGGAGCGTCTGGCAGGACGTCAGGTTGCCGGAGGGCAAGCTGATCCTGCCCGGCGTCGTCAGCCACGCCACGAACGTTGTCGAGCATCCCGAACTGGTGGCTGAGAGAATACTGCGGTTCGCCAACATCGTCGGCCGGGAGAACGTCATCGCCGCGACCGATTGCGGCCTGGGCGGTCGCGTTCATGCCGACATCGCCTGGGCAAAGCTCACGTCGCTTGCCCAGGGCGCGGAACTGGCCAGCCGGCGGCTTTGGTAGCGCTGCCCCGCGTCGGCCGAGGCGCGCTTGTGCTTCAGGCCATCGCCTGCCGGTCCGGTCAACTTGTCGCGAACAGACAATGAAAGCTACAGCCGTGCTTTGCCGGGCGTCTTCGTGCCGTGCGATGATCCGGCTGCAACGCTTCGGCACCGAAAGGGGCGCTTTTCATGCAACGCCGCACCATGAAACGATTGAGCCTGGGCGCGGTCATCCTGGTGCTGGCCGGCGTCGCGGTCGGGATGGCCTCCCGCGGCGAGAGCGCGAAGCTGCCGCTTTCCGCCGGAATCGGCCCGCATCCGCAGTTGCCGCCGCCGGTGCGGACGCTGTTCCCGACGGTGAAAGTCGCGCCGGCCATCGGCTGGCACGCCGGTGAGCGGCCGACGCCGGCGCCGGGACTTGCGGTCGATGCCTTCGCGACCGGTCTCGACCATCCGCGCAACGTTTATGTCCTGCCGAACGGCGACGTGCTGGTCGCCGAAACGAATACCCCGCCGAAGCCGGACGACGACTCCGGCCTGCGCGGCTTCATCGCGCGGCGCATCATGTCTCGTGCCGGGGCCGGCGTGCCCAGCCCCAACCGGCTGATCCTGCTGCGCGACACGCATGGCAGCGGCACGGCGGACGTCCGCTCGGTTTTCCTGCAGGGACTGAACTCGCCCTACGGCATCGCGCTTGTCGGGGACCGGCTGTTCGTTGCGGATACCGACGCGATCCGCCGCTATGCCTATCACGCTGGCCAGACGCGCATCGACGATCCCGGTTCGGTGCTGACAGAATTGCCCGCGGGGCGGCTCAACCACCACTGGACCAAGAACCTCGTCGCCAGCCCGGACGGCCGGTTCCTCTATGTCAGCATCGGATCGAACAGCAATGTCGGCGAGAACGGCATGGCGGCCGAGGCGGGCAGGGCGCAGATCTGGCAGGTGGATGCCGCCACCGGCACGCACCGCAGCTTTGCCACCGGCCTGCGCAATCCCAACGGCCTGGCTTTCGCGCTGGATCCGGCGCCGGTGCTGTGGACCGCGGTGAACGAGCGCGATGCGCTGGGCAGCGACCTTGTGCCGGACTACATGACCTCGGTGCGGGACGGCGGCTTCTATGGCTGGCCGTACAGCTATTTCGGCCAGCACGTCGATGACCGGGTGAAGCCGCAACGACCGGACCTTGTGGCACGGGCGATCGCGCCGGACTATGCGCTGGGACCGCATACCGCCTCGCTGGGGCTGGCGATTACGGCGCGGAGCGGCCTGCCGCCGCCGTTCACCGCCGGCGCCTTCGTCGGCCAGCATGGCTCCTGGAACCGCCGCCCGCCGAGCGGCTACCGGGTGATTTTCATTCCGTTCGTAAACGGAAAGCCGGAGGGCGAGCCGGTGGATGTCCTGACCGGTTTCCTCAATGCCGCCGGCGAGGCCCGTGGCCGGCCGGTCGGGGTGGCGGTGGATGGGCACGGTGGCCTGTTGGTGGCCGATGATGTCGGAAATGCCGTTTGGCGGGTGCACGCCGCGCCCTGAGTTCGCCGCGTGCGGCCGCAGGAATGCCCGGGAGGGTGGGGCCCTCCGATATTTACTGCAAAGTACTGAGATACGCTATGACATCCGCCCGGTCCGTCGGATTGGGCAGGCCCCTGAAGAACATCTTTACGTTATGAACGGTTTCCCGCGGGTTGCGGAGATAGACGTTCAACGTGGCCTCGTCCCAGACCTGCCAGTCCGTCCGTCGTTCCCGCAGGCTTTTCGAGTAATTGAAGTCAGGCACAGCCGCGATCGGCCGCCCCATGACATGCCAGAGGCTCGGTCCGACTTTGTTGACGCCAATCTCCAGCGAATGGCAGTTGGCGCAGGTGCGCTGGAAAATGGCCTTTCCGTTCGCCACACTGTCAGTTGCGGGCTCCGCCGCTACCGCGTTCGCCATGCCGAAGACCGTGGCGATGATCACCGGGGCCGCCCACAGTCGCAGCCGCTTCATCATGTCGTTCACTCCGTCACCTCGTCGCCCCGCTTTGGCGGCCCTTCCAGGCTCAATTCCTCCGCCTCGGCGTCGGTGAAGACCCGGCTGCGCGTTAGAAATCGCACGCCCAGCGGCGCCTCCAGCGAAAATCCGCCGCCCCGGCCGGGCACGACGTCGATAATCAGTTGCGTGTGCGCCCAGTACTCGAACTGCGCCGCGCCCATGAACATAGGAACGCCGGCGATCGTTCCCAGGAAGACGTCCTGCGCGCCGACGCGGAATTCATTGCGTGGGTAGCACATCGGCGCGCTGCCGTCGCAGCAGCCGCCGGACTGATGGAACACCAGATTGCCGTGCGCCGCTTCAAGTTGGCGGATGACGGCTTCCGCGGCCTCCGTCACACGAACCCGCTCGACCATCTCAACACTCCAGAAGCAGGAGCGCGGGCGACAAAGGCCCGCGCTCCACTCGCTCAGAAGAAGCCCAGTGCCTTCGGGCTGTAGCTGACCAGCATGTTCTTTGTTTGTTGGTAATGATCCAGCATCATCTTGTGCGTCTCACGCCCGATGCCCGACTGCTTGTAGCCGCCGAACGCCGCATGCGCGGGATACAGGTGATAGCAGTTGGTCCAGACGCGCCCGGCCTGGATCGCCCGGCCGAAGCGATAGGCGCGGTTGCCGTTGCGCGACCACACGCCGGCGCCCAGGCCATAAAGCGTGTCGTTGGCGATGGCGAGCGCCTCGTCGTCGTCCTTGAAGGTCGTGACCGACACGACCGGCCCGAAGATCTCCTCCTGGAAGATCCGCATCCGGTTGTGGCCCTGAAAGATCGTCGGCTCCACGTAGAAGCCGCCTTCAAGGTCGCCGCCGAGATGGGCGCGATTGCCGCCCGTCAGCACCTTCGCCCCTTCCTGCTTGCCGATGTCGAGATACGACAGGATCTTTTCCAACTGGTCGTTGGAGGCCTGCGCGCCGATCATCGTTGCGGGATCGAGTGGGCTGCCCTGCACCACCTTGCGGGTCCGCGCCACGGCACGTTCGATGAAGCGCTCATAGATGCTTTCGTGCACCAGGACGCGCGACGGGCAGGTGCAGACCTCGCCCTGGTTCAGCGCGAACATGGTGAAGCCTTCCAGCGCCTTGTCGAGGAAGTCGTCATCCTCGGCCATGACGTCGGCGAAGAAGATGTTGGGCGACTTGCCGCCGAGTTCCAGCGTCACCGGGATCAGATTCTCGCTGGCGTACTGCATGATCAGCCGGCCGGTCGTCGTTTCGCCGGTGAAGGCGATCTTGGCGATGCGCTTGTTCTGCGCCAGCGGCTTGCCGGCCTCGACGCCGAACCCGGTCACCACGTTCACCACGCCAGGCGGCAGCAGATCGGCGATAGTTTCCATCAGAACCAAAACCGCCAGCGGCGTCTGCTCGGCCGGCTTCAGCACCACGCAGTTGCCCGCGGCAATCGCCGGAGCCAGCTTCCACACCGCCATCAGCAGCGGGAAATTCCACGGAATGATCTGGCCGACAACGCCGAGCGGCTCATGGAAATGATAGGCGATGGTGTCGTGGTCGATTTCCGACAGGCTGCCTTCCTGGGCGCGCACGCAGCCGGCGAAGTAACGGAAATGATCGATTGCCAGCGGCAAATCCGCAGCCTTCGTCTCGCGGATCGGCTTGCCGTTGTCGATCGTCTCGACCATGGCAAGAAGATCCAGCTTCTCCTCCATGCGGTCCGCGATCCTGTTCAGGACGAGGGCGCGCTCGGCCGGCGAGGTGCGGCCCCAGGCGTCCTTGGCGGCATGCGCGGCGTCCAGCGCGAGTTCGATGTCCTCGGCGGTGGAGCGGGCATGCGTGCTGACGGTGCGGCCGTTGATCGGCGACGGGTTGTCGAAGGTCTGCCCCTTCACCGGCGCAACCCACTTGCCGCCGATCCAGTTTTCGTAATGTGATCGCAACGCAATCTGCTGTGCGACTTCGCTCAGGGCTTTCTCAACCATTTTCCACTCCGTTATGTTGTTGTAACAGTCCGGCAAATCCGGACGGGATCAGGGGGCCTGGATGGTGCTCAGGAAAGCATAGATCTTTGAAAAATCGTCCTCGGTGAACACGTTTCCCCAGGTCGGCATTCCCTTGGACGGCCGTCCCTTCGTCACCGTCTTGTGGAACACGGCATACATGTCATCACCGTAACGGTGACGCAGCAGGCGCAGGTTGATGCGGCGTTCCGACTGCACCGCGTCCGGCCCGTGGCAGTGGGCGCAGGTGCCGTTGAAGATTTCGCGCCCTTCGGCCACTTCCGCCGCCGACGGTTTGGGCGCCGCCTTGGGAGCCTCGGCCGTTGGATTGACGCTGGCCACGGCAGGCTGTTCCGCCGGCTTTGCCTCAGGCTTCGGCGTTTCCGCCGGCGCCTGCGCCTCGGCAATCACGGACTGCACCGTATCCATCGCCGCCAGCTTGACCGGCGGGCCTTCCGGCACGGCATATTTCACCACAAGTGCCGCGATTTTCGCCGACAGCCCCGGCAGGACGGCGTTCACCTGATCGCGCAGTTCCTTGTTCTTGCGCGAAAAGCCGATGGCCGCCTCGTAGCGCATCTGCGGCCCGTCCGCCGGCACGACCCGGAACGCATCGTGCAGCACCGCATGGTTGACATAGCCTGCCGACGGCCCCCAGACGAACGCCGCATCCACCTTGCCGTCCGCGAGCAGGCGCATGCCGGCATCAGGATCCATCACCGTCGCGGGCGTGATCGTTTCACGTGTAGCCACGAAACTCTGCGGTGGAGACGCGAACTGCACCGCCACCCGCTTGCCATTGAGGTTGGTCCCGGCATCCTTGGGCACGGCCAGCGCGTAGCCCACGGACATGATCGGGCGCGAGAAGACGACCCTCGGGCCCATGAAGTCTTCGACCGCCGGCAGGCCCACCGCGAAGTCGCACTGCCCGGCGAGCAGCGTGGTCCGCAGGTTACGCTTTCCAAAGTAACTGAGCGACCAGATCGTTTCCATCGGCCGGCCGAGCGCGTCGGCGACTGCCTGGCCGATCTCGACGTAAAGGCCCGGCGTGCCTGCTTTCGCAGCCGCGGGTGACGACGTACTGAAGGGCAAATTCGCCGGGTCCGCGCACAGCCGCAGCGGCGCCGCCGCCTGGCTGGTGGAAACGGCGCTAAAAAGCGCCGTCCCAGCCATCAGAGTTGTCAGAAAGGTCCGTCGCACGACGCTCACTCCGTGAAGACGAACAGCGCGCCACCCTCGGGCGTGGCGTCGGTGATCTTCTTGCCGACCGCACCGAGGAACGCAGGGATGGAGGCGGTGCGTCCGACAACGACGGCGATGTACTGCTTGCCCTTGACCGAGAAGCTGATCGGGCCGGCGCCGATGCCCGAGCCAAGCGACGTCTTCCACAGTTCGGTGCCGTTTTTGGCGTCATAGGCATGGAACACGCCATGAAGGTCACCCCAGAACGTCAGGTCGCCCGCGGTGGTCATGGTGCCGCCATTGAACGGAAGGTCGGTCTTGACGGTCCAGACCTTCTTGTGCGCGATCGGGTCCCAGGCAATCAGTTCGCCCATGTAGCCACCCGGCCCCGGATGCGTCGGGAATTCCGCGCCCAGGTAGAATACGCCCTTTCGGTAGTTCACTTCCGAAACGGACCAGTCCATGCAGACGTTGTTGGACGGGATGTAGACCAGCCGGGTTTCGGGATTATACGACATCGGCTGCCAGTTCTTGCCGCCGATCAGGTTCGGACAGACGCCCTTGACCGGATGGTTCGGCCCCGGACGCTGGTCGGCGACCTCCTGCGGCTTGCCGGTGGCAATGTCGATCGTGGTGGCCCAGGTCGTCGGAACAAACTTCTCGGCAGAAACGATCTTTCCGGTGTCGCGGTTGACGACGTAGAAGAAGCCGTTGCGATCGGCCTTCATGTAGACCGGCGTCTCCTTGCCGTGCAGCGGCAGGTTGGCCAGCACCAGCTCGTTGACGCCGTCATAGTCCCAGGCGTCCTCGGGCGTTCCCTGCACCCACCACTTGATCTTGCCGGCGCCGGGGTCGAAGGCGACCGTGCTGGAGGTGTAAAGGTTGGTCAGCTTGCCATAGTTGCCGTCGCCGGTGCTGCGCACAACGGAGTTCCAAGGCCCGGGATTCGACGTGCCCCAGAACACCGTATCCGTTTTGGGATCGTAAGACCCGACCAGCCAGGGCGCGCCGCCGCCGTGCTGCCAGCTGTCGCCCTTCCAGGTGTCGTTGTTGGGCTCACCCGGCCCCGGAATGGTATAGGTCCGCCACAGCAGCTTGCCAGTCTCGATGTCATAGGCCTGCAGGCTGCCCCGCGCGCCGTATTCACCGCCGCCAAAGCCGGTGATGACCATGTTCTTGACCACAAGCGGCGGCGAAGTAATGACCGAACCCTGCTTGTAGTCCACAACCGTGGTAACCCACAGTTCCTTGCCGGTCTCGGCATCGACCGCCGCGAGCTTGCCGTCGAGACGGCCGACGAAAATCTTGCCGGCGCCATAGGCCACACCGCGGCTGTTGGCGTCGCAGCAGCCGTATTGCAGCACGTCGTCGGGAATGTCCGGCTCGTACGTCCACTTGCGCTCGCCGGTCGCGGCGTTGATGGCGTAGACGTACTTCGGCCCCCAGGAGGTGCTGACATACATCGTATCACCAATAACGATCGGCGACGATTCATTGGAGCGCAGCGAGCCGAGCTGGAACGAATAGGCCAGCTTCAAGTGGCCGACATTTTTCGCGTTGATCTGATTGAGCGGCGAGTAGCGGGTGTTGTCATAGCCGTGCCCGTACATCGCCCAGTTGCTGGGATTTGCCGCCGCACGGTCGAGCGCCTCATCCGCGCGCGCGCCGGTTCCCAGGGCTGTGAGCAGGCCTAGAACAAAGCAAGCATTATCAAGCCGGGTTTTAAATCTTGCCACGGTACGTCCTCTTGGTGTTCTTCACGCCGCTATCGACGCGGCTTGACGGGCATCATGGCTCTCGGATCGGTGGCGGTATATTAGACAAAGGTCGAATGGCAACGGCAGTGGTCGGAGAGCTATCAAGACGGATAACTCCGCAATTGCCGGAAACAGGCGAAGGAGCATGAGCGTCCGTGCAGAAAGTCCTGGTAGCCGAAGATCACCCGCTGTTCCGCGAAGCCATTCGCGAGGTCGTCGAACGCCTGTTCGCCGCGCGCGGCTGGGCGCTGACCTGCCTGGAAGCGTGCGCGACGACGGAACTGTTCGAGGCCGTTGCCCGCGACGACGACCTGGACCTGATCCTGCTGGACCTGTTCATGCCAGGCTCGAACGGCCTGGCTGATCTGGTCGCCCTGCGGGACAAGGTGCCGGCGACGCCGATCGTTGTAATTTCGTCATTGGAGGATCTGTCCGTCGTGCGGCGTGCGCTGGCCTGCGGCGCAGCCGGCTACATCGCCAAATCCACGTCGAAGGACGCCATGATGCAGGCGCTGCAGGTCGTGCTCGATGGCGGCATCTACACCCCGTTCCAGGGCATCGAGCCGGCCGCCAGCGCGGCCGCTGCAGACGAGCCGCTGACCCCGCGGCAGATCGCCGTGCTCGTCCTGCTCGCCAAAGGCTGCTCGAACAAGCAGATCGCGCGCGACCTGGACATCAGCGACGTGACCGTGAAGGCGCACATGACGGCCATCCTGCGCAAGCTCGGCGTTGCCACCCGCGCCCAGGCCATCGTTGCGTTCCAGCGCAGCGGCGCCATGCCACCCGAACTCCAGGCAGCGGATCATTCATCCGTCGGCGGGCTCACCAGGTAGCTCATCATGGCGCGCAGCCGGGCCGGACTGACCGGCTTGGCGAGAAAAGCATAGCCCGACGCCTTCAAGGAGCCGCGCAGTTGCGTCGATCTGTCGCCGGATACCACCAGGGCAGGCAGGTCGTTGCCATATCGGCTGCGAAGCGCCGTGATCACGTCCGTGCCGTATGTTCCGTGATCGAGGTGATAATCCGCGACGACAAGGTCCGGAACCAGCGCATCGGCAGCCAGCCGTTCCTCCGCGTCCTGCGACGAAGCGGCGCCGACCAGGCGGCATCCCCAGCCATTGAGCACGGCGCGCATGCCGTCGATGGCAATCTCGTCGTTGTCGATGACGACAATGGTTTTGCCGTCCAGGCCCGGTGGCTCGATCCGCCTGTCCGGCGGCGCCCAGTCGGGACCGTTCGCAGCTGTACCGATCGGGACCATAACGGAAAAGCACGAACCGCGCCCGACCTGGCTTTTCACTTCGATGCCAAGGTCGAGCAGGCGGGCAATGCGATCGACGATCGCCAGTCCAAGCCCCAGTCCCTTGCCCTCCCGTCGCGGTGCGTTACCGAGGCGCTGGAACTCCTCGAAGATCTGTCGTTGCATCTGGCTGGGAATGCCAACGCCGGTGTCCCATACCTGCACCGCCAGGCGCGTTCCCTGGCGACGGCAGCCGATGAGCACGCGGCCCTCGGCTGTGTAGCGGATCGCGTTGCTGATCAGGTTGCGCAGGATCCGTTCGAACAGGTGCTGATCGGTGTGCACGATCGCGCCGCATGCAACGACCCGCAGGTCAAGGCCCGCCGCGTGTGCCTGCGGCCGGTATTCCTCGGCCAGCCGCGCCAGTATCGGCCCGCTCGCGACGTTGCCCAGGGTCACCGGCCAGACGCCGGAGTCCAGTTTGGAAATATCGAGCAACGTTCCCAGCAATTCATCGACCGTATCGAGCGCTGAATCGATGCGGCCGAGAAGATCGCGGTGACGGTCGCTTGCAACCTCGTCGGCAAGCGCGCCCAGGAACAACCGCGCGGCGTTCAGCGGCTGGCAGAGGTCATGCATGGCGGCGGCCAGGAATCGGGTCTTGCCAAGATTGGCTTGCTCCGCCTCGGCTTTCGCGGCGAGCAGCGCCTTCTCGACCTGCCGCCGTTCGGAAATTTCGTGCATCAGCTGATGCGTGAGCTTGGTCAGCTCGGTCGTGCGTTCGCTGACCCGTGCCTCCAGCGTAATCGCGGTGCGGAACAGCGAATAGGCGTCGCCGCCCTGGGCGTCCATGTCGCGCTCGACACGGTCCATCAGCACGCGGTTGATCTTGCGCAGCTTGCGCAATTCGGCTTCGTGCCGGGCGTACGCATCCGGATCGTGGGGCGGCAGATCGGTCACGTCTCCGTCCCGCTGCCGATCAGCAGGCCGGTGAACGTGTAGTTGACGTGCATCGCGGCAAGCTGCTCGCCATAGGTGCTGAAGCCGATGACGTTGTTCTCGGCAAGGATGCGGCTCGCGACATGCTTCACCTGCCGGCTCTCGGCTTCCACGCTGCGCAGCACGCAGTCGAAGCCGATGACCAGCAGCGGCTTGCCCATCCGGGCGCGCATGTCGGCGAAGAAACTGCGCAGGTTCTCGATGATGTCCTCGTGGCGTGCGAGCGTCAGCACGACGCCTTCGTCGATCGCGCAGTAGAACGTCAGGCTGCCGTCCTCGTTCGTCTTCTGGATCGAGCGGATGTAGTAATCACCGCCGACCTTCACCATCACCGGATGCCCGGCAAACATCATCGGGGTCAGCGCGCGGTAGTCCAGGCCGATGATGCGCGCATACTCGGGGCCGGCCGGTTCGGCATTGATCTCGGTCACCACGCGCCGCGCCGGGTCCGCGCCGGTGACGACCATGCGCGTATCGGTTGCGAAAAAGTGCTGGCGCCTGAAGACGCGAAACGGCCGCCGGATCTTCACGAGCGTCAGCAGGGCTGCATCGGGATGGAAACGGCCTTGCCAATAGACGAAGGTCCGCTCAAACCGCATGCCGTCACCGGCCGAACCGCCGAGCAGGGGGATCGGGTCGAGGCGGCGATGGATCGCGCTCAGGACAAGCTCTTCGGTCGCGCACATGCCGTCGATCAGCAGCAGGGCGAAGGTGTCCGGCGGTTCGGGCGTGCTGCCGCGCTCGGCAAGCCGCCGGATCAGAGCGTCCGCGGCTGCCGTGCCTTGCGGGATCTGCAACGACGAGATCGCCGGGATCAGTTGCGCAACCGCCTCGCATTCATCGGCGGACAGGCTGAAGCCGGTGATCGAGCCCTCCAGGTAGCCAACCGGCGTGATCTCACCTGCGGTTGTGCATCCCACCACGGTCGCGTCCCCGAACAGCTGGCCGAGTTCCGGACCGAGGGCTTCGAGGTCGAAGCCTCGGGAACAAAACAGGACGACAAGTTCCAGATCGGCCTGTGCGAGCCCGGCATGAATCTCCCGCGCCGCCTCGCTGGCGGTCGGGGCTGTCGAATAGGCGTGTCGTATGCCGCTTGGCGGCATTTCACGTTTCCTCATGGCCTTGGCCGCCCGGCTCAGGCGGCGCAAAATACGGCGGGCAGCGTGGACGCCGCCGGATAGTATACCGGCTCCAGCAGATGTTACCAGTCGAAGTATCCCGTTCACAGAAGAGGTAGCTGTCACCGCTCCGTTCTCAATTCGGCCTGTTCCAGCCGTCAAGCCTTGGACCAGGGCGCACGGAAGGTGCATAGTCCCGCCCATGCTTCCAGGCCTGACTCAAGGGGAACCGCATGTGTTTCGCTAAGCTCCTGGCCATCCTGATTGACATTCCCGGTGAACATCGCCTGGCGCGCGCCGCGCAAGGCCAGGCGGCATGAGCCGGCGCTTCGACGCGATCGTCATCGGCACGGGGCAGGCAGGATCGCCCATGGCCGCGCGCCTGGCCGAGGCCGGCATGACTGTTGCTGTCATGGAACGCCATAAAGTGGGCGGCACCTGCGTCAATACCGGCTGCACGCCGACGAAAACCCTTGTCGCCAGCGCCTACGCGGCCCACCTCGCCCGCCGCGGCGAGGATTTCGGCGTGCTGACGAGCGACATCCGCATCGATATGGCGCGTGTCCATGCGCGGTCGCAGAAGATCTCGAGGGACGCCAGGGAAGGGAACGAATCCTGGCTGCAGGGCATGGAACGGTGCTCTCTGCTGCGGGGTCATGCCCGGTTCGAAGGACCCCACGTCGTCCGGCTTGGCGCGGACCTGTTCGAGGCGGATCGCATCTTCATCAATGTTGGCGGGCGCGCGCTGGTCCCGGACCTGCCCGGGGTGAACGACGTCCCATATTTCACCAACAGTTCGCTGCTCGAAACCGACGTGCTGCCCGACCATCTCGTCGTCATTGGCGGCAGCTATATCGGGCTGGAGTTCGCCCAGATATACCGGCGCTTCGGATCGAAGGTCACCGTTGTCGAAAAGAGCCCCCGCCTGATCGCGCGGGAGGACGAGGAGATTTCGGCATCGATCCGGTCTTTCCTGGAAGCCGAGGGCATCACCGTCCGCACCGGCGCCGCGTGCATCCGGTTTGCGCCCCACGCCCGGGGAATCGCCGTCGCTACCGATTGCGCCGAAGGTCCGCCGGAAGTCATCGGCAGCCACGTCCTGCTCGCGGTCGGGCGGCGTCCGAACACCGACGATCTGGGGCTGGAAACCACGGGCATCGCAACCGACCCACGCGGTTTCATTGCGGTCAACGATCAGCTTGAAACCAGTGTGGCCGGCGTCTGGGCATTGGGGGACTGCAACGGCCGCGGTGCGTTCACCCATACGTCCTACAACGACTACGAAATCGTTGCGGACAACCTGCTGAACGGGGCAAGCCGCAAGGTCACCGATCGGATCCCGTGCTACGCGCTGTATGTCGACCCGCCGCTCGGACGCGTCGGAATGACCGAGACCGAGGCGCGTGCAACCGGCAAGCGGATCGTCGTCGGCAGGCGGCCGATGGCCCGCGTCGCCCGCGCGCGCGAGAAGGACGAAACGCTCGGGCTGATGAAAATCGTTGCAGATGCAGACACCGATGCAATCCTGGGCGCCGCGATCCTTGGCACGGGTGGCGACGAGGCAATTCATGCCATCATCGACATCATGGCGGCGGGCGGCAACCGGTCCACGCTCACGCATACCATGCACATACATCCAACCGTGTCCGAACTGGTGCCGACGCTCGCCGGCGACGTGAAGCCGGTGGTGGATCGCCGCCAGCCGTAACGCCAAACAGCGGCCCTGACGACAGTGCCAACGCCGCTTCCCGGATCCGGCGCGAGCGCGCTTACGAAGCCGCCTCCTCGGCCGGCAACGGCGGAATTGCCGGAACCGGCAAGGTGATGGTGAAAACGGCGCCTTTCCCGCCGGACCGGTTGGCCGCGGTGATCGTGCCGTCCATTGCCTCGACGAAGCCGCGGCAGATCGCCAGGCCCAGCCCGGTGCCGACGCGCCGGCGGTCGGATCCCTCGACGCGGTGGAATTTCTCGAAGATGCGCTCGACGTCGCCGGCCGGGATGCCGTCGCCTTCGTCCATCACCCGGATCAGCACGCTGTCGCCCTCCCGGCCGGCGGCGATGGTGATCAGGCTGCCGGCGGGCGCGTATTTGGCGGCATTGTCCAGCAGGTTGAACAGCACCTGCTCGAACAGCACCATGTCCAGCGCCAGCATCGGCAGGTTCGGCTGCAGGTGCACCTCGACCCGGTGCTGCGCCAGGATCTTCGCCGCCCGCTGCAACGCGGCGCCGATGACATCCGACACCTCCGCCGCCGAAACCCGCGGCTTCAGCGCCCCCGATTCCAGCCGCGTCATGTCCAGCAGATTCCCAATGAAACGATTCAGCCGATCGGCTTCGTCGATGATGGTGCCCAGCAGCGCCTCCTTGGTCGGGGAATCGAGGAACGCATCCTGCGACCGCAGGCTGGTGGCCGAGCCCAGGATCGACGCCAGCGGCGTGCGCAGGTCGTGCGAGATCGAGGTCAGCAGCGCCGAGCGCAGCCGGTCGGTCTCGGCCTGCAGGCGGGTCAGGTGCAGGTCGCGGGCGAGGTTGACCCGCTCGATCGCCAGCGCCGCCTGGTCCGCCAGCGCATCCATCAGCCGCTGCTGGTCCGGCGTCAGCAGCGGGCCGGGCTCGTCGCGGATGATGCCGACGACGCCCAGCGGACCGCGCCCGGTGCGCAGCGGCTGGAACAGCCACTTGGCGCCGGGCAGCGTGTCGGAGCCGCGGCCGGCGACGCGGTCCTTCTCCCAGCACCACCTGGCGGCGGCGAGGTCCGCGTCGTCCAGCATGTCCTCGGGCGGGAAGCCGGCGCGTACGGCGATGCTGCCGTCCTCCGGCAGCAGCAGAACGACGCGCACTTTCAGCATCAGGGCGATCTGGTGGGCGGTGGCCCACAGCAGGTCGTCCAGGGTAACGGCGGCAGCCAGCTTGCGGCTGAACTGGTACAGGTCGTCGGTGTGCCGCGCCCGCAGCCGGGCCGAGACCGCCTGGCCGCGCACCCGGGCGGCAAGATTGCTGGCGATCACCGCGACAACGCCGAAGAAGAACAGCGCCACCACGTTTTCCGGATCGGCAATGGTGAAAGTGTAGAGCGGCGGCAGGAAGAAGAAGTTGTACGCCAGCACGGCCAGCAGGCAGGCCAGCAGCGACGGCCCCAGGCCATGCAGCACGGCGGTGATCAGGATCGCCGTCAGGTATACCAGCGCCACGTTGCTGACGCTCAGCAGGTCGTGCAGGCCCTGGGCCAGCCCGGTCGCCAGCCCGATCAGCAGCGCCGCCACCACGAACGGCCACAGCCCGGGCGAAGGACCGGCAGCCACCGGCCGGGCCGCCTGCGTGGCGGCGCGCTCCTCCTTCACCTCGATGACGTGGATGTTGATCCCGCCGGCGCGGTTGATCAGTTGCTGGGTGATCGAGCCGCGCAGCCATTGCCACCACGGCGCGCGGTTGGATTTGGAAACGATCAGGTGAGTGACGTTGTTGGCGCGGGCATAGTCGACGATCGAGTCGACGACGTCCTGGCCGGGGATCAGCACTGGTTCGGCCCCCAGTTGCTGCGCCAGCCGCAACGCCTCGGCGGTTCTGTCCTGCTCGGCGGCGCTGGCGCGGGTGGCGTGGGAGGTTTCGATGCTGATCGCGGTCCAGGGCGCGTGCAGTCGGTCCGCCAGCCGCTTGGCATGGCGCACGACCGCCGAGGCCTTGGCGTCGCCCTGGATGCATACCATCACCCGATCGCTCGCTGGCCATGGCCCCTCGATGGCGTGGCTGCGCATGTAGTCGAGCATCTGGTCGTCCACGCGCTGTGCGGTGCGGCGCAGCGCGAGTTCGCGCAGGGCGGTCAGGTTGCCGGGCTGGAAGTAGTGCTGCACGGCCCGTTCGGCCTGGGCCGGGACGTAGACTTTCCCCTCCTTCAGCCGCTGGATCAGGTCGTCCGGGGTCAGGTCGATCAGCTCGATGTCGTCGGCGCGCTCGATCACCGAATCCGGCACGGTTTCGCGGGTGCGCACGCGGGTGATGCGCGCCACCACGTCGTTCAGGCTCTCGACATGCTGGATGTTCAGCGTGGTGTAGACGTCGATGCCGGCGCCCAGCAGTTCCTCGACATCCAGGTAGCGCTTGGGATGGCGGCTGCCGGGCGCGTTGGTGTGGGCCAGCTCGTCGACCAGGACGAGGCGCGGGCGGCGGCCCAGGATGGCGTCGATGTCCATCTCGGTCAGGGTGTGGCCGCGATAGGGGATGGTGTGGCGGGGGATGACCTCCAGGCCCTCGATCAGCGCCTCGGTTTCCGCCCGGCCGTGGGTTTCGACCACGCCGACGGCCACGTCGATGCCCTCGCGCCGCCTGGCCCGGGCGGAGGAGAGCATCTCGTAGGTCTTGCCGACGCCGGGCGCGGCGCCGAGGAAGATCTTCAGGCGGCCGCGCAGCGCCTTCTGGGCTTCCCGCAGCAGGGCGTCCGGCGAGGGGCGGCGATCCGGGGATGGTTGTTCGCCCATGCGGCGGGAGTCCGCTCAGGTTGCCGGCAGGGCGTCAAGCGCCATGTTCAGCGCCAGCACGTTGACGCGCGGCTCGCCGATGAAGCCGGCGATCCGGCCTTGGATATGCGCCTCCACCAGCGCGCGCACCCGCTCCGGCGGCAGGTTGCGGGCCTTGGCGATGCGCGGCACCTGGAACAGCGCGGCGGCGGGGGAGATGTCCGGATCCAGCCCGCTGGCCGAGGTGGTCACCAGGTCCATCGGCACCTTCGTGCCGGGGTTTTCCGCCGCCAGCTTGTTGGTGTCGGCCGTGATGCGGTCAACCAGCGCCTTCGACGTCGGCCCGAGGTTGGAGCCACCGGAGTTGTCGGCGTTGTACGGCGCCGGAATGGTCTTGCTGGCGTCGTTCGGGTCGGTGTCGGTCGTGGCCGAGGGGCGGCCGTGGAAGTATTTCTCCGACGTGAAGTTCTGCCCGATCAGCGCCGAGCCGATGACCTTGCCGTCGCGGGTGATCAGGCTGCCGTTGGCCTGCCAGGGGAAGATCAGTTGGGCGATGCCGGTCATCGCCAGCGGATAGGCCAGCCCGGTGAGGATCGTCATCAGCACGATCATCATGATGGCGGGGCGGATATGTTGCAGCATTGCGATTTCGTCCTGTAGAAGAAATGGACCACCGGGCGGTTGCCCTCGTCATGGCCGGGCGTGTCCCTACGGGATGCACACATCCCGGAAACGAGTCGGAAATGACCGTAAAATCAAGTGCTTGTCTCACGGCCGAGAGCGTTCCCCCATCGTCATGGCCCGGCTCGTCCGGGCCACCTGTCGCGGCACACGTGCTGGAATAGGTGGCCCGGACGAGCCGGGCCATGACGAAAGGGAAACGCAGCGGCGGACCGTTTCCAAGATGTGTGCATTGCGTAGGGCGTGTCCCGGCCATCCGCGCTTCGACGGTTCGGGGTAGATGGCCGGGACACGCCCGGCCATGACGGAGAGACAACGGTCTTGTTCCATTTCAATAGCGAAGTTTACTAAGCCAGTCCGATGGCGCTGACCGCCATGTCGATCAGCTTGATGCCGACGAACGGCGCGATCAGCCCGCCAACGCCATAGATCAGCAGGTTGCGCCGCAGCAGCGCCGCCGCGCCGATGGGGCGGTAGCGGATGCCCTTCAGCGCCAGCGGGATCAGCGCGACGATGATCAGCGCGTTGAAGATGATCGCCGACAGGATGGCGCTGCGCGGGTTGTTCAGGTGCATGACGTTCAGCGCCTGGAGCTGCGGATAGAAGGCGATGAACATCGCCGGGATCATGGCGAAATACTTCGCCACGTCGTTGGAGATGGAAAACGTCGTCAGCGCCCCACGGGTCATCAGCAGTTGCTTGCCGATCTCGACGATCTCGATCAGCTTGGTCGGGTCGCTGTCGAGGTCGACCATGTTGCCGGCCTCGCGCGCCGCCATGGTGCCGGTGTTCATCGCCACGCCGACATCGGCCTGCGCCAGCGCCGGGGCGTCGTTGGTGCCGTCGCCGCACATCGCCACCAGCTTGCCCTGCGCCTGCTCCTCGCGGATCAGCTTCAGCTTCATCTCCGGCGTGGCCTGCGCCAGGAAGTCGTCCACCCCGGCCTCGGCGGCGATGGCGGCGGCGGTCAGGGGGTTGTCGCCGGTGATCATCACCGTGCGGATGCCCATCCGGCGCAGTGCGCTGAACCGTTCCCGGATGCCGCCCTTGACGATGTCCTTCAGCGTGATCACCCCGAGCAGCCGCCCGTCCTTCGCCACTGCCAGCGGCGTGCCGCCGGCCTTGGCGATGGCCTCGGCCTTGATCTCCAGTTCGCGCACCGTCGCATTGCTCACCGCCGGCCGCAGCGTGGTGGCGCCGCCGCCACTGCGCGCTGTCGCGTCCGTGCCGCCACGCACCCAGGCCAGCACCGCGTCGACCGCGCCCTTGCGGATGGACGAGCCCTCGAAGTCGATGCCGGACAGCCGCGTCTGCGCCGAGAACGGGATGAAGTGCGCCCCCATCGGCGCCATCTCGCGGCCGCGGATGCCGTACGTCTCCTTCGCCAGCACGACGATGGAGCGGCCTTCCGGCGTCTCGTCGGGCAGCGACGACAACTGCGCGGCATCCGCCAGCTCGCGCGCGGTCACGCCGGCGAGCGGCAGGAACTCGGTGGCCTGGCGGTTGCCCAGCGTGATGGTGCCGGTCTTGTCCAGCAGCAGCGTATCGACGTCGCCCGCCGCCTCCACCGCCCGACCCGACATCGCCAGCACGTTGAACCGCACCAGGCGGTCCATGCCGGCGATGCCGATGGCGGACAGCAATGCGCCGATGGTGGTCGGGATCAGCGCCACGAACAGCGCCACCAGGATCACCACCGACACCGACCCGCCGGCATAAGTCGCGAAACTGGGGATGGTGGTCACGGCGATGACGAAGATGATCGTCAGCCCGGCCAGCAGGATGTTCAGGGCGATCTCGTTCGGCGTCTTCTGCCGCTCCGCCCCTTCCACAAGGGCGATCATGCGGTCGAGGAAGGTCGAGCCCTGGGCGGCGGTGATGCGGACCTTGATCCAGTCCGACAGCACCCTTGTGCCGCCGGTCACCGCCGAGCGGTCGCCGCCGCTCTCGCGGATGACGGGGGCGGACTCGCCGGTGATCGCCGATTCGTCGACCGAGGCGATGCCTTCCACCACCTCGCCGTCGCTCGGGATCAGTTCGCCGGCCTCGACCAGCACGAAATCGCCCTGCTTCAGGTCGGGAGCCCAGATCTCCTCATACAGCCCTTTCGGGTCATATGCGCCGGTGGAGTCCGGCAGCAGCCGCCGCGCTTTGGTCTCGGTACGGGCGCGGCGGAGCGTGGCCGCCTGCGCCTTGCCGCGGCCCTCGGCCACCGCTTCGGCGAAGTTGGCGAACAGCACGGTGATCCACAGCCAGATCGTGATCTGCAGCGTAAAGCCGGGATAGTCGCCGCCGCTGACCAGGTCGCGCAGCAGGATGATGGTGGTCAGGGCCGAGACGACCTCGACCACGAACATCACCGGGTTGCGCGCCATCAGCCGCGGATCGAGCTTGCGCACCGCCTGGCCGATCGCCGGGACCAGGATCGCCGGGTCGAACAGGCTGGAGCGGGCGCTGCGGGAATGGGTTCTGGATGCCATGATGAAATGCCTCAGTACGTGGTGCCGGCGTGCATCGCCAACTGCTCGACGATCGGCCCGAGCGCCAGCGACGGCAGGAAGGTCAGGCCGCCGGTGATCAGGATCACGCCGACGACCAGGCCGACGAACAGGCCGCCGTCGGTCGGGAAGGTGCCAGCGGAGACGGGTACGATCTTCTTCGCCGCCAGCGAGCCGGCGACCGCCAGCATCGGGACGATCATCAGGAAGCGGCCGATGAACATTGCCAGCCCCAGCGTGCTGTTCCAGAATGGTGTGTTGGCGGACAGGCCGGCGAACGCGCTGCCGTTGTTGCCGGTGGCGGAGGTATAGGCGTACAGCGCCTCGGAGAAGCCGTGCGGGCCGGCATTGGCCAGCGCCGAGACACCCGGCGGGATCACCACCGCCAGCGCGGTGAAGCCGAGCATCGACAAGGGCAGGATCAGGATGCCGAGCATCGCCATCTTGACCTCCTTCGCCTCCAGCTTCTTGCCGAGGTATTCCGGCGTGCGGCCGACCATCAGTCCGGCGACGAACATCGCGACGATGACGAACAGCAACATGCCATACAGGCCGGAGCCGACGCCGCCGAAGATGATCTCGCCGAGCATGATGTTGAGCATCGGCACCATGCCGCCGATGGGCGTGAGGCTGTCATGCATGGTGTTGACCGCGCCGCAGGAGGCATCGGTGGTGATGGTGGCGAACAGCGCCGAGTTGGCGATGCCGAAGCGGACCTCCTTGCCCTCCATGTTGCCGGCGGCGTGGTCGAGCGGCAGGTGGGCGAGCAGGGTGTTGCCGGCAGCTTCGGACGCGTAGAGCGTGGCGACGCCGGCGAGGAACAGCACCGCCATCACCGCGAAGATCGCCCAGCCCTGGCGCTGGCTGCCGACCATTCGGCCAAAGACGTTGGTCAGCGCCGCGCCGATGGAGAAGATCAGCAGCATCTGCAGCAGGTTCGTCAGCGCGGTGGGGTTTTCGAACGGGTGCGACGAGTTGGCGTTGAAGAAGCCGCCGCCGTTGGTGCCGAGCATCTTGATCGCCTCCTGCGAGGCGACCGGGCCTTGCGCGATCAGCTGCTTGCCGCCTTCGAGCGTAGTGACGGCCGTATAGGCGCCCAGGTTCTGCGGCACGCCCTGCCAGACCATGAACAGCCCGGCGACGATGCAGATCGGCATCAGCACGTAGAAGGTGCAGCGGATGAGATCGACCCAGAAGTTGCCAACGGTTTTCGCCGAGCGCCGGGCGAAGCCGCGGATCAGCGCCAAAGCGAGCGCGATGCCGGTGGCGGCGCTGACGAAGTTGTGCACCGTCAGTCCCGCCATCTGCACCAGGTCGCTCATGGTGCTTTCCGGCGTGTAGGACTGCCAGTTGGTGTTGGTGACGAAGCTGACCGAGGTGTTGAACGCCAGGTCCGGCGCCACCGGGTCGAGATGCTGCGGGTTGAACGGCAGCACCGCCTGCAGCCGCTGCAGGCCATACAGCACGACGAAGCCGGCGAAGGTGAAGGCCAGCATCGCAATGGCGTAGGTCACCCAGTGCTGCTCCTCGGCCTCGCGCACGCCGCAGAGGCGGTAGATGCCGGTCTCGAGCGGTTTCAGGGCGGGGGAGAGAAAGGTTTTCTCCCCATTGAAGACGCGGGTCATGTAGCCGCCGAGCGGCTTGACCAGCAGGGTCAGCAGGACGCAGTACAGCGCGATCTGCAGCCAGCCGTTTAGTGTCATGATTATGGATCCGGCAGTGCTAGAAGCGTTCGGGCCTGAGCAGCGCAAAGACCAGGTAGACGAGCAGGAACGCCGTCACCAGGCCGCCGAGGATATAGTCGAAGGTCATGCGCGGGTTCTCTACAGCCGGTCGCAGGCCAGGGCATACAGCCCGCACAGGACAAGGAAAGCGGCGCCGGTGGCGAGGAAAATCAGGTCAACCATCTCCAGGCTCCCTTCAGAAGGTCAGGTAGCGTGGCTCGATTAGGGCAGGCGCGCCTATAAAGACTATATGGGGCAAACGGGCGGGGAATAGAAATCCCATATAAGCCGCCGCGAGCGTCGTGACGTAGCAGTACACCGGTGATCAATGCTTGATATACATCAGCGGGGGCTGGCCCCTCCGTCCTGGCCGGGCGTGTCCCCATGCGCGTCAGGATGAGACGATTGGTGAAGAAGGATTTGGCGCCGCGGCCGTTCTCTCACCGTCATGGCCGGGCGTGTCCCGGCCATCTGCGCTTCAACGGCGGGGGGTGGATGGCCGGGACACGCCCGGCCAGGACGGAGGGGCAACGGACCGGGCACCCAATCCTTCTCCAACCGCCGCCTTATCCAGACAGCCATGGGGACAAGCTCCCCAACAAATGAAAAGACACGAGGCACGGCCGTTGCGCAGCAACCTGGTGCTGGTCGTGGGCCGATCGCCAATGCGCTCCGCGCCTACGCCGGCCTGCCGGTCTCCGACGCACCGGCCGCATCGCCAGGGGCGCCCAGCATGCGCTGAACCCTGGCAAGCAGCGCCTCCAATGCGAACGGCTTCGTGATCAGCTCCATGCCCGGCTCGAGCAGGCGGTTGCCGCCGGCCGAAGCGTGGGCGTATCCGGTCATGAACAGCACCGGCAGGCCGGGACGCTGCGCGCGGGCGGCATCGGCGACCTGGCGCCCGTTCAGGCCAGGCAGGCCGACATCCGTCAGCAGGAGATCGACCCGCATGTTGGACTGCAGCAGGCGCAGGGCGGAGGGGCCGTCCGCCGCCTCGATCACCGCGTGGCCAAGCTCGTGCAGCCGTTCGGCGACCAGCATGCGCAGGCTGGCCTCGTCGTCGACAATCAGCACCACGCTGCCATCGCCGGCCCGTGACGCCAGTGCGGCGTCGTCCGCGCCGTCATCGGCCTGCGGATCGGCCGCTCCGTCATAACGAGGCAGGTAGACGGTGAACGAGGTGCCCTGGCCCGGCCGCGAGGTAATCGTCACATGCCCCTCGGACTGCTTGACGAACCCATACAGCATCGACAGCCCCAGGCCGGTGCCCTGTCCGGTCGGCTTGGTCGTGAAGAAGGGTTCGAACGCCCGCGCCATGACATCCGGCTCCATACCCGTCCCGGTGTCGGTCACGGTAATGGCAACATAGGCGCCTGGCCTGATTTCATCCGCATGGCTGCGGGCATAGATGTCGTCGAGGATCGCGTTGGCGGTCTCGATCGTCAGGCGGCCGCCGTCCGGCATCGCGTCGCGGGCGTTGATCGCCAGGTTCAGCAGGGCGTTCTCCAGCTGGTTCGGATCGCACAGCACCGGCCACAGGCCGCTGCCAAGGTTCATCCTCAGGTCAACGGCCGGGCCGAGCGTGCGCCGGAGCAGGTCCTCCATGCTCTCGACCAGGCGGTTGCCGTCCACCCGGGCCGGCGCCAGCGACTGGCGCCGCGCGAAAGCCAGCAGGCGCTGCGTCAGGGCGGCCGCGCGCCTGGCCGCCGTCATGCCGATGGTCAGGAAGCGCTCGCTCTCGGCTGCGCGCCCGGCGCCGATGCGCTGGGACGCCAGCTCCAGGCTGCCCATGATGCTGGCCAGCAGATTGTTGAAGTCGTGCGCGATCCCGCCGGTGAGCTGGCCGATGGCCTCCATCTTCTGCGACTGCCGCAGCGCCTCCTCGGTTTCGCGCCGCTCGGTGACGTCGGCGGCCTCCGGCACGAACGCGACGATCGTCCCGTTCTCGTCGCGGACCGGCCGGATGGAAAAGTCGAACGACCGCCTGCCCGAGGGCAGCTGCAGGGTGATCTCCCGGCGCATGGTCTCGCCGCGCGAGGCCGCCGCCACGGCCGCGCGGATGGTGTCCGCCATGCCGGGCGTGCCGGTGAACCACGGCGTCTGCCAGAACGGCCGGCCGATGACGTCGCCGGGCGTCGCCCCGATGGCGGCAAGCAACGTCGCATTCGCTTCAAGCAGGGTGCCGTCGAGCGCGATCAGCCCCTGGAGTTGGTAGCTCGTCTCGAAGATCGTCCGCAGCCTTGCCTCGCTGGCCTGCAACGCGGCGGTGCGCTCGGCGATCAGCTTCTCGAGCGTGTCATTGGCCTGGCGCAGCGCCGCCTCGGCGCGGGCACGCTGCCAGGCGTCCCACAGGCGCGCCGCCACGTCCTCGACCAGGGCGATTTCGTCCGGGTGCCAGGGATGGGGATCGCGGTAGCTGACGAACAGGCAGGCGATGAAGCGGCCATCCCGCACCAGGGGCACGGAGGCGAACGACCGCGTGTCGGCCGGGACGTAGGCCTGCGGGCCATCCGCCAGGTACGGGGGCAGGTCGTCGTCAGCGATCGTCAGTCCCTGGCGCTGGCGCGCGACCGCGGCGGCGCCAAAGGCCGCCAGCGGGAAGGCGCCGGTCACGGGCGCGACGCTGTCCACGAAATAGGTCTCGAGCGCGATCGTCTCGTCATCGGCCAGCACCTGGCCATAGCCGACGCGGTTGGCCTTCAGGTGCCGCCCGAGCGCCTCGGCCGCCGCCGCCACGATGGCGTCGGGCTGCGAGTGAGCGCGCAGGCGGTCCCACAAGTCGAGCAGGAACGCCTGCCGGTTGGCGGCAAGCTTCCGGGCGGTGATGTCGATGGCGGTGCCGATGGCGCGTCGGCAGCGGCCGTCCTGGAACAGGCCCTTGCCCTTGGCCGCCACCCAGCGGACGACGCCGTCCTCCTTGCCGATGGTGCGGTATTCGACGTCGTACGTGGCCCGGACAGCCGGGTCCATCGACGACGCGAAGGCCGCGCCGGTGGCCTCCCGATCATCAGGATGCAGGCCGGCGTAGAAGTCCGCCATGCTGACCGGCCCCCCGGAGAAGATGCCGAACATCGCCCGCGTGCGGTCGGACCAGGTCAGCTCGCCGGTGTCCAGGTCGAGATCCCAGGAGCCGATTTCGGCGGCCTCGGTGGCGAGCCGCAGCGATTCCTCGCTGAGTTCGAGCCGGAGGTCGGATGCCCGCCGTTCGGTCACGTCGAGCGAGACGCCGGTCATGCGCAGCGGGACGCCATCCAGGTCGCAGGTGACCTGTCCCCGGACATGCAGCCAGACCAGCGTGCCGTCAGGCCGGTAGAGCCGGTAATCCAGGTCGAGTTCCGCGCCTGTGGTGACGGCAAGTTCAAACGCGGTTCGCCAGCGGTTGCGGTCATCGGGATGGATGGCGGCTTCCAGTTCGCGCGGGTCGAAGGGGGTGGCGCGATCGTCACGGAACTTGTCGCTGAACAGGACCGAGCCGGACAGCGCCCAGGTGCGCAGGTCGAGCACCCAGGCGCTCAATCGTCCGGACGGCGCTATGGGACGGGATAGATCAGCGGCTGGTTCTCCGGCAGCCGCTCCGCTTCCGTCAACGGACGGGCCGAGCGGTGCTGTTGCGACGGGCGCGGCGATGATTTTTGCGTTTGCATCCGGTCCCTGACTGGAAAAGGCGGTTGCCGCCTGGCCTGGAAGAAGGCGCGGTCCATCGGGCTGGATAGCCGTCGGAGGCAGATCCATCTCGCCATCGACATGCTGCCGCACACGCCCGGGCGTGGCTGTGCTTCCCGCGTGACTGACCCGCTCCTTCACCATACTTCCCCGATATCGACCCTGGCCGGCGCTGGCTCTTGAAACTGGCTTGCAGACTGTCGGCTTTTTGCCCGGGCAGACATACACAAGCGGTTCAGACAACGGGCTTCCATCGTGGGGCAATGCCGGGCCGGAGTCGCAATGAGGTTTCACAATTCAAGTTCATACGAAACCTTTTCACTCACTGTTGAATTTGTCATTGGGCAAGACTGTCCGGCCAGCCAGGCGGCTGATTGCCGCGCTTGCAGGTTGGGGCGGGTGCTCGCGCCGCAAGCGCCTTGGTTCCTCCGGGCCTTGGCCAGCGTCCGCCGCACCGGTTCCGGCTATTCGGGACTGTCAGCCCCGGTGATCGCCCGCAGCGCAGCGAGATTCCGCACGGTCAGCAGCGCCCGATCCGTGTCATAGGCAACCACGCCCGCCGTTCGCCAGGCATTCAGGATCGTAATGATGCTGCGGGTCGTCGCCCCGAGCAGATCGGCAAGATCGGCCTGGCGAAAGCGGTGCGCCAGCCGTATCCCATGGTCCGTCGGGCGGCCCTCCCGTTCCGCCAGGTACAGGATCTGCCGCGCCAGGCGCACTTCCAGGCTTTCGAACGTGGCATCCTGGAGCAGCGCGAACGTACGCCGCAACCGTAGCGCCATCATGCGACACAGCGCCTCGCCGAGCGACGGACATGTTTTCAGCGCCGAAAGAAATGCGGCGCGGCTGATTTTCACCAGCCTTACCCGGCCTTCGATCACAGCGGCCGCACTGCGCACGTCGCTGTCCATCACGCCAATTTCGCCGAAGATGTCGCTACTGCGGAACACCTCGACCATCAGCGCCTTGCTGTGGCGATCAATCACGCCGATGCGGACATGGCCGTCACCGCCGGTGACCGCATAGACGGCGTCGGCGGGATCGCCCTGCGCGAACAGGGTTGTGCCGTCATGCGGTTCGAGGGCAACGCTGCCCTGCTCGAGACGGCGAAGGTCGTGTTGGCTCATGCCCTTGAATACGGTGATCGAGGCCAGTGACATCGCGTGTCTCCCTTACCGGCAGAACATGACGGACCAGACCGGCGACGGCATATCGCAGCGCATCACGACAGACTGGCGCTGTTCCGTACCAGCTATGCAGCCGCGAATTCAGGCGATGAGTCCCGGACCGGCCATCCCGCACGAGGACGGGACGATGCCATTCGGATCATGAAACGCCGGCTCTTCCTCGTCAACGTGGTCTTGTTATTGGAAACGATTTTTCGCTGGTGCCGGCGAGATACATGCTCCGACTGGTCACGACTGGCGCGCCGGGAGGCAATTCATCGGCATGTCCGGCAAGGACATACCGGTTGAGCCGCGGAGCAGCCGTCGCCCGGCTCGGGGAAGATGGCGAAGTCGCCGCGACGAAGATCAGGGCGGGGAGCGCCGGCACGCAGGCAGTCGCCCGCGGCGCTGCATGGCAATCGGTCGCTTTGTTACGGTCCAGACAGGGGCGCGCAACGAGTCTGTGCGGCAAGCCGCTGGCTACGCGCGTGATCATGGGCGACACTTCGGCTACAGTAAACGCGGCCGATCGGCGGGATATCACTGCCGCGAAAGAATGGGCTTGTCAGCAACGGGAGGCTGCAATGACACAAACAACGCTCCGGCGGGATGCCCTGCTGGCCGCGCTCGTCTCGGCGCTGCCGATTGGTTTCGTCAAGAGCGCGGCGGCAAGTCCGCTCGATCCCAGTCAGACCATCATCCGCAAACCCGGCGAACTGCAATGGAAGTCCAACCCGGCTTTCCCGGAGCGGAGCGTCGACAATTGCCTGCTGGCTGGCGACCCGACCAAAGCCGGCCTGTACTACACACTGATCCGTTGGTGGCCAGGCTTCATGAGCGCGCCGCATCATTACGGTACTGACCGATATTGCGTGGTGGTATCGGGTACGTGGTGGTGCAACAGCGGAGCCGATTTCGACCCGGCCGCATGTGTCCCCGTGGCGGCCGGCAGCTTCGTCCACCGGGTCGCTGGAACGCCGCATTATGATGGCGTGATCCGCGGCCATCCCGAGCCTGCCGTCATCGCGATCTGCGGCATCGGGCCAGTCAATCTGGCAGTCGTCGATCCGTCCAGGCCCCTGGTGCGGCGTGTCTGAGCGTCAGGAGACTCCGCGGCCGTCGCCAGGACCTGCAGCGCATGCACCACGCTTCCGCAATGGGCGCTCTCGATGCCGGTGCAAACGTCCGATCGTGCTGTGGCGGTCCCCCGCCGGATCATGACGCGAAACGCCGTCAGTCCGTCCCGTGACCGGGACGCAGGCAGGACGTGGCGCGGCGGAACAGCGACATAATCGTTACTTCCGTGCGATGGCCAGGCAATCCACGCCTTTGCCGATCCCGGCGCCCGGCCCGCGGACGGCCGCCCGTCACGCCGTCGTCCCCACCGTCCAGGTCGCCGTTCGGACCTGCGACGCTCGTTCGAGCGCGGTGACCACGGCATCGAGCTCATCGGGCGCCGCGCTCGTCGGCACCAGCGTCGCCTCCAGTTCGATCAGGTCCTCGCCGGTGTTCTGGGTCTCGACATCGCGGATGGGATAGTTCGCCCGGGCCAGTTCGACTTCCAGCAGGTCGCGCACGTCCCCCACGTCTTCAGGACGGCAGATGACGTGCACCTGGTATTGCGCCTCGGTGACGTCGCTGATGATCGGGCGGCGGTTGACCCAGTTCACCAGCGGGCGCAACGCGGTATTGGCGGCGAGCACGGCCAGGGTCAGCACCACCGCCTCGACCCCCAGCCCGGTGCCGCAGAACGCGCCGACGGCCGCCGAGCACCACAGCGTGGCGGCGGTGTTCAGGCCGCGGATACTGGTGCCGTCCTTCAGGATCACGCCGGCGCCCAGGAAGCCGATGCCGCTGACGATGTAGGCGACGATCTGCGTGCTGCCCTCGACGCCCCGCAGGCGCATCCCCAGATCGGCGAAAGCCGCCGCGCCAACCGCCACCAGCACGGTGGTGCGCAGACCGGCCGAGCGCTGCCGCCACTGCCGCTCGAAGCCGATCGCCGTGCCCAGCACGAAGGCCACGACGATTGCCAGCGCGGTCCGCAGCAGCGCCGCCAGGCCCGGCCAGTCGCCGAAGACGGCACTCGGCTCCGTCACCTCAGGGGGCTCCGGCAGCGACCTTCTGCACGGCCGCGATGATGCGCTCCCACTCCCCCCGGGCCTGTTCGGACTGGGCTGCGGCGGCATCGGCCAGTCCGGAAGCCAGCAGCGCCTCCAGCGCCTCGGTCATCAGGCCGGCCCGGCGCAGGGCGGCGACCAGGATGCCGGTGACCGAAGCCAGAGCCATGACCTGCTGGCGCAGCGCCGCCAGGCTCTGTGAGAGATCGTCTGCCATGACGCCGGAGTCCTCAAGTGCCGAGAGCAACCTGAACCACCTTATACGCCACAAGCAGCACCGCCAGGACAAGATAGCCGCGCAGCACGCCCATCCAGAGCCGCGTGCCCAGCGACAGCGCGGGGGCGGGCAGGGCGGACAGCGGCGGCATCCGCCAGGCCATGCGCGGCAGTTCGGCCGGCAGGTCGGCTTCCACCGGCTGCGCGGCAGGCTGCCGCACGCGGCGCGCGGCGGACAAGGCAGCGAAGCCCAGCAGCCCCAGCGCGGTGCCGCCGCCCAGCACGGCCAGGATCGACTCGCCGCTCATGCCCGGGAACACCGTCGCCGCGGTCAGGATGATGGACAGCATCACCAGCACCCAGATCACCGCCCCGGTGAACAGGTTCAGCCAGCGTCCGTTGACCCACGGCCCGAGCACTGCCTTGTCGTTGCACAGCAGCAGCAGGAACACCGTCGCGGACGGCAGCAGCACGCCGGCCAGCGTCTGCACCGCGTTGGTCAGCAGGCCCAGCAGCGCGTCGCTGCCGAGCAGCACCAGCACGGCGGCCACGGCGATCACCCCGGTATAGACCAGGTAGAACCCCCAGGCGTCCGCCGGCTTGCGATGCAGCGAGTGGCGCACCGCGAACACGTCGCCGATGGCATAGGCGGTGGACAGCGACACCGCCGCGGCGCCGATGATGCTGGCATCCAGCAGCGCCAGCGCGAACATCACGCCAGCGGCGCGGCCGCCCACGGCCTCCAGCCCCGCGGCGACGGCGCCGGCGTCGGTGAACCGGCCGAAGCCCGCGGTGCCCTGGAAGGCGGCGGCGGTGAACGCCATCATCGCCATCGCGCCCACCACCACGATCCCGATCCCGATCACCAGGTCAGCCTTTTCATAGGGAATGAAACGAGGCGTGATGCGCTTGTCGATGATGTAGCTCTGCTGGAAGAACAACTGCCACGGCGCCACGGTGGTGCCGACGATGGCGATCACCAGCAGCATCACGTCGGACAGCTTCGACCCCGCCGGGAACTGCGGCACCACGAAGCCGCGGGCGATCTCGCCAAGCGGCGGATGCACCGCCAGGAACACCGGGACCAGCAGCAGGCTGAAGAAGCACAGTGCCAGCGAGAACCGTTCAAACCGGCGGAAGCTGCCGGTGGAGGCGGCGCCGATGATGATGCCGGCGGCAACCAGGATGCCCCACAGCCGCGGCACGCCCAGGTAGCCCAGCGCGAGGTTGATGCCGATGAACTCGGTGACGATGGTCAGGCCGTTCAGCAGGAACAGGTCGATGACGCTAAATGCGCCCCAGAACTTGCCGAACCGCTCCAGGATCAGCCGGGCATGGCCGACGCCGGTGACGGCGCCGAGGCGCAGCACCATCTCCTGGTTCACGTACAGCACCGGCACCAGCAGCAGCAGCGTCCACAGCAGCGCGGTGCCGTAGTTCTGGCCGGCCTGGGTATAGGTGCCGAACGCGCCGGCATCGTTGTCGCCGATCATGACGATCAGGCCGGGGCCGAGGATGGCGGCCAGGGTGCGCAGCCGCGCGCCCCAGCTGTTGCGGGCGCCGATGTCGTGCTGGCGGATGGTGCCCATCGCGCCCTCGATGTCGCCCAGGTGGGCGGAGTCGAGCACGGCGGCGCAGGCGGCTTGGTTCAGGTTGCGGTTGGACATGGTGACCTCGGAGCCGGAACGTGACGCGCGGCCGTCCCGCCGGCGACGGCGGAAACGGCGGAGGGGACGCGGCGAGGCCGCGTCGGGCGCGTCAGCCCGGCTGAGGGTCCGCGGCGACGGTCTGCCAGGCGCAGGCCAGGCGGCCATCGGGCGCGATCGTCCAGCCCGCCGCCAGCAGCGGGCGTGCGGTGTGGCCGCCGGTCAGCGCGGCCAGGGCGACAGCGGACGCTTCCTGCGCCCGCAGAACGTCGATATCGAGCAGGGTGGCCATATCAGCCTCCTCTGGGTCAAGCGGTTGCTCGGACCCGGGAGGCTCAGGCCGGATGGCTCAGCCGATTGCCGGCGCCATCGCGGTCACATGCGCTTCCCGGGCAATGAAGCAGTCCAGCGGGGACGTCACAACAGCAGGCAAACGCCGACTGTGGCACTCCGAGGACTGTTTGCTAGATCGCGGGTTCATGTGATCCTTAAGGGGTTGCAATGTCCGGCCGGGGCCGGGGCTTGTCCAAGCCCGAAACGACCGAAGCCTGTGGCCGGCCGGGCTGATTCGGCGCTTAGACCCGCCGGACGGTCAGGGTCAAGGTATTTTCTCGTGTCCAAATGGCATGGCAGGCGGCGTGCAACGGCGGCGTCCCGGGACCCGACGACATTGTTACTCTGTAACAGGCTGGCGCGGTCCCCGGCCCGCCTCCGACCGCGCCGGATGGTAGGCACGATTGCAACGACCACGGAATCGGCCAGCCGGCACCGCAATGGCGGGAAGCGGACGACGCCCTTGCCTCTCCGTCATGGCGGGCGTGTTCCCATCACTATCAGGATAAGGCGGTGGCTGGAGAGGAATTTGGTGGCGCACGCCATTGCCATACCGTCATGGCCCGGCTTGTCCGGGCCACCTGTCGCGGCACGCGTGCTGGAATAGGTGGCCCGGACAAGCCGGGCCATGACGATCAGGGAAAGACCGTTCTCCAGCCGTCGCCTTATCCTGATAGCGATGGGGCGTGTCCCGGCCATGACGGTGAGAGAACGGACCGATCCTTCAGGAGACCCACCCTATCCTGCGACACAGGCAACGAACCGTCCTAATCCTTGTCGAACAGGATGCGGTTCGCCGCTCCATCCAGGTCGTCGTACTGCCCCGAGCGCAGCGACCACAGGAACACCACCAGACCCAGCGCCCCGAATGTCAGGCTGATAATCAGCAGATACAGAAGAATCGTCATGCGTCCGTACTCCTGTGCAATCGCAGGCTGTTCGCCATCACCAGCAGCGACGAACTCGACATCGCCACCGCGGCCAGCCAGGGCGTGACCAGGCCGCCCACTGCCAGCGGCACCATCACAACGTTGTAGCCGATGGACAGCGCCAGGTTCTGCCGCATCGCCGCGCGCGCCCGCCGCGCCGTCCGCAGCGCCACCGCCACTGGCCCCAGCTTCATGCCCTGGAACACCAGGTCCGCCACCGTCTGGCTGACATCCGCCGCGGTGGACGGCGACGCCGATACCGAGGCCGCCGCCAGGGCCGGGCTGTCGTTCAACCCGTCGCCCACCATCAGCACCTTGCGGCCTTCCGCGCCCCAGCCTTCGACCAGCGCCACCTTCTCGACCGGCGTGCAGCCTGCCCGCCAGTCGGTGATGCCCAGCGCCGCCGCGATCCGCTCGACCTGCGCCGGCCGATCGCCGGAGACCAGTTTCAGCGTCATCCCCATTGCCCGCAGGCGATCGAGCGTCTGCGCCGCGTCGGGCCGCAGCCGTTCGTCGAAGCCGAAGCGCACCGGCGCCAAACCGGGCCGCGCCAGCCACAGTTCCGGTCCGGTGGCCTCGCCCGATCCGCCGCAGAATGCCCGGCTGCCGAGCCGGACCTCGCCGGCCTCGGTCACGCGGCTGAGGCCCTGTCCGGCATGTTCAATCACGCCGCTCGCCGGCGCCACCCGCCCGGCCGCTGCCACCAGGGAGCGGGCAAGGGGATGCCGGCTGCACGCCGCCATCGCCGCCGCCTCGGCCAGCACGGCCGGATCTTGCGTGCCGTCCAGCGCCGGCAGCGGTTCGGTCAGCGTGCCGGTCTTGTCGAACACCACGGTATCGACCTCGGCCAGGCGCTCCAGCGCCGTCGGCGACTTCAGCAGCATGCCGCGGCGGAACAGGCGTCCCGTGGCGATCACCTGCACCGCCGGCACCGCCAGTGCCAGGGCGCAGGGGCAGGTGATGATCAGCACCGACGTGGCGGTCAGCAGCGCCTGCTCCAGCGGCACCGCCGCGACGAAGAACCACCACAGGAACGTCGCCAGCGCGGCCAGGTGCACCGCTGGCGCATACCGCCGCGCCACCCGGTCGGCCAGCACCACGAACCGTCCGCGCCGCGCCTCCGCCGCCTCGATCAGGCGCAGGCATTCGGCCAGCAGGGTCGAGCCGCCGGTCGCCGTCGCCCGCACCGTCAGCGGCGCGCCCAGGTTCAGCGTGCCGGCATAGACCGCGGTACCAGGCCCGGCGTTCACCGGCAGGCTCTCGCCGGTGACCAGGCTGGCATCCAGCTGGGCCGAGCCGCTTTCCACGACGCCATCGACGCCGATGCGCTCGCCGCTCGCCACCAGCACCCGGTCGTCCTGCGCCACCTGCTCCTGCGCGCAGCGGCGCACCGTGCCGTCCGGCTGCAGCACCGCGACGTCGGTCATGCGCAGGGTCAGCAACTGCTCGGCGGTGGCCCGCGCCTGGCCGCGCGCCCGGTGGTCCAGCACGCGCCCGACCAGCAGGAAGAACAGCAGGGTGACGGCGGAGTCGAAATAGGTATGCGGGCCGCCCTTGATCGTCTCCACCAGGCTCATGCCCGTGACCAGCAGCACGCCGATGCTGACCGGCACGTCCATGTTGGTGCGCCGCTGCCGCAGCGCCGCCCAGGCCGAGGCGAAGAACGGCCGCCCGGCATAGACCACCGCCGGCATCGCCAGCAGCGCCGAGACCCAGTGCAGCATGGTCTCGGTCGCCGAACCGATTTCCGTGAACCTGCCGATCTGGCCGGCCCAGATGGCGATGGAGATGAACATCACGTTGCCGGCGGCGAACCCGGCGACGGCCAGGCAGCGCATCAGCATCCGCCCGGTTTCGTCGCGGGCCGCGTTCAGCGCCGCGGTGTCGAACGGCACCAGCCGGTAGCCCAACGACTCGATCAGCCCGACAAGCCGATCGGCTTCGCCGGCGGCGCCGCGCCAGGCGAGGCGCAGGCGGCGGGTGGTCATGTTGACCCGGCCCACCTCGACGTCCGGCTGCTTCGCCAGCACCGATTCGATCAGCCAGACGCAGGCGCCGCATTGCACGCCATCGACCGCCAGCGTCAGTTCATGGCCGCCGTCCGGCCGGTCCACGATGTGCCGCGCCAGGTCCCGGCGCTCGCCCGGCTCCGGCCGCAGGGCGCGGCTGCCGGCTGCCTCCAGGCGCTGCTGGTAGTAGCGGCCGAGGCCGAGGCCCTGGATGATGCCGTGCGCCGCCTCGCATCCCGGGCAGCAGAAGCGGCGCCCGGCGGCGACGGGCAGGCCGCAATGGGCGCATGCCGCTGCGGTGGCCTCGGCCGGACCGGGCGGCAGCGCGACGGCCGTGCTCATGCCGGACGTCCTTGAATTTGCACCGGGGGCCGCCTGCGTCCTGGCGTCATGGCGCTCCTGGGCTGCATTGGCGTTGAAACAGCGGGCCGGTGGCATGATGGTTGCCACGCCGTCATGGCCCGGCTTGTCCGCATAGGCGGTAACATAACGGGGACCAAGGCGTGTTCGTCTCTCTATCGTCATGGCCGGGCGTGTCCCGGCCATCTGCGCTTCGACGGTGGGGGCGGATGGCCGGGACACGCCCGGCCATGACGATGAGGCTGGCGCCTTCGCCCGCCACGACGCGCCGGCAACGGCCAGTCCTTGCGGCCCCCGGTATCACCTGACCAGCAGGCGCCGGGTTGTGGTGTAGCGGTTGTCGCCCGACGTCACCGTCAGCAGGACATCCCACTGCCCCGGCGCCAGCGCGGCATCGGCCTGGTAATCCGCCGGGTCAAGCGGATGGAACGCCAGCGAGGTCCGTGCGGCCGGCCCCACCGGGCGCTCGGCCTCAGCCTTGATCGTGGCGCCCGCCAGCGGCGCGCCGGTCCGGTCGGCCAGGTGCAGCAGAGGGTGCCGCGCCTCGTCCGCCTTGGTCTCGACCTGCCAGCCGAGCGCCGCCTGTTTCGCCGCGGTCGCGATCACCTTGTCATAGCGCTCGCTCAGGTCGAACCCATCCTGGCCGGCGACGCCGGGGAAGCTCTTCACGGCGGCATAGACCATGTAGCCGTTGACCGCGAAGGCGACCAGCATTCCGGCGAACAGGCCCCAGGGGAACCAGCGGTAAGGACTTTTCTGCATACTGTCCGTTTCTCCGTTTCAGCGCCCGCCGGCGTAGCCGGCCGGGCCCATGAAGGTCGAGTGATACACGGTCTGCGCCCCGGTCGCGGTGTCGCGCAGGATGAAGTCCACCGGCTGCGCCCCGTTGCTCAGTTCCGCCGGGCGGGCGGTCACCAGCACGCGCAGCGTCTCCACGCCGTCGGACGAGCCCAGCACGCGCAGCACCGTCTGTGGCTTCGGATCGCCCTCGGCCACCACCATCTTCGCCCCCGGCAGGCCGGTGATGCTCAGGTCATAGGGGGCGTTCGTCTGGGTCTTGTTGGAGATCTTCACGGTGTAGCCGTTGCGCAGGCTGCCATCGGCCAGCATCACGAACAGCGGCGCCCGGTCGCGCTGCACCGACAGCCCCAGGGTGGAGCGCATCATCAGCGCCGTGCTCATGACGATCACCGCCGCCGTCATGGCAGTCAGGTAGATCATCGTCCGCGGCCGCAGGATACGGATCGGCTCCTTCTTGCCGGCCTTCTTCGCCGCCTGCCGCGCCAGCGTGTCCCAGGTGATCAGCCCCTTCGCCTGGCCGGTGCGCGCCATGACATGATCGCAGGCATCCATGCACAGGCCGCAGTTGATGCACTCGAGCTGGATGCCGTCGCGGATGTCGATGCCGGTGGGGCAGGCGGCGACGCACATGCCGCAATCGACGCAATCGCCGCGCTGCGGTCCGCCCTCGACCCGCTTGCCGCGGGCCCGGGGCTCGCCGCGCCATGCCTGGTAGGTGACGGTGAAGCTCTGGTCGTCCAGCATGGCCGACTGGAAGCGCGGCCAGGGGCACATATAGGTGCAGACCTGCTCCCGCGCCCAGCCCGCCAGCAGGTAGGTGGTCAGGGTGAACAGGCCGGTGAAGAAATACACCGGCGTCGCGGCCGAGCCGGTCCAGAAATCGACCGCCACAGTCGGCGCGTCGGTGTAGTACATGATCCAGGCGCCGCCGGTCCAGAACGCGATGGCCAGCCAGATGCCGTGCTTGAGGGTCTTTTTCCAGATCGTGTCGGCGGTCAGCGGCGCCGCGTCGCGCGCCATGCGCTCGTTGCGGTCGCCCTCGATCTCCTTCTCGATCCACATGAACAGGTCGGTCCAGACCGTCTGCGGACAGGTGTAGCCGCACCAGACGCGGCCGACGAGGCTGGTCACCAGGAACAGCAGGACCGCGCCCAGGATCAGCAGCCCGGCCAGCAGCCAGATGTCCTGCGGCCAGAGCTCAAGGTTGAAGAAATAGAAACGTTCAGTCGAAATATCGAGCAGGACCGCCTGCCCGGGCTGGTTGGGTCCGCGGTACCAGCGGACCCAAGGCAGCACGTAGTAGACGGCGAGGCACGCGATCAGCACGGCCCACTTTATTCGTCGCATCGGGCCACGGACGGTCTTGGGATAGACCTTGACCCGGTTGGCGTAGAGGTCATGGGCGACCGCATCCTGGTGTTCCCGGAGGCGGCTGTCAGTCTTGCTGATACGCGACACGCGAAGGCTCCTACTCGCCGCCACCCAGTGAGTGCACGTAAAGCGTCACGCACTTGATCGTGGCGGGATCAAGCCGTGCGTTCCAGTTCGGCATCACGCCCATCCGCGGCTTGGTCACCTGCGAGACGATGATCTCGCGGGCGTCGCCGTAGAGGTGGATACGGCTGTTCAGCCGCGGCGCGCCGACCAGGCGGTTGCCCTGGCCGTCGGCGCCGTGGCAGGGGGCGCAGTTCTGAGCGAACAGCGCGGCGCCGGCCGAGACGTCCTGGCCCTCGGTCACGTGGCCGTAGAACTTCGACCACACGAAATCGGCGACCTGCTGGATCTGCTCCGGCTTCAGCAGGCCAAGCTCGCCGAACGGCGGCATGGCGCTGGTGTGCGCCGCGGGATCGCCGCTGCGGATACCGTGGGTGACGGTGCGCTGGATATCCGTCAGCTTGCCGCCCCACAGCCAGGAGCCCGCGGCCAGGGCCGGAAAGCCCGGATGGCCAGAGCCGCCCGCGCCGTGACAGGCCTGGCAGTTCTCCTCGAAGGTGATCTTGCCCTTGGTCAGCGCCACCTCCAGCAGCGCCGGATCGGCCTTGATCTGGTCGAACGACAGGGTGGCGATCTTGTCCATCGACACCTTGCGTTCAGCCTGGAGCTTGGCCACCTCGGCATCGACCGCCTTGCGCGGCGAGTAGCCCAGCAGCCCGTGCCAGTATCCCGGCCCATACGGGATCGAGGGATACAGCAGGAACAACACGAACGCGACGGCGATGCTCGAGTAGAAGGTATAGATCCACCACTTCGGCAGCGGCGTATCCAGTTCCTTGATCCCATCCCACTCATGGCCGGTCGTGTCGCGGCCGGAGACGGAATCCTTTTCGATCTTGGTAGGCACTACACGTCATCCTTGAACGGAATTTTGCCCTGCTCCTCGACCTTGCGCTTGCGGCTTGGCCAGTAGGTGGCGGCGACGATCAGCACGAACACCAGCGTCATAGGCACAACCGAATAGTGTCCGAGCCACTGGAGGATGCTCATTGCTGCAGCCTCTCGGTGTTGGTGTCGGCGAAGTTCACCAACGTGCCGAGCATCTGCAGGTAGGCCACCAGCGCGTCGGCCTCGGTAACCACGTGCCCGCTGCCGGATGCTTCAACCGCCTTCGGATACCGCTTCAGCAGCGCCTTGTTGTCCGACCTGGGATCGGCCTGGGCCAACAGGTCCTCCTTGGCGTGGGCGATGTCGTCATCGGTATAGGGCACGCCCAGCTCGCGCAGGGTCCGCATGCGCTCCTGGAGGTCGTCCAGTTCCAGCGGCGTCTGCTCCAGGAAGGCGTAGTGCGGCATCAGCGATTCCGGCACCATCGACTGCGCGTTCCGCAGATGGGCGTAATGCCAGTCGTTGGAGTACTTGCCGCCAACGCGCGCCAGGTCGGGGCCGATGCGCTTCGAGCCCCACTGGAACGGATGATCATACATGCTCTCGGCGGCGATCGAGTAGTGGCCGTAGCGCTCGACCTCGTCGCGCAGGGTGCGGATCTGCTGGCTGTGGCACAGGTAGCAGCCCTCCCGCACATAGATGTCGCGCCCGCGCAGTTCCAGCGGCGAGTATGGCCGCATGCCCTGCACGTGCTCCACCGTCGTCTCGATCGTGAACAGCGGCACGATCTCGACGAGCCCGCCGATGGCGACGGTCAGCAGCGCCCCCATCAGCAGGAAGACGGCGTTCTTTTCGAACCATTCGTGGCGAATAGGTAGTTGCATTGTCTTATTCCCCCGCCACGGCCAGGCCGCCCATCGAGGTGTCGAGCGTCGGGGCCTCGATCGTCGGGCTGGTGACGGTACGTCTCAGGTTGTAGGCCATGATCAGGCCGCCGATGAGGAACATCACGCCACCGATCATGCGCAGCACCATGAACGGATGGACGGCGACGACCGACTCGACGAACGAGTACTGCAGGAAGCCGAACTTGTCGTACGCCCGCCACATCAGGCCTTCCATGATGCCGGCGACCCACATCGAGACGATGTAGAAGACGATGCCCAGGGTGGCGATCCAGTAGTGCCACGACGCCAGCCGCTTGGAGTACAGTTCCTTGTGCCACAGCGCCGGCACCAGGTAGTACAGCGCGCCGAAGGTGATGAAGGCGACCCAGCCCAGCGCGCCAGAGTGCACGTGGCCGATGGTCCAGTCGGTGTAGTGCGACAGCGCGTTGACCTCACGCACCGACATCACCGGCCCTTCGAAGGTGGACATGCCATAGAAGCCCACGGCGGTGACCGAGAAGCGCAGGCCCGGATCGGTGCGCAGCTTGTCCCAGGCGCCCGACAGCGTCATCAGGCCGTTGATCATGCCACCCCAGGACGGCATCCACAGCATGATGGAGAACGCCATGCCCAGCGTCTGCGTCCAGTCGGGCAGGGAGGTCCAGTGCAGGTGGTGCGGCCCGGCCCAGATGTACATGAAGATCAGGGTCCAGAAGTGCACGATCGACAGCCGGTAGGAGTAAACCGGCCGGCCCGCCGCCTTCGGAATGAAGTAGTACATCATCCCCAGGAAGCCCGCGGTCAGGAAGAACCCGACGGCGTTGTGCCCGTACCACCACTGTACCAGCGCGTCCTGCACGCCCGAGAAGTAGCTGTAGCTCTTGGCCGAGTACATCGAGATCGGCAGCGCCAGGTTGTTCACGATGTGCAACATGGCGATGGTGACGATGAACGCCAGGTAGAACCAGTTGGCGACGTAGATGTGCGGTTCCTGCCGCTTCATCAGCGTGCCCATGAAGATCAGCAGGTAGCACACCCAGACGATCGTCAGCCAGATGTCGAGATGCCATTCCGGCTCGGCGTATTCGCGGCTCTGGCTGAACCCCATGACGTAGCTCAGCGCCGCCATGACGATGAAGAACTGGTAGCCCCAGAACACGAAGTTGGCCAGCGCCTCGCCACCCCACAGGCGCGCGCGGCAGGTGCGCTGCACCACATAGAACGACGTGCCGAGCAGGGCCGAGCCGCCGAAGGCAAAGATAGCTGCGGATGTATGCACAGGCCGCAGGCGACCGAAGTTGGTGAACGGCAGGCCAAGATTGAGCGCGGGCCAGGACAGTTCCGAGGCGATGTAGACGCCTACCAGGAATGCGACGATGGCCCAGAAGATCGACGCGATGACGAATTTCTTCACCACGTCGTCGTTGTAGATGACTGGCCTCTCGGCCAGGGCGTGGTCAGACATGGGTGGCTTCCCGTGCTGCGCCGCGTGTCGCGTCCCGCTTGTCGAAGTGACGCTTCACCAGGCCGAAATTGAAGGCAACCGCGAACACGGCGAGGCCGAGTCCGAATATGAACATCTCGCTGTCAGCCGCACCAGCCACGAGGAACAGTCCGACGATGCCGAACCCCGCTACCATCACGCCGACAAGCACGTTTGCAACACTCTCCATAGGCACCTCTCTCCAGGCTGCGTGGCAGGCAAATTGCTGTGCCGCGGCGTCCTTAACATTGATTCATGTCAACGTCGTACAGCTTAGTAAGGTATAGCATTGATCCTTATGCAAAATCTCTATTTTTTGACAGGGTTGTGCACGCCGGACACAGCGGTACGGGGCGGTCTGCTGGCCGGGCTGTTCCTGGCAGGCGTGGCGGGCAGTTTGGTGCATTGCGCGCCGATGTGCGGGGCGTTCGTCCTGGGCCAGGTGTCCGAGCGCATGGCGCGGCTGTCACATACACAACTTTGCGAGTGGCGCCGGGTTGGCAGCGGCCTGCTGCTGCCGTATCACCTGGGGCGGCTGATCACATATGCCGGACTTGGCGCGCTGGTGTCCGGTTCGGCCGCCGTCGCCGTACGCTCGGCGTGGTTCGCGCACCTGTCGGCGGTGTTGCTGGTGCTGGCGGCACTGTTGTTCCTGACCCTGGCGGCGAAGCGAATCCTGCCGGCCTGGGCGCGACTCGACCACGTGCCGCCGGCCTGGGGCCGCCTGCTGGCCCGCGTCACCCGGGCGATCCCGCGCGGCACCGCGGCGGGGGAATTCCTGCTGGGACTCGCGCTGGGCTTCCTGCCGTGCGGATTTCTGTACGCCGCGCTCGCCGCCGCGGCGGCGTCCGGACAGCCGGCGCTGGGCGCGGGGGCGATGGTGGCCTTCGGGCTGGGCACCGCGCCGAGCCTGATGGTGGTCGGCATTGCCGGCCACGCGGCCGGGCGGCGGTTCCAGCGTGGAGTCGCGGTCGCCGGCCCGGTGCTGATGGCGCTCAACGCCACGCTGCTGCTGGCTTTGGCCTGGCAGCGCGTGGCGTGAACGGCAACTGGGTCAGAAGCGGTAGCCGATACCGGTGCCGACGACCAGCGGATCCAGTGCGGTGTGCGCATGCAGCGTCGTGCCCAATGCGTCGACATGCGCATCGGCGTTCAGGAAGATCTGCTTGACGTCGAAGTTGAAGAACCAGTGGCCCGTGAGGTTGTAGTCGAAACCGGCCTGGATCGCCGGGCCGACGTTGTTGCCGACGCTGAAGTGAGTGACGGCGCCGCCGGCCGGGCTGGTGCCATAGAAGAACGCCACGGTCACGCCGGCGCCGATATACGGGCTGAACGCCGAATGCGGCATGAAGTGGTACTGCACCGTCAGGGTCGGCGGCAGCACCCAGGCGGAGCCGACATCGACCTTGCCGAGCGGCGGATTGGGAATTGTGGCGGACAGTTCGTGCCGCGTGCTCGCCGCGATAAGTTCAAACGCGATATTGTCTGTCAGGAAGTAGGAGAAATCCACCTCCGGCGCGGCCTGGTCGGTGACGTTGACCCGGGCGCCGGGGAAGCCGTTGATGCTGCTCGAGTTGTCCTCGGGGATCACGCCGATGGCGCGCAGGCGGATCATGAAGGTGCCGGCCTGCTTGCCGACCAGGGGCTGGTTGAGATCCAGCGGGCTTTGGGCGAACGCCGCCGAACCGCACGCGACCGCACTAAGCATGGTCGTGGCAAACAACAGGTGTCTCATGGTCTCTCCTCGCACTTCGGCGGCGATACCGTTTCAAATGAAACTGCTACATCCGCAGCCGGGGGGAGAAACTATTTTGTGGTGCGAACAGGGTTGACGCAGATCAAACCCGGCGCACTTGTACTGCTCTGTGGCAGAAAAGCGACAAGGGCCGCGATCATCCTGCCGGCGGACCGTCATCCGGCTCCAGCAGGCTGAGGCGGGACAGGTCGAACACGTTGCATCCGGCCTCATCCAGCGCGACCGCCGTGGCAAAGTGCATGCCGAAGCGTATCCGCGGCACGGGATAATCCTTGAGGGCGTACACCGTGGTCGCCAGCATGTGGTCGCGCGCCTCGACCCCCAGGAACAGCCGGGCGTCAGCCCGCGTCAGGGCGTTGGCATCGAGGCCGTGCAGCGGGCTGGTTTCGTCGATCACATGCACCAGGGTCCACAGCGTCGCCAGCACCGTCAGGCTCGACTGCTGCAACGCCAGGTCATACAGGTGCCGTCCCGCTGTCCCGTCGGGGTCGCGTCCGGTCAGCACCACGAGCAGCCGCGCCTCCACTTTGCTCAGCGGGATCCTCTGGCCGCAGGCGAGGCGCAGCATCAGCGCCGGGTGGCGGTCCTTGGTGCGGACCACCGCGTCGTCGGCGAACAGGATGTTCGCCCGGGCGCGGGAAAACCGCACGAACAGCAGGCCGGTCAGGATGGCGGTGAACGCCATGCCGACGACGATCTCGGACGTCGAGACGATGTGCCCGTACAGCGTCGCCGGCGCCATGGCGCCATAGCCGACGGTCGCCAGGGTCTCGACGCTGAAGAAGAACGCATCGCTGAAGGAACCGGGCCGCGCGTTGCCGATGTCGCCGGGGCTCAGCACATATACCAGCGCGAAACCCAGGTTGAGCGTCAGCCAGCATGCCAGCATCGCCGCCACGAACGCTGGCCAGGGGCTGCTGATCGCGAGGCGATAAGGATCACGCAGGTCGAAGCGCCGCATGCCCCGCGCCAGCAGGCCGAACTCCCTGCGTGCGATCGGGATTGGCTTGGGCGGACGTTTCGGTCTGCGCTGTGGCATGGCGCTACGCTTGCTCCGGACCGGGCGGGGTCCAAGAACAAAAGTCCATGAACGAATCGCGAAAACATGTTCCGGCCGCGGATTTTATCCACAGGCTACCCACAGGATTCCCCACATTCGCCGCGATTCCGGCGAAGTACGAAAACTGATCAAAACGAACATCTTGGGGGCTGAAAAACAAGGGGATTCCCTTTGCGACTCGGCTGACTCAAATGGGGCTCCTGCAACCCTGGAGCATGCTGGCTGTCCCCATCGCCGCGTTCCCTTCGACGGCATCAGGCGCAGGTCGCGGCGATCGTCAACGCGATCGCGGCGGGCGAGGCCGCCGACGTCACCAACATCCTCGCCGCGGTCACCCCGGGCGGGGGCAAGTCGCTGTTGCCGGTGATCGCCGCGGCGCGGTTGATCGCTGCCGGCGTGGCCGATCGCGTCTGCTGGGTGGTGCCGCGCGACAGCCTGCGCCTGCAGGCCGAGGAGGCGTTCGCCGACGCCGAGTGGCGGGCACTGCTGAACCATGCGGTCTCGGTGCGCGCCGCCGACAACGGCAACGACCTGTGCCGCGGCCTGTCGGGCTACATCACCACCTACCAGGGCATCGCCGCCGCCCCGGGCCTGCATCTGCAGGAGTTCCGCCGGCACCGCTATCTGCTGGTGGTCGATGAAATCCACCACCTGCCGGCGCTGACCGACGTCACCGGCGTGGCGCCGGGCGACGACGAGGCCTCGGGCTGGAGCCGCGCCATCGTGCCGCTGCTGGAGGCGGCACGCCTGCGCCTGCTGCTGTCCGGCACACTGGAGCGGGCGGACGGGCGCGGCATCCTGTGGCTGCCGTACCGCCGGGGACCGCGCGCCACCATGCAGGAGGTCGATCTGGCGGCACCCGGCTGGGCGGTCGTCGGCTACAGCCGCGCCCAGGCGCTGGCGGACCGCGCCGTGCTGCCGGTGGTGTTCGGCGCGCTGGATGGCGAGGCGAAATGGCTGGACGAGGACGGCCAAGCCTGCGGCCCGCACCGGCTGTTCAACCACTGGCCGGTGGAGACGACGCGACCCGCCCTGTTCACCGCCCTGCGCACCGGCTTCGCCGAGGACCTGCTGCGCCACGCCTTCCTCGCCACGCGCGACCTGCGCGCGCGGCGGCGGCGCGAGCGCGGCCTGCCCGCCGACGCCGCGGCCCGGGGCCTGGGCAAGCTGCTGGTGGTCGCGCCCGACCAGAGCGTGGCGCGGCGCTACCTGGACCTGCTGCGAAGCTGGGTGCCGCAGGCGCAGACCGCTACCGTCCGGATGGCGACCTCCAGCGAGGCCGACGCGCACGAGGTGCTGGCCAGCTTCCGCCTGCAGCCGGAACCGGCGATCCTGGTGACGGTGGCGATGGCGTATGAAGGGCTCGACGCGCCCGAGGTCGCGGTGGTCGCGGCGCTGACGCATATCCGCAGCCGTCCGTGGCTGGAGCAGATGGTGGCGCGCGCCACCCGCATTGATCCGCGCGCGGGCGACTACGCCGGGCAGCGCGCCCTGGTGTATCACCCGGACGATCCGCTGTTCGCGAAGTTCCGCCATCGGCTGGAAACCGAGCAGGGGACGCTGGCCAAGCCGCCTAAGCCGAAGAAGCAGCGCACCCTGCCGCTGTGGCTGAAGGAACAGCTGGCCGCGCAGGCAGATGAGGATGACGACGACAAGGGAGGCATCGTGCCGCTGGAAAGCAACGCCCTGGCGCTGCGCTACGCCCTGCTGAAGCCCGGCCCCGACCTGGCGATGCGCCGCCCGGAGAACGAGGCGCCGCAGGGGGAACTGCTCGACCCGCCCTCCGTGATCGAGCGCCGCCTGCGGGCGCGGGTGGGCGAGATGGTGGCGACGCAGGCGGTCGAGGACGAGATCGCCCGCCAGGCGCCGCGCGGTCCCGGGCTGTACCACAGCTATAATGCCGTGCTGAAGCGGGTGATGGGCAACCGCAGCCGCGCCGAGATGACGATCGCCGAGCTGGAGGCCGCGCTCGGCTGGCTGGAGCGGCACCGGCTGTCGGACCATGTGGACCTTCTGGAAGGCGATCCGAAATACGCCTGGACCGCCCGGCAACGCCGTGGCTGGAAACCGCCCGTCGGCCGGGCTGACGGCAAGCCGCGGGGCGCGCCGCGGGCGCCCGCCGGAGAGTAGTGGCACTTGTCACGGCGGACGTAGGACACACCTTCTATAGTGAGGGCTGCGCAGCAATTTTCCGATGCGGGATGCCGTTGGGCGACTGGAAAGCGGTCCCGGACCTGGGCAAGATCACGCTATCGCCCATACCCGCATGCCCAGGCTGGAGGTCAACACGCCGACAACCCCGACCTTCCGGATTGGCACCGCTGGATGGAGCATTCCGAAGACCTGTGCCTCGGCCTTTGGCGGCGAGGGCACGTATCTGCAGCGCTACGCCCGCGTCCTGCCGGCGGTCGAGATCGACACGTCCTTCTACCGTCCGCACAAGCCGGCCACCTATGCCCGCTGGGCGGCCAGCGTCCCGCCCGGATTCCGCTTCGCGGTCAAGCTGCCGCGTGAGATCACCCATATCCGCAGGCTCGTCGGGATCGAGGAAGCGCTCGGCCGGTTTCTGGAGGAAGCACAGGCGCTGGGCGGTGCGCTTGGCCCACTGCTGGTGCAACTGCCGCCGAGCCTGGGCTTCGACTCGACCGTCGCGGCCGGCTTCTTCGGCAGCCTGCGCGCCCGGTTCGGCGGCCTCGTGGTCTGCGAGCCGCGCCATGCATCCTGGTTCACCGATGCCGTGGATGCGCTGCTCTCGGACGTTCAGGTCGCTCGTGCCGCAGCGGACCCGCCCCCGGTGCCGCGGGCAGTCATGCCCGGCGGCTGGCCCGGGCTGATCTATCGCCGCCTGCACGGCTCGCCGCAGATGTATCATTCGGCATACGGGCCCGATGCCGTCGCCGCCGTCGCCCGGCAGATGCAGGAGACGGCGGTGCCTGACCGGGAGGACTGGTGCATCTTCGACAACACGGCGCTCGGCGAGGCGACCCCGAACGCGCTCGACCTGCTGCACCGGCTGCCCATCATGTGGGAGACGCAACGCTAGAGCAATATCGGCCTGACTGGAAATCGCGGAGCGATTTCAGGCCGATGAAATTGCTCGTGAAATTATGAGCTGGAGCGTTTCCAGTCAGGCTGAAAACGCTCTAGCCGGCAGATTGCCAGTGCCCTTGAAGTCGAAAAATCGCAGTAATCTTATTGGCTTAGTGTCTTAGTGTTAAAGCCAACGGTGAGCACGGCACCGACGTGTGCCAGGGGCGGTGCGATCCCGGACAGGTTCGTGCTGCTCGTTCTGATGATCTAACACGAGGACACTAAGTCACTAAGATTGCTTGCACTTTCAGCGGGTCTTCTGCCGGACTACAGGCCCGGGTGCTATTGCCTTCCGGTCCGAGGGGGCTTTCAGCCGGTCCTGTTGCCCCCGACGCCTCACTCGGCCGCCTCGGGCACCTCCAACTCCGGGAAGGCCCGCCGCCACAGGCGCTTGGCGGCCAGGCGGAAGCGGTCGAGGTACAGGTACACCACCGGCGTGGTGTAGAGCGTCAGCACCTGGCTCAGCGCCAGCCCGCCCAGGATGGAAATGCCCAGCGGCCGGCGCAACTCGCCGCCGTCGCCGAAGCTGAGCGCCAGCGGCAGGGCGCCCAGCATCGCCGCGCTGGTGGTCATCATGATCGGGCGGAAGCGCATCAGGCACGCCTCGAAGATCGCCTCCCGCGGCTCCTGGCCCAGCGTGCGCTCGGCTTCCAGGGCGAAGTCGATCATCAGGATGGCGTTCTTCTTGACGATGCCGATCAGCAGGATGATGCCGATGGCAGCGATCAGGCTGAACTCGGTTTGGCACAGCATCAGCGCCAGGATCGCGCCGATGCCGGCCGAGGGCAGGGTGGACAGGATCGTCACCGGGTGGACGTAGCTCTCGTACAGCACCCCCAGCACGATGTAGATCGCGCCCAGCGCCGACAGCAGCAGCAGCGGCATGGTGCTGAGCGACTCCTGGAACGTCTGTGCCGTGCCCTGGAACCCGCCGTGGATCGAGGCCGGCATGTGGATTTGCCGAATCGCCTGCTCGACCGCCGCAGCCGCTTCGCTCAGCGAGGCGCCGGGGGCCACGTTGAACGAGATCGTGGTGGCGACGAACGGCCCCTTGTGGTTCACCGCCAGCGGCGTATTGCCGGGCCCGTACGAGGTAACGGCGGCAAGCGGGACCATCGTCTCCTGCGCGGTGCTGACCGCGGCGCCCGAGGACGCGCTGCCCTTGCCGGTGTTCGCCAGCGCATTGCTCGACGCGTTGCGCGCTGAACTGAGGGCGACGCTCGCCGCCGTGACAGCACCCGTGGTCGTACTTTTGGCCGCGGCCGTCTTGGTCGAGGCCGCGACGGTGCCCACCACGGCATTGGTCACCTGCGTGCCGCTGGCATTGCCGCCGGAGGTGCTGACATAGACGTCCCGCAGCGTCTCCGGGCTCTGCCAGTAGCGGGGCGCGACCTCCATGATCACGTGGTACTGGTTCTGCGCCTTGTAGATCGTCGACACCTGCCGCTGGCCGAAGGCGTCGTACAGCGTGTTGTCGATCTGGCTGACGTTGATGTTCAGCCGCGCGGCGCTGGCCCGGTCGATCACCACGTCGGTCTCCAGGCCCTTCTGCTGCTGGTCGGAGTTGACGTCGCGCAGGATCGGATCGTGCTCCAGCGCCGTCACCAGCTTCGGCGCCCAGGCGTACAGCTCCTGCGCGCTGTCGGCCTCCAGCGTGTACTGATACGCGGCGTTGGTCGAATGCGCGCCGACGCGGAGGGTCTGGATCGGGATCAGGAACAGGTGCGCCCCCGGCACCGCGGCGAGCTTGCGGCGCAGGCGGCTGGTGACCGCGGTCATGCTGTCGCGCTCGCCCATCGGCTTCAGCGCGACGAACACCGAGCCGGTGTTGGTCTGGTTGGCGCTGCCGCCGCCACCGGTGCCGGTGAATCCAACGACGCTCTGCACCGCCGGATCATGCTGCACGATGCGCGACATCTCGGCCAGCTTGACCTTCATCGCCTGGAACGAGGTGCTCTGGTCCGCCTGCAGCCGGCCGATCAGCGCGCCGTTGTCCTGGTCCGGGAAGAATCCTTTCGGCACAATGACGTACAACGCGACGTTCAGGCCGACGGCGGCCAGCAGCACCAGCATCACCAGCGCCGGGTGGCGCAGCGCCCAGGCCAGGGTCCGGCCATAGACCGCCTGCGCCCGCTCGAACAGCGTCCGCTTCTTCGGCCCCTGCCGGTTGGCCGGCTTCAGCAGCAGAGCGCACATCATCGGCGTGGTGGTCAGCGAGATCGCCAGCGACACCATGATCGCCAGCGACAGGGTCATCGCGAACTCGCGGAACAGCCGCCCGACAATCCCGCCCATCAGCAGGATTGGCAGGAACACCGCGACCAGGGAAAGAGTCATGGAAACAACGGTGAAGCCGACTTCTCTCGCGCCGCGCAGAGCCGCCTGGCGGCGCGGCATGCCGTCCTCGATGTGGCGCGAGATGTTCTCCAGCACCACGATGGCGTCATCGACGACGAAGCCGGTCGAGACGGTCAGCGCCATCAGCGACAGGTTGTCCAGGCTGTAGTCGAGCAGGTACATCGTGCCGAACGTGCCGATGAGCGACACCGGCACGACGATGGCGGGGATGATCGTCGCCCGCACGCTGCGCAGGAACAGGAACACGACCATTGTGACCAGCCCAACCGCGATCAGCAGGGTCCGCTCGGTGTCGTACAGGCTGGCGCGGATCGACGTGGTGCGGTCGTTGACGATGTCCAGGTTCATGGCGGCCGGCAGCGCCGCCTTCAGTTGCGGGATCGCCGCCTTCACGCTGTCCACCGTGCTGATGATGTTGGCGCCGGGCTGGCGGAACAGGATGATCAGCACCGCGGGCCGGCCCTGCGACAGGCCGGCGTTGCGCAGGTTCTCGACCGAGTCGTCCACCTCGGCCACGTCGGACAGGCGCACCGGCGCGCCGTTGCGGTAGGCAATGACCAGCGGCAGGTAGTCGGCCGCCTTGGTAGCCTGGTCGTTGGTGTAGAGCTGGTAGTGCCGGCCGTCGGCCTCGATGGCGCCCTTGGGGCTGTTGGCGTTGGCCGAGGCCAGGGCGGCGCGGACGTCCTCCAGCCCGATGCCGTACTTATACAGAGCGTTCGGGTTCAGCTCCACCCGGACCGCCGGCAGGGCGGAGCCGCCGATGATCACCTGGCCGATGCCGTTGATCTGCGACATCTTCTGCGACAGCACGTTGGCGGCTGCGTCGTACATCTGCCCGCGCGTCATGGTCTTGGACGTCAGCGCCAGGATCAGCACCGGCGCGTCGGCCGGATTGACCTTGCGATAGGTCGGGTTGGTGCGCAGGCTGCTGGGCAGGTCCGCCCGGGCGGCATTGATCGCCGCCTGGACGTCGCGTGCCGCGCCGTTGATGTCGCGGTTCAATCCGAACTGGAGCACGATCTGCGCCTGGCCGGTGGCGCTGACCGAGGTCATCTCGGTAACGTCGGCGATCTGGCCAAGATGCCGCTCCAGCGGGCTGGCGACGCTGGTGGCGACGGTCTCCGGGCTGGCGCCGGGCAACTGCGCCATCACCATGATGGTCGGGAAGTCCACCTGCGGCAGTGGCGCGACCGGCAGCTTGAAGAAGGCGAAGATGCCGGCCAGGGCGATGCCGATGGTCAGCAGGGTCGTGGCGACGGGCCGGGCGATGAACGGGGCGGAGATGTTCATGGCCGCTCTCCCTCGGTCATGGCCGTTCTCCCTCCGTCATGGCCGCCGCCCCCTTCGTCATGGCCGGGCGTGTCCCGGCCATCCGTTTCCCGCCGTTGCAGCGCAGATGGCCGGGACACGCCCTACGCAATGCACACATCCTGGAAACGAGTCGGAAATGACCGTAAAATCAAGTGCTTGCCTGGGCGCCGAGAGCGTTCCCCCATCGTCATGGCCCGGCTTGTCCGGGCCACCTGTCGCGGCACACGTGCTGGAATAGGTGGCCCGGACAAGCCGGGCCATGACGAAAGGGAAACGCAGCGGCGGACCGTTTCCGAGATGTGTGCATCCCGTAGGGACACGCCCGGCCATGACGGTGAGGGAGACGACCTTGCTCCGCCGGACGCCCTGTCCTGATAAGCATGGGACACACCCGGCCATGACGATGGGGCCTGCCGGGACGATGACCCCCATCACACCGCCGCCCCGCCGCCGGCCAGTGACTTGCCGCTCAGCCGCCAGGCCAGCCGATCGAACATCAGGTAGATCACCGGCGTGGTGAACAGCGTCAGCACCTGGCTGACGATCAGCCCGCCGACGATCGCGATGCCCAGCGGATGCCGCAGTTCCGACCCCGTGCCGGTGCCCAGCATCAGCGGCAGCGCGCCCAGCAGCGCCGCCATCGTCGTCATCAAAATCGGCCGGAAGCGCAGCAGGCAGGCCTGGTGGATCGCCTCGCGCGGCGACTTGCCGTCTTCACGCTCCGCCTCCAGCGCGAAGTCGATCATCATGATCGCGTTCTTCTTCACGATGCCGATCAGCAGGATGATGCCGATGATCGAGATGACGTCGATGGTGCCGCCGGCGATCAGCAGCGCCACCAGCGCGCCGGCGCCGGCCGAGGGTAACGTGGACAGGATCGTGATCGGGTGGATGAAGCTCTCATACAGCACCCCCAGCACGATGTACACCGTCACGATCGCCGCCAGCACCAGCAGCAGTTCGTTCGACAGCGACGACTCCAGCGCCGCGGCCGCGCCCTGGAAGGCGGTGACGAAGCTCTCCGGCAGGCCGATATCCGTCTCGGCCTGGCGGATCGCCGCCACGGCCGCGCCGAGCGACGATCCCGGCGGCACGTCGAACGAAATCGTCGTCGCGGGAAACTGCGCCAGGTGGCTGATCTGCAACGGTCCCGGTTTCTGCACCACGCTGACGATCGCGCTCAGCGGCACCTGCCCGGTGGTGGACAGTGAGGACGGCAGGTAGATCGCCGACAGTGAAGCCAGCGAGTGCTGCAACGCCGGGTCCGCCTCCATGATCACGCGGTACTGGTTCGACTGCGTGTAGATGGTGGAGACGATGCGCTGCCCGAACAGGTCATACAGCGCGTTATCGACCGTGGCTGGCGTGATGCCGAAGCGTCCCGCCGTCGTCCGGTCGATCACCAGATTCACCGTCAGCCCCTGCTGCTGTAGGTCGCTCGCGACATTGGACAGTTCCGGCAGGGTCTCCAGCCGCGCCATCAGCTTCGGCACCCATTCGTTGAACGCCGAAAGGTTCGGGTTCTCCAGCACGAACTGGTACTGCGTGCGGCTGACCGAGGCGTCGATCGTCAGGTCCTGCACCGGCTGCAGGTACAGCGTCACGCCCGGCACGTTGGCGGTTTCCCGTTGCAGGCGCCGGGCGACGGCGCTCGCATCCAGGCTGCGTTCATCCTTCGGCTTCAGGTTGATCAGGAACCGCCCGGTGTTCAGCGTGGTGTTGCTGCCGTCCACGCCGATAAAGGAACTCAGGCTGACAACGTCCGGATCCTTCAGAATCGCCGCCGCCAGCGCCTGCTGGTGCTGCGCCATCGCGCCAAAGGAGACGCTCTGCGACGCCACCGAGATGCCTTGCAGCACCCCGGTGTCCTGCACCGGGAAGAATCCTTTGGGCACAAGAATATACAGCCACACCGTCACAGCCAACGTCAGAGCCGCGACCAGCAGCGTCAGCGGCTGGTGGTTCAGCACGATAGTCAAAGCGCGGTCGTAGCGGCCGATGATCCAGTTGAAGCCGTGCTCGGCCGCCAGGTCGAAGCGGTTGCGCTCGGCGTCCGGCCGGTGGCGGACCAGCCGCGCGCACATCATCGGCACCAGCGTCAGCGACACCACCGCCGAGATCACGATCGTCACCGACAGGGTGATGGCGAACTCATGGAACAGCCGCCCGACTACGTCGCCCATGAACAGCAGCGGGATCAGCACTGCGATCAGCGACACGGTCAACGAGATGATGGTGAAGCCGATCTGCTCGCTGCCCTTCAGCGCGGCGGCGAGGGGGGAGGCGCCGGCCTCCACGAAGCGGGCGATGTTCTCGATCATGACGATCGCATCGTCCACGACGAACCCGGTGGAGATGGTCAGCGCCATCAGCGACAGGTTATCCAGGCTGAACCCGAGCAGGTACATGATCGCCAGCGTGCCCACCAGCGACAGCGGCACCGACAGGCTGGGGATCACCGTCGCCGGCAGGTTGCGCAGGAACAGGAAGATCACCAGCACCACCAGCGCGACGGCGAGGAACAGCTCGAACTCCACGTCCGCGACCGAGGCGCGGATCGTCTGCGTCCGGTCGGTCAGCACCGCGACATCCACCGCGGACGGCAGCGACGTCTGAAGACGCGGCAGCAGCTTCTTGATGGTATCGACGACCTGGATGACGTTGGCGCCCGGCTGGCGCTGCACGTTCAGGATGATCGCCGGCGTGGTATTGGCCCAGGCGCCCAGCTTGGTGTTCTCGGCGCCGTTGACCACCGTCGCCACATCCTTCAACCGGACGGGCGCGCCGTTGCGCCAGGCGATCACCAGGTTCAGGTATTGCTGCGGATCGGAAATCTGGTCGTTGGCGTTGATCGTCGTCGCCTGCGCCGGGCCGTCGAAACCGCCTTTCGGCGTGTTGACGTTGGCATTGCCGAGCGTTGTGCGCAGGTCGTCGATGTTCAGCCCGGCGGCCGCCAGCGCCCGCGGATTGATCTGCACCCGCACCGCCGGCCGTTGCCCACCGCTGATCGAAACCAGGCCAACCCCCGGTTGTTGCGAGATTTTCTGCGCCAGACGCGTGTTCGCCATGTCCTCGACCTGGGTCAGCGGCAGGGTCTTCGAGGTCAGCGCCAGCGTCAGAATCGGCGCATCCGCCGGGTTGACCTTGGCGTAGATCGGCGGCGCCGGCAGATCGGTGGGCAGCAGGTTGCCGGCGGCGTTGATGGCTGCCTGCACCTCCTGTTCAGCCACGTCCAGGCTGATGTCCAGGCCGAACTGCAAGGTGATCAGCGAGGCGCCGGCCGAACTGGTGGAGAACATCTGGTTCAGGCTGGGCATCTGCCCGAACTGCACCTCCAGCGGCGAGGTGACCGATGACGTCATCACCTCCGGGCTGGCGCCGGGGTAGAAGGTCTGCACCTGGATGGTCGGGTAATCGACCTCCGGCAGGGCGGAGATCGGCAGGAAGCGGTAGGCGACGATGCCCACCAGCAGGATCGCCGCCATCAGCAGGGTGGTGGCGACCGGCCGCAGGATGAAGGGGCGGGATGGGCTCATGCGGGCTTGCTTCGCGTCATGAGCGGCACGTTAAGCCGTGTCTCCGGCCCGCCGGAGGGCAAGGCTCCATCCATATCAGGAAAAGGCCGGAGCGGAGAAGGACCTGGGGGCCAGGCCGTTCTCTCTCCGTCATGGCCGGGCGTGTCCCGGCCATCCGCCCCCTGCCGTCGAAGCGCGGATGGCCGGGACACGCCCGGCCATGACGATGGGGCGAGGACCCTGCTCTGCCAACCTCCGCCGAGACAGGGACGACCATGTGCCATGCCCTGTTGCCTTGGCGCCCAGGGCTTCATTCTGCCTGCTGCTGGTGGTGCGCCCGCTGCCCGGACGCAGGTGTCTGGCCACGGTCCGCCGCCGCGCCCTTCTGCGCCGGCAGCGACACCCGGGCGCCATCGCGTAGCCGGTCGGTGCCGTCGGTCACCACCCGCTCGCCGGGCTTCAGTCCCGACAGCACGGCTTCATACCCCTCATCGACCGGCCCTACCTTGATCGGCCGTACCGAGACGGTGTTGTCCGGATTGATCACATAAACGAACGTCCCGGGCTCGCCGCGCTGCACCGCCGGGACCGGCACGCGCACCGTGTTGTGCATCGTGTCCACCAGCAGCCGCGCGTTGACGAACTGGTTCGGATACAGCATGTCGTCCGGGTTGGCGAAGATGGCCCGCAGCTTCAGCGTGCCCGTCGTGGTGTCGATCACGTTGTCCAGCGTGGCGAGCTGTCCGGTCGACAGATGGCGCGTGTTGCTGCGGTCATACGCATCGACGCTCAGCGTGGCGCCGGCGCGCACGCGCTGGATGATGTCCGGCAGGTTGTCCTCGGGCACGGTGAAGAGCACCGAGATCGGCTGCATCTGCGTGATCACCACCAGCCCGGTCGTGCTCGACGTCTGCACGTAATTGCCCAGGTCAACCAACCGCAGCCCGACCACGCCGTCGATGGGCGAGGTGATGTGGCAGTACACCAGGTTCACCTTCGCGTTGTCCACCGTTCCCTGGTCGGTCTGCACCGTGCCGGTATACTGCTGGACCAGGAACTTCTGGTCCTCCAGCTGCTGCTGGGAGATGAAGTCACGCTTCCCGAGCGCCTCGTAGCGCTTCAGGTCCGACTGCGCCTGCGCGAGAAGCCCCTGGTCATGCGCCAGCGTTCCCTGCGCCTGCTCCAGCGCCGCCTGGTACGGCCGTGGATCGATCTGCGCCAGGAAGTCGCCCTTGTGGACAACCTGGCCTTCCTTGAACCCGATTTGCTGCAACTGCCCGTTGATCTGGGTCTGCACCGTCACGGTATCCAGCGAGGTCACTGTCCCAAGCTCGTTCAGGATGACACGCACGTCGCCGGTATCGACCGTGGCAAAGCCGACCGGCTGCGGCATGCCGACGGGGCGGTGGGGTGCGGGCGCGGTATGACTGGCCGACCCGGTCTTCGGGTGCGCCCACAGGAACCAGCCGCCACCCGCAAGTCCGGCGACGGCCAGAGCAGTCAGGATCCAGTACGCGGTACGCGGCCGACGCGTAACCGGCGTGGCCCGCGTCTGGGTATCGGGTGCGGTCCGGACTTTCGTGTCGTCAACGCGTTCATCCATGCGGGGCCTGATCCTCTGTCCGATGCCGTCCACGAGGGACCATCCGGATAAAGCACCGCCGATGGCGCGAACAAGCTTGACCGTGTCGTTGTTACGCTAAATTCGGCTTCGTTACACGCAGAGATGTGAAGCCTCGCCGTCAGGTTCCTGAAATTTCACATAGTCCGCGCGTCCATGTGCCCGCATGGCGTAGCCACGGGAGAGGCCCACGGAGTTAGCCAGCCGGCGCGCCGGCACCGCGATGGCGGAAAATGGGCGAGAAGTCCGTTGCCCCTCCGTCATGGCCGGGCGTGTCCCGGCCATCCACCCCCCCGCCGCCTGTGCGCAGATGGCCGGGACACGCCCGGCCACGACGATAGAGAGACGAGGACGCCTGCTGGTCCGCATTTTCATGGTAGCCCCGCGCACCGAGGCCCCGCGGCCATCACGCATTGACGCTGCTTGCGGACGTCGCCGCCGTGCCGCCTGTGGCCGCCGTATAGGCGGACAGGACGAACTGTTGCCAGAAGCCGCTGTGATGGCCGGCCACCGTGCCCGATCCGCCAATATTTCCGCTCGCGTCCGCCGCAACCGTTCCGCTGTTGCCGATGTCGTTGTCCCACGGCGACCCGCCTGGAGGCGGCCCGGGCGGCGGGGCTTGTGTCCCGGATGTCGTGCTGCCGGACGACAGGCTGGCCGTGCCCATGTCCGTCGCGAACTGCTGCAGGTCCTGCAGCAGCTGGCTGGCGGGATCGATCGTGCTGCTGGTTCCGGTGTTGCTGGCCGACGACGTGCTGCCGGTGCTGCTGCTGCCCGAGGTGGCGGTGCTGCTGCCGGAAGACGCGGTCGTGCCGGCGAACGAGGCGAACAGCGACTCCAGGTCGCCGAAGATCTTCGACAGATCGCTGCCGGCGGTCGTCGAGGCGGTCGTCGTGCCGGTGGACGTGACGTCGCTGCTCTGCCCGCTGGCCTGCGTGGTCCCGCTGCTGCCACCGGCGAGCCCCAGCAGCGCCAGCCCCATCTGATCGGACAGCCTCGCTCCGAAGCCGCCACCGACGGCGCCGGCCGCACCCGATGAGTCACCATCCGTATCGGTCGAACCCGTCCCACCGTTCTGGCTGGCATTCGACGCGGACTGCGTGGGATGCGTAAAATACTGCACCCACGGCATGTTTTGTCCGGAAATTGAACTTAACACCTGCTGGTCTCCTCTGCGAGAAATTGAGCGTAGCTCGTGAAGCATGACCTGTGCCAACCGTAAGCTTTTGTTATTCAATCATTTATCAAGGTGCAGGCGGCATTTCTTGCCGTTGTTCGGGCTCCGGGCGGCAGAAACAGCCGTCGGCAAGGGCCCGGATCATCCGGCTGACGGGAACAAACCGATACGAGGCACGTTGATATACGACACGGCTGGTGCCTTGCAGCGCCAGAGGCGCCCCGCGGCGGCTCTGTTGCCAGCCCACGACCCTGCCAGTAACGTCCGCCGCACGCAGCAAGAGGTAATATTTGCATGGAAATGACAGGAGAGCGGCGGATACCCGCGCCTCGGCAAACCGTGTGGGCAGCGCTCAACAACCCGGATATCCTGAAGGCCAGCATCCCCGGCTGCCAGAGCCTGGAAAAGCTGAACGACGAGGAGATGAAAGCCACCGCGGCCGTCAAGGTCGGGCCGATCTCCGCCCGCTTCAACGGCACCGTGCACCTGACGGACATCGACCCGCCGAACGGCTACCGCATCAACGGCGAGGGACAGGGCGGCGCCACCGGCTTCGCCAAGGGCGGCGCCACGGTCGGCCTGACCGATGACGGCGCCGACACGGTGCTGAACTACGCCGTCAGCGCCCAGGTCGGCGGCAAGCTGGCGCAGCTCGGCGGGCGGCTGATCGACGCCACGGCCAAGCAGATGGCGGACCAGTTCTTCGAGCGCTTCAGCAAACAGGTGGAGGCGCTGTCGCCCGCCGCGGCTCAGCCCGTGCCGGCGGAGGCTGAGGCGGCTCCCGCCGTTGGCGGTGCGCCGCACTCCTTGCCCGAGACCGTGGCCGCCGTGGAAGCCGCCGCGTCGCAGGCTGCCGCGGCCGAGGCCGCCTCGCCCGAGGCTGCCCTCGCGCATGGCGGGGGCGTGCAGGCCGCCGCCGCCGCCAGCATGGCCGAGCCGGTGGCGGTCGCCAAGGCTGCCGCAACCTCCCCGGCCGCCATTTCGATCTGGTCGCTGCTGCCGCAGGAGCCGTTCGGCCTGCCGCTGGTGGCCTGGGTCGGACTGGGCGTCTATGCCTTGATCTTGCTGCTGGCGCTGGGAAGCATGCTCTAGTGCCGGGATTGCCCAGAACCGTCGCCGACACCGCCAGGATCCTGGCGGAGCACGGCTACATCGCCGACATGGAACTGGCGACGACGGTGCACCTGGCGCTGTCGATGCAGCGCCCGCTGTTCCTGGAAGGCGAGCCCGGTACCGGCAAGACCGAGATCGCCAAGGTGCTCGCCGCCGGGCTGAACCGCCGCCTGGTGCGGCTGCAATGTTATGATGGCATGGACCTGTCGGCCGCCGCCTATGAATGGGACCATGCCCGCCAGCTGATGGCGATCCGCCTGGCCGAGGCGGCCGGCCAGACCGACCGCGGCGAGATCAGCCGCGACATCTATGCCCGCGAGTTCCTGCAATCGCGCCCGCTGCTCTCCGCCATCGATCCCGACCTGCCGCCGGCCGTGCTGCTGATCGACGAGCTCGACCGGGCCGACGAGCCGTTCGAGGCGTTCCTGCTGGAACTGCTCGCCGATTTCCAGATCAGCGTGCCGGAATACGGCACGGTGCGGGCGAAGGTCCGCCCGGTCGTCGTGCTGACCTCCAACCGCACGCGGGAGGTGCATGACGCGATCCGCCGCCGCTGCCTGTATCACTGGGTCGATTATCCCAACGCCACACGCGAGCGGGCGATCCTGGCCACCAAGGCGCCGGGCGTGCCGGAGCAGCTCGCGGCCCAGGTGGTGGACTTCGTGCAGCGGCTGCGGCGCGAGGAACTGTTCAAGCTGCCCGGGGTCGCGGAAACAATCGACTGGGCGCAGGCACTGACCTACCTCAACAAGACCGAGCTGACCGCCGGCGACGTGGATGAGACGCTGGGCGTGCTGCTGAAATACCAGGACGACATCGCCAAGGTCCGCGGCGCTGAGGCGGCACGGCTGGTGACCGAGGTTGCCGCGGCAGGCTGAACGGGCGTGAGCGGCGCGGTTGCCTGGCAACAAATGGCTTCGGCTGCGCACCCGTTCGTGCGATCGCCACCGGTGCATGCTGCGGAACCTGACGTTACACGTTATAATAGGTACCGAGAACCCTTGCATCAGCGTGAGGCGACGGGCCAAAGTTGCACGGGTTTCGGAGATCTGGCGTATGCGGCGCAGCCATGCGAGGGGATGACGTCTCGGCAGCCTGGTCAGGACGCCGTTCCTGCCAGACCTGCGGCATCCGCGCCCTGGCACTGTTCGCCGATCTCGCGGAAGACGATTTCAGGCTGATCCATCTGCCGCTCGAGGAAATGCAGGTCGAGCCGGGCACCGCGCTTTACCACGCAGGCGATGCCGGCGCGGCGCTGTTCACCTTGCGGCACGGCCTGGTCAAGCTGGTGCAGTACCTGCCCGACGGCACCCAGCGGATCGTCCGCCTGCTGTGGGCCGGCGCCACCGCGGGCATGGAGGCAACCCTCGGCGTGCCCTACGAGCATGCCGCCATCGCCTTGCAGCCCAGCCTGGTCTGCCGCATTCCCAAACAGGTGGTGGACCGCCTGTCGCATGAAACGCCGCGGCTGCATGGGCAGCTGATGCAACGCTGGCACGATGCCCTGCACCAGGCGGACCGCTGGCTGAGCGAGCTGTCCAGCGGCAAGGCGGTGCAGCGCATGGCGCGCCTGCTGCTGCTGCTGGCGGCATCGGACGGCACGGTGACCCTGTTCTCACGCGAGGAGCTGGGCGCCATCCTCGCCATCACCACCGAACATGCCAGCCGTACCATCGCCGAGCTGAAGAAGCAGCACGCGATCCTGGAACTGGCCGGGAACCGCTTCCGTTGCGACCTCGACCTGCTGGCCTGCATCAGCGCTGCGGAGTGCTGATACCGGCGCGGGGGCGGCGCACCGGCTCCTCCGCGTCATGGCGGCCCTGTGGCGACCATGACGGTTGCGGTGTCCGTGCCACAATCGGCGCGGTTATTCTGGATCAAGCCGTTTGCGGCGGGCTGGCCTGGGCGCCAGGGACCGCCACGACTGCGTCCATCAGCGCAAGCCCGGCCTTGCCGTGGGTGATCAGCAGCAGGCTGCGGCCGGCCAGATTGGCGACCACCGCCTGCAGCAGCGCCTCGGCCGCCGCCGCATCGAGGCCCTCGGTCGGCTCGTCCAGGATCAGCACCGGCGCCGGGCGCAGCAAGGCGCGGGCCACCGACAGCCGCTTCGCCTGGCCGCCTGACAGCGTCAGTCCGGCCTCGCCGATCCAGGTGTCCAGCCCGTCCGGCAGCGCCGCCACCTCCTGGTCGAGTTGCGCCGTGCGCAGCGCCCGCCACAGCGCCGCGTCGTCCGCCTCGCGGTCAGCCAGGCGCAGGGCGTAGCGGATGGTGCCGCTGAACAGCCCGGGCTCCTGCGGCGCGACGGCGAAGCAGCCGCGCCGGGTCTCGCCGTCCAGGTCGCCGGCGGGACAGCCGCCGAGGCTGACGTTGCCGCCATCGGGCGCGACCAGCCCGGTCAGCAGCAGGATCAGCGTGCTCTTGCCGCAGCCGATGGGGCCGGTGATGGCGATGCGCTGGCCTTGTCGGAGGGTAAGGCCGAAGTCACGCAAGGCCGGAGCCGGCGCACCCGGATACGTATAGGTCAGGCCGCTGGCGGCGATGTCGCAGGCTGCCGGGCCGCGGGTCGCGCGCAATGCGGATTGTGCTTCCCCTTCCGCCGCGGGCGACTGGGATCGGGCGTCCCCTTCAAACGCGCGTGGCTTGAATGGTGCCATCCCTTCCTTCGCGGATGACCTGGATCGTGCCGTCCCTCCCGGTGCGGGGGACGCCGCCGCGTCGGCGATTGCGAAGATCCGGCGGGCAGACTCCAGCACACCGCCCAGGCCCTGCAGCGCGCCGGGCAGCGAGGCCACCGCCTCGAACCCGCCCAGGCAGGCCAGTGCCAGCATCACCAGGTCCGCGCCGTCGATGGCGCCGGTCCGCAGCAGCGGCACCGCCAGGACGATGGCGCCCCACAGCGCCAGCGCCGCGCACAGCATCAGCAGCGACTGTGCCAGTGCGCCGGCGCGGCCGTTCTGCACCTGCGCGCGGACCAGGGCGCGGCTGTGCGCGTCGAACGCGGCCAGTTGCGCCGCCTCGGCGCCGAAGGCGAGGCAGTCCGGCATGCCCTGTACCAGGTCCACGGTTGCGGCGTTCAGCAGCGCCTCCTCCGTCACCTGCCGCCGCGCGGCCGGGGCGGACAGCCGCGCCACGGCAAGCGGTCCGAGCAGCCCGGCGAGCAGCAGCAGCGCCGCCTCCAGCCAGGCAAGCGGCGCGGAATAGCGCGACAGCCAGGCCACCAGCACCGCGCCACCAACCAGCGCCACCGCCAGCGGCGAGATCAGGCGCAGGTACACCGTCTCCAGCCGGTCGAGGTCGGTGCGCAGCCGCGCGCCCAGGTCGCCGCTGCGCCAGGCGGCGAGCGCAGGGGGCGACAGCGGCTCGATCCGCTGGAACAGCCACACCCGCAGGCTGGCGATCAGGCGGAAGGTGGCCTCGTGGGTGATCACCCGCTCGGCGTAGCGGCCGAGCGTGCGCAGGATGGCGAACAGACGGATCAGGCTGGCCGGCGTAAAGTAGTTCATGCTGCGCCCGGCGGTGCCGGCAACGCCCATGGCGGTGACGAACCAGCCCGACACCGCCAGCAGCGCGACATTGGCGACAAGCGCCACCAGCGCGGCGAGGCTGCCCAGCGCCAGCCAGCCGGCGGCGGGGCGGCTGAGCGTCAGCAGGCGCAGCATCAGGCGCATGGCGCTGTCGCCTCCTGCATGACCCGGCCGGCCTGCAGGCGCAGGGTCGCGTCGGCATGGCGCACGGCTTCGGGGCGGTGGGCGATGATCAGCACGGTGCGGCCCTCGCCCAGGCGGCGCACGGCCCGGGCCACGAGGTGCTCGGTTTCCGCGTCCAGGCTGGCGGTCGGTTCGTCCAGGATCAGCAGCGGCGCGTCGCGCAGGGCGGCACGGGCCAGGGCGACCAGCCGCGCCTGGCCGCCGGACAGGCCGGCGCCGCGCTCGCCGATGATATGGCCATAGCCCGCGGGCAGCTTCGCGATGAACGCGTCGGCGCCGACAAGCGCGGCGGCGCGGGCCACCGGGGCATCGTCGGCATCCGGGCCGCCCAGGCGGATGTTGGCGGCGATGGTCCCGTGGAACAGATGCGGCCGCTGGGGCACCCAGGCGACGCACCGGCGCCAGGTGGCGGGGTCGATGGTGGCCAGGTCTTCGCCGTCCACCCGGATCGTGCCGGCGGTCGGGGCGACGAAGCGCAGCAGCAGCGCGGCAATGCTGCTCTTGCCGGCGCCGCTCGGGCCGATCAGTGCGGTGACGCGGCCGGGAGGCAGATGGAAGGTGACGTCGGTCAGAGCAACGCGGTTGTCAGGGTAGGTAAGGCTGACATGGTCGAACGCGAGTGACGGTGCGGCGACGGGAGCTGCGTCGCACCCCCTGTCGTCATGGCGGCCGAAGGGCCGCCATCCACGCCTTCTGCTGGTATCAGCACCGCCATGCGTGGATGGCGGCCCTTCGGCCGCCATGACGAGGGGGAGCGAAGATCGCGCCAGCAGTGCGGCGATGCGCTCGGCTGCGGTGACCGCCGCCATGCGGGCGTGGTACTGCGTGCCCAGGCCCCGCAGCGGCTGGAAGAATTCCGGCGCCAGCAGCAGCACGAACAGACCCTCGCCAAAGCCGATCTCGCCCCACAGCAGGCGGAAGCCGACGGCGATCGCCACCAGCGCGACGCCCACCGTGGCGAAGAACTCCAGCGCCAGCGACGACAGGAACGCCACGCGCAGCACCGCCATCGTCGCCTGACGGTATTCGTCGGACACGCGCGCGATGGTCTCGGCCTCGCGCTTGCTGGCGTTGAACAGCTTCAGCGTCGTCAGCAGCTGCAGCGCTTCCAGGAAGTGCGCCGCCAGCCTGGCCAGCCGCGCCCACTGCGCCTGGTTCAGCTTCTCCGCCCCGCGGCCGATCAGCACCATGAACACCGGGATCAGCGGCGCCGCCAGCACCAGGATCAGCGCCGACAGCTTGTCAGCCGCCAGCACCGCGACCGCGACGGTCAGCGGCACCAGCGCCGAGGCGGCGCGGGCCGGCAGGTAGCGGGCGACATAGGCGTCCAGCGCCTCGACGCTGTCGATCAGCGCCACGGTCAGCGCGCCGGTCCGCTCCCCGGCCAGCGCGACGGGTCCGAGCGCCAGCAGGTGCCGCGCCAGTTCGCCGCGCACCGCCAGGCGCACCCGCGCGCCGGCGCCGATGGAAGTGGCCTCGCCAGCCCACAGCAGGACGGCCCGCGCGGCGATGATCGGCAGCAGCAGCCAGAGCCGCGGCATCAGTTGCGGCAGCCCGGCGCCATGCATCACCGCGTCGCGCAGCACCTGCGCGATCAGGAAATACTGTCCGACCATCAGCCCGGCGCCGGCGGCGGAACAGAGCATGGCGAGCGTCAGCCCACCGCGCGCCAGCTTCGTGCGCGTCCGCAGGAAGGTCTTGTCGGGGGTTGCGGCGACGTCCGCCGCTGGGGTGTTCCGCACAGGCGCTACCACGACCGGGCACCGGGCGCGGTCGTTCTCCCTACGGCAGACAGGTTGGGACACCGTTTGGAGAGGGGCGGCCCGCCTCGGCCGTCATGCCGGGCGCAGGCCCGGCATCCCCGCCTCGCGGTGCTGGTATCAGCCAAAGGCGTGGATGCCGGGTCTGCGCCCGGCATGACGATGAAGGCGGGCCGTCGGCTTGTCCCAACCCGCCTGCGATTTGCTGTAGCGCCGATGGGGGCGTTCCGGAGCATGTCTCGTGCGGTCCGTGCTGAGTCAAAAAACTGGAAATTTCTGTGCAATAATGGCTTTGCGCCGCTGCGGCCGGTGGGTCGCAACGGCGCAAACGCTCAGTCCGAGTCGCCGGGGTTGAAGGCCCGCGTCGCCTCATACCACAGCGCGTTGATCAACCCGATCGACAGCGCGGCGGTCAGTCCGAGGATCCAACTGAAATACCACATGGTTCGTCTCCTTCAGTAAGCGGTATGGCTGTTCGCCGCGATCGCCTGCGCCGTGACCTTCCCCCACATGCGGACGTAGCACCACACGGTGTAGGTCAGGACGCATGGCAGGAAGATCACCACCGCCCAGAACATCACCGTCAGCGTCAGGTGGCTCGATGTCGCATCCCACACCGTCAGGCTGGAGTTGGGATCGGTGCTGGACGGCATGATGAACGGGAACATCGACAGCCCCGCCGTGCCGATGATGCCGGTCATGCCCAGGGCGCTGGTGATGAACCCCAGCCCCGGCAGGCGCACCGCGGCCAGCAGCGCCGTCAGCAGCGGCATCGCCAGCCCCAGGGCCGGCACCGCCATCGCCTTCGGGATCTGGTGATAGATCGCCAGCCAGGCGCCGTGCCGCAGCACCACTTCCTTGGCCAGCGGATCCGGCAGCGCGCCGTGCGGCGGGCCCGAGACGATCTGGTAGCCGTCCATGCCGAACGCCACCCACAGCCCGGCCAGCGCGAACAGCAGGGTGATGACCGGCCCCAGCCGCAGAGCCGCGGCCCGGGCGCGTTCCGACAGCGGCCGCTCGGTGCGCAGTTGCAGCCAGGTCGCGCCGTGCAGCGCCAGCATCGCCAGGCTGATCAGGCCGGCCACCAGGGCGAACGGGTTCAGCAGCGGCACCAGGGCGAACAGCAGCGTGCCCTGGTAGTGCGGCCGCAGCATGTCATCCAGGTGGAAGGGCACGCCTTGCAGCAGGTTGCCGAACGCCACGCCGAATATCAGCGCAGGCACCAGGCCGGCGACGAACAGCCCCCAGTCCCAGGCGTTGCGCCAGCGTGGATCCTCGATCTTGGACCGGTAGTCGAAGCCGACCGGGCGGAAGAACAGGGCGAACAGCACCAGCAGCATCGCCATGTAGAAGCCGGAGAACGAGGCGGCATACACGGCCGGCCAAGCGGCGAAGATGGCGCCGCCGGCGGTGATCAGCCACACCTGGTTGCCGTCCCAGTGCGGGCCGACGGTGTTGATGATCACCCGCCGGTCCATGTCATTCTTGCCGAGGAACGGCAGCAGCACGCCGACGCCCATGTCCATGCCGTCGGTGATGGCGAAGCCGATCAGCAGCGTGCCGACCAGCACCCACCAGATGAATTTCAGCGTTTCATAGTCGAGCATCTGTGCGTACTCCGCCTAGTCGGCCAGCGCGGTTGCAGCCGGCGCGGCAACGGGCCTGGACGTTTCACCATGGTAGCGGCCGGTGCCGAGCGACGCCGGGCCCATCTTCGCGAACCGCACCATCAGGAACATCTCGATCACCAGCAGGAAGGTGTAGAAGCCGATGAAGCCGGTCAGGCTGAAGGCCAGGTCCGCGGTGGTCAGGCTGGAGGTCGCCAGGAACGTCGGCAGCACGCCGCCGATGGCCCAGGGCTGGCGCCCGAGTTCAGCGACGAGCCAGCCAGCCTCGCAGGCCAGCCACGGCGCCGGCAGGCAGAGGATCAAGACCCGCAGCAGCCAGCGATGGTTCTGGATGGTGTGCCGGGCGCTGAAGAACAGCGAGGAGCCGATCAGCAGCAGCATCAGGAAGCCGAGCCCGACCATGATGCGAAAGCCCCAGAACAGCGGCGCCACCGGCGGGATCGAGTCATGCACGGCGGCGTCGATCTGCTCGGGCGTGGCATCGACGACGTTGTCGCTATAGCGCTTCAGCAGCAGCCCGTAGCCCAGGTCTGCCTTGTGGGCGTTGAAGGCGTCCTCGGTCGCCTGCAAATGGTCGCCGTGGCGCAGGTGCTGCAGGGCGTCATAGGCGATCATGCCGGAGCGGATGCGCGCCTCATGGTCCTTCATCAGGTCCTTCAGCCCTTCCACCTCGCCGTTGAGCGAGCGGGTGGCGATCAGGCCGAGGACGCCCGGCACGCGTATCGCATCCTCGGTGGTGAGGGTCTTGTCATTGGGGATGCCGAAGATCGTGAACGGGGCCGGGGCCGGGGCCGTGTCGTATTCGGCCTCGATCGCCGCCAGCTTGTCCTTCTGCACGTCGCCCAGCGTGTAGCCGCTTTCGTCCCCCAGCACGATGACCGACAGCGCCGCCGCGAAGCCGAAGCCGGCGGCGATGGCGAAGGAGCGCTTGGCGAACCCCATGTCGCGGCCCTTCAGCATATAGTACGCGCTGATGGCCAGCACGAACATCGACGCCGTCACGTAGCCCGCCGCGACGGTATGCACGAACTTGACCTGCGCCACCGGGTTGAACAGCACGTCGTAGAAACTGTTCATCTCCATGCGCATCGTGGTAGGCGAGAAGCTGGAGCCGACGGGATGCTGCATCCAGCCGTTGGCGACCAGGATCCACAGCGCCGACAGGTTCGAGCCCAGCGCGGTGAAGAACGTCACCACCAGGTGTTGCCGGGCGCTCAATCGCTCCCAGCCCAGGAAGAACAGGCCGATGAAGGTGGATTCCAGGAAGAACGCCATCAGTCCTTCGATGGCGAGCGGCGCGCCGAACACGTCGCCGACGTAGTGGGAATAGTAGGCCCAGTTGGTGCCGAACTCGAACTCCATGGTCAGGCCGGTGGTGACGCCGAGGGCGAAGTTGATGCCGAACAGCTTGCCCCAGAACCGCGTCATGTCGCGGTAGATGGTGTTGCCCGTCATCACGTAGGCGGATTCCATGATCACCAGGATCCAGGAAAGGCCGAGCGTGAGCGGGACGAACAGGAAGTGGTAGAGCGCCGTCGCGGCGAACTGCGTCCGCGACAACGCCACGAAGGTTGGGTCTATCATGCGCCCTCCATCGAGCAGGCCAGCGGCTCGGGTGTCGCCGGCGGAAGTGATAGGTACTTTATTGTAATGGAAGCCTGCCATGACAAATGTCATGCAAGCGGCAGCGGCCGCCGTAGTCCGGGGCACGGCAGCAGAGGCCTTTCCGCCCGTACCGGTCACCGCGGCAGGGTTCGGCCTGCCCGCCGGGCAGGTGGCGGCGGAAGCTCGGCAGGTGGCATTCCTGCGAGGCGCGCTGCAGGGCGCGGAAGACGAACAGCACCTCCTCGTCGCCCGCGGCATCGGCGATCAGCCGGTCATACAGGGAGACATTCTCCAGTTCGGCTGCGACGCCGGCTTCGCAGGCTTCCAGCAGCGTCGCCGGCGCCGGCAGGCCGGCCGCGTAGGGATCGCTGATGACCGGCAGGTTGCGCGCGGCGAGCAGCGACCGCAGGGCATCGATGTGCCGCTGCTCCGAACGGATGATGCCGGAGAACGGCTGCACGGGGCCGAACGTGTCGATCACAACGCGGTAGATCGCGCGTGATTTGTATTCGTCGTCGAGCGCCGCCAACAGGGCCTGATGCAGGGCGGAAGGGGGCATGGCGGGTGCCTCGGACAGGTTGCGGCGGCACTCTGACGTGCGGCGGCGGACGCCCGCCATGATAATTGTTGGTTGGCGGGCGGGGCACAGGGCACGCTCACGGTGAGCGGCATCGGCCAATCGCCGCCGAGTTCGCACAGCCGGTGGCTGTTCTGCTCAGCGCACCAGGTCGGTGCTGGCACATGGCGCCCCAGCCGCTGCTGCAGCGGTGCCGCCGGTTCCACCGATAAACGCCAAGACGCCAAATTCATGGCCATCAGGCCGCCGCGTGCTGCAATCAAGGGCATGACATGCGGCCGCGCGGCGGGACGGCGAATGATCCCCGGTATCTTGGCGTTGAACAGGAACCGCCCAGCCGCTCCTGGCGGTGACAGGTGCGCACCACCGGCGGTCCGTGCGGTCGGTTCTGCCGAGGAAACGCCAAGACGCCAAATTCATGGCCATCAAGCCGCCACGTGCCGCGATCGAGAGCATGACAGGCAGCCGCGCGGCGGGACGGCGAATGGTCCCCCGGTATCTTGGCGTTGAACAGGAACGGTGCAGGGGCACCAGGCGGTGACCGATGCCCCCTGCCGGTGGTCCGTGGGGTGGAGAGCACCGATCAAACGCCAGGACGTCGGGTCAGCCGTTGTTGATCCGCCGCCTGATGCCTTGTTTGATCAGGATAACGTTGAAGTTGATCAGCAATCTAAGCTGAAGCCGCGACAACCTCAGGTAAGTCGCCAACTGCGCCTCGTGGATCGGCAGAAGGCGTTCCACCGCCTTGATCTCGACCACGACCAGTTCGCAGACGACCATGTCCATCCGGAAACCGGCATCAATCCGCCGGCCGCGATAACAGATTGGCAGCACGACCTGCCGCCGAAACGGGATTTCACGCGTCTCCAGCTCATACGCAAGGCATTGCTCATACACCGCTTCGAGCAAGCCTGGCCCCAGCACGCTGTGAACGGCAAAGGCCGCATCGACAATCTGCCGAGCCACCACATCATGCTCGAGGGAAGGTTCCAACATTTGGGCGTTGAACAGGAGCCGCGCAACCGCAGCTCGACGATGCCCGCAAGGTCAGGAAATTTCCAATAAGAAACAAACTCCGCCCCCGAATCCGCGACCTGAACCACCGTACAGCCAGGTTTGCCACGGGCCGCCGCTGGACCACACACGGCGATCTGCGGAACAAAAAACGAACACGCTGCAAAGCAGGTGGGGAGATATCAGCCGAGTACCATCCGGCGCATCCCGGGTTCTCCGCCGCCTGCCGTACCTCAATGCCTGTCGGATCGCATCGCGGGCCTGGCCGATAACCCCCGGCCGCGCACTTTTCCGGGCGTGGTCATCCAGTGCGTTTATGCGCCCAGAACCCGGTTCCAGGGCGCCAGTGGTCCAGGCTGCACGGGAATTGACAGCGATTATCACCGACCTTCCGTCTGTTGTGGCTCGACGGCGATGGCGCCCCTCCAACATCCCCCCACCAGACGCGCAGCTTGCAATCCCGCGCCCAATCCGCCATATCCGCCCCGCCGGCAGCGGGACCCACCCGTCTGCCGGTAATTCACACGCGGGGAGCCTTTCCCGGCCGGCGACGGCCCCGGGTCCGGTGCCCAATCGGCAACCCCCGCGGAGGCAGCAACCGGACGACAGGAAAGACCCGCGATCATGGCGATCCCTGAATTCACCCTCCGCCAGCTTCTCGAAGCCGGCGTCCACTTTGGCCACCACACCCGCCGCTGGAACCCGCGCATGGCGCCGTTCCTGTATGGCACCCGCAACGGCGTGCACATCATCGACCTGCAGCAGTCCGTGCCGATGCTGGACCGTGCCCTGCGCGCCATCCGCGACGTCACCGCTGCCGGCGGCCGCGTGCTGTTCGTCGGCACCAAGCGCGCCGCGGCCGAGCATGTCGCCGACGCCGCCCGGCGCTGCGGCCAGTACTATATTAATCACCGCTGGCTCGGCGGCACGCTGACCAACTGGAAGACCATCACCGGCTCGATCAAGCGCCTGCGCCAGATCGAGGATCTGCTCGGCGGCGACACCCAGGGTCTGACCAAGAAGGAAGTCCTGGACATCACCCGCGACAAGGACAAGCTGGAGCGCGCGCTGGGCGGCATCAAGGACATGGGCGGCCTGCCGGACATCCTGTTCGTGATCGACACCAACAAGGAGAAGCTGGCGGTCGAGGAAGCCAACAAGCTGCACATCCCGGTGGTGGCGGTGCTGGACAGCAACTCCGACCCCTCCGGCGTGACCTTCCCGATCCCGGGCAACGACGACGCGATCCGCGCGATCACGCTGTATTGCGACCTGGTTTCCGGCGCGGTGCTGGACGGCATCTCGGCCGAGATGGCCACCACCGGCATCGATATCGGCGCGCGTGAGGACCTGCCGGTCGAAATTATCGCGGATACGGAAGCCGAGTCCGCCCAGGCCAGCGCCTGAGCCAAGTTTTTTCAGGAGAGCATACACAATGGCCGCGATTACCGCCGCCCTGGTGAAAGACCTGCGCGACAAGACCGGCGCAGGCATGATGGATTGCAAGAAGGCGCTGACCGAGACCGATGGCGACATCGAGTCCGCGGTTGACTGGCTGCGCAAGAAGGGCCTCGCCGCCGCCGCCAAGAAGTCCGGCCGCATCGCCGCCGAGGGCTTGGTCGGCGTCGCCTCCGCCCCGCTGAAGGCCGCGGTGGTCGAGGTCAACGCCGAGACCGACTTCGTCGCCCGCAACGAGACCTTCCAGGAATTCGTCGCGGCGGTGGCGCAGGTCGCCCTGGCCATCGGCGACAGCCTGGACGCGATCAATGCCGCCCCGTATGGCGACACCGGCCGTACGGTGGCCGAGCAGTTGACGCATCTGGTTGCCACCATCGGCGAGAACATGACGATCCGCCGCGCCGCGGTGCTGACCGTGCCGAAGGGCGTCGTCGCCACCTACATGCACCAGGCGCTGAAGCCCGGCCTGGGCAAGATCGGTGTGCTCGCCGCGGTGGAAGCCGACGCTGAGCTGACCGCGCTGGAGACCCTCGGCCGCCAGGTCGGCATGCACGTCGCCGCCGCCCGGCCCGAGGCGCTGGACATCGACGCGGTCGATCCGGCGGCGCTGGAACGCGAGCGCGCGGTGCTGACCGAGCAGGCCCGCGCCTCCGGCAAGCCCGAGGCCATCATCGAGAAGATGGTCGAAGGCCGCATCCGCAAGTACTACGAGGAAGTGGTGCTGCTGGAGCAGATCTGGGTGCATGACGGCGAAAGCCGGGTGCGCACGGTGGCGAAGAAGGCGGGCGTGACCCTGACCGGGTTCGTGCGCTTCGCGCTGGGCGAAGGCATCGAAAAGCCGAAGGATGACTTCGCCGCCGAGGTCGCCGCGACCGCCGGTGTCTGAACACAGGGTATTGGCCGGGTGCCGCTTGTTCGGTGCGGTTCCTGTCATTAATATCCCATCGACAGAATCGTGGTCGCACGGCGGCCACGATTCGCCGCCCATGCTGGCGGCCTGAAATATCCCTTGTATAACGGCGTTCTGACCAGGGCCGTTATCCATGCGCCGCTTCTTATTTGAGGTCCGGGAGAGTCGCTTGACACAGCCGGCTATATACAAGCGTGTTTTGCTGAAACTCTCCGGTGAGGCCCTGATGGGCCGGCGGGAGTTCGGTCTGGATACCGACACGGTCCAGGCCATTGCCCACGACATCAAGGCCGTCGTCGCGATGGGCGTGGAGGTCTGCGTGGTCATCGGTGGCGGCAATATCTTCCGCGGCGTTTCCGGCGCCTCGGCCGGGATGGACCGCGCGCAGGCCGACTACATGGGCATGCTGGCAACCGTCATGAACGCCCTGGCGATGCAGTCAGCCCTGGAAAAGCAGGAGGTCGCGACCCGCGTGCAGTCGGCCATTCCGATGGCCAGCGTCTGCGAGCCCTATATCCGCCGCCGTGCCGAGCGGCACATGGAGAAGGGCCGGGTGGTGATCTTCGCCGCCGGCACCGGCAATCCGTTCTTCACTACCGACACCGCCGCCGCCCTGCGCGCCGCGGAGATGAAGTGCGACGCCCTGCTGAAGGGCACGCAGGTCGATGGCGTGTATTCCGCCGATCCGCGCAAGGTCGTGAATCCCACTCGCTACGATCAACTGACATATCTCGACGTGCTGGCCAACGATCTGGCCGTCATGGACGCCGCGGCGATCAGCCTGGCGCGGGAGAACCACTTGCCGATTGTCGTTTTCAATATTCATGCGCCCGGGGCCTTCGCGCAGGTCATGCGGGGCGAGGGCGCGTTCACCCGGATCATCGAGAACTGAGGAAGTCGGAGGGAACGCCATGGCCACCGCGGACCTGGAGAGTTTGAAGCAGGACCTGACCCGTCGCATGGACGGCGCACTGGAGACGCTGCGACGGGAATTCGCCGGCCTGCGCGCCGGCCGCGCCCATCCCGGCCTGCTGGAACCTGTGCGGGTGCATGCCTATGGCAGCGAAATGCCGCTCAACCAGGTCGGCACCGTCGGCGTGCCGGAGCCGCGCATGCTGACCGTGCAGGTGTGGGACAAGTCGATGGTCTCGGCGGTCGAGAAGGCGATCCGGGAGGCCGGCCTCGGCCTCAATCCCGCGACCGACGGCATGCTCGTGCGTGTGCCGATCCCGCAGCTGACCACGGAACGGCGCACGGAACTGGCCAAGATGGCGCACAAGTACGCTGAAGGCGCGAAGGTCGCGGTGCGCAGCGTGCGGCGTGACGGCATGGAACAGATCAAGACCCACGAGAAGAAGCACGAAATCGGCGAGGACCTGGCCAAGGACTGGTCCGATGCCGTTCAGAAATTGACCGACCAATTCATTAAAAAGGTGGACGGAGCGCTCGCCGATAAGGAAAAGGACATCAGGCAGGTCTAAAGTAGGTCAAGGCACAGGATGCCTGTCATCACCGAGCGGGTCATCGAAACGTATGACCAGCCGTCCACAGTCGCGACACCAGGCGTTGCCGCCTCGGACGTCATTGTAGCGGACGAAGCCCCCTGCAACAGGGCGGCTCATGCCGCTGCCGGGTCCGCGGACGTCCTCCCTGTCCATGTCGCCATCATCATGGACGGCAACGGCCGCTGGGCCAAGTCCCGCAGCCTGCCGCGCGTCGCGGGCCATCGCGAGGGCGCCAGGGCGGTCCGGCGCACGGTGGAGGCGGCAATCCGCGCCGGCGTATCCTGGCTGACCATCTATGCCTTCAGCAGCGAGAACTGGCGCCGCCCGGCCGGCGAGATCATGGACCTGACCGGGTTGCTGCGCCGCTACCTGCGGAGCGAGATCGTCGAACTGAAGGAAAACGGCGTCCGCCTGCGCTTCATCGGCGATCGCGCCCGCTTCGACCGCGATATCCAGACCGACCTGGCAAAGGCCGAGCGCGACACCAGCATCAACACCCGGCTGAACCTGACGATCGCCTTGTCCTATGGCGCGCGCGCCGAGATCGCCGCCGCCGCCCGCGCCGCCGCCGCCGCCGTCTGCGCGGGCCGTCTCGATGCCGGCGACCTGGGGGAGGAGACGTTCGAGCGCTTCCTCGCTACCGCCGGGATGCCGGATCCGGACCTGATCATCCGCACCTCCGGCGAGCAGCGCCTCTCCAATTTCCTGCTCTGGCAGGCGGCCTATGCCGAATTGGTGTTTCTGGACGTGCTGTGGCCCGACTTCGACCAGCCGCATTTCGAGGCTGCCCTGGCCGAATTCGCCCGGCGCGACCGCCGGTTCGGGACCAGCAGAGGGTAGCCGCGCCGACGTCTCCCACCCCCAACCGTCGAAGCGCAGATGGCCGGGACACGCCCGGCCATGACGATAGAGCAAGAACCTCGCTCCCTCGCCACAAGGGACCATCCATCGGCTGGTGGCGAATGCGCCACGACCGCGGCCGGGCATGCAAACCCGGTTCCAGGCAAGCGGAAAATGCTCTAAGCGGATGGGACAGACTTGAGATAGAACCCGCTGATGAACGAGATCGCCGGTCCGCCGACCGTACAGCACCCGCCAGGCCTGGTGACAAAATCCGCGTCGGCACGCTGGAGCGACCTTCGGCTGCGCATCCTCTCCGCAGCCATACTCGCGCCGGCGGCCTTGGCCTGCATCTGGTTTGGCGGAGCGGCCTTCACCCTTCTGGTCGCGGTCATCACCATCGGCCTCGCCTATGAATGGATCCACCTGTGCGAGCGGCGCACACCGCTGCCTGCCGCGCTGATCTTTCTCGCGCTGCCAGCCGCGGTCGTCCAGGCGGCGCTCGGCCATGCCGGCGGTGCGCTGGCGTTGCTGGCGGCGGCGACCATTGCGGCTGCCGTCTATGCCGGCGGCATCAGCCGCGCGAAGCCACTGGCGTTCGGCATTCCCTATCTCGGGCTCGGCTCGGTGGCGCTGGTCTGGCTGCGGTTGCTGCCCGAAACCGGCCGCGCCGACGTGATCATCCTGCTGCTGCTGGTCTGGGCCAGCGACATCGGCGCCTATCTCGTTGGCCGCACCGTCGGCGGCCCGCGGCTCGCCCCGGCGATCTCGCCCGGCAAGACCTGGTCCGGCGCCGTCGGCGGCCTGTTCGCCGTGGTCGCCACCGGGCTCATCGCCAGCGCCATCCTCGGCGGCACCGCACCCCTGCGCGCCGCCGGCTTCGCCGCGCTGATCGGCTGTGTCAGCCAGATCGGCGACCTGTTCGAGAGCCACCTGAAGCGCCGCTTCGGCGTTAAGGACTCGGGCTGGCTCATCCCCGGCCACGGCGGCCTGCTCGACCGGCTGGACGCCGTGCTGTTCGCGGCCCCGCTCGCGGGCCTACTGGCGCTGATCCTTGGAGCTGGAGTAGTGATCTGGCAATGACCGACAACATTTCCCGCCCCGACCAACCCGAGCCCCCCCGCTCCGTTACGATCCTTGGCAGTACCGGCAGCATCGGAACCCAGACAATCGATCTGCTGGCCGCCGAACCTGAGCGGTTCCAGGTCCGCGCCCTGGCCGCCGGCCGCAACGCCGCGCTGCTGGCGCAGCAGGCCGTCGCCCTGCGTGCCGAGTTCGCCGTCGTCGCCGATCCCGCCTGCTACAATGATCTGCGCAACGCGCTCGCCGGCACCGGGATCGAGGCCGCTGCCGGCACCGAAGCGGTGGTCCAGGCCGCGTCCCTGCAGGCCGACTGGACCATGGCCGCGATCACCGGCGCCGCTGGCCTCGCCTCCACCCTCGCTGCCATCAAGCGCGGCGCCTGCGTCGGGCTGGCCAACAAGGAAGCCCTGGTCTGCGCCGGCGACGTGGTGCTGCGCGCCGTCAAGGAGGCCGGGGCGACGCTGCTGCCAGTCGACTCAGAACACAACGCCATCTTCCAGTCCATGGCCGACGGCAACCACGGCGCCCTGGAGAAGATCGTGCTGACCGCCTCCGGCGGACCGTTCCGCACCGCCAGCCTGGAGGAAATGGCCCGCGCCACCCCCGAGGCGGCGCTGCGCCATCCGGTCTGGTCGATGGGCGCGAAGATCAGCATCGACTCCGCGACGATGATGAACAAGGGCCTGGAAATCATCGAAGCCGCCCGCCTGTTCAGCCTGGACGAGTCGATGATCGGCGTGCTGGTGCATCCCCAGTCGGTGATCCACGGGCTGGTGTACTATCAGGACGGCTCGGTCCTGGCGCAGCTCGGCTCGCCGGACATGCGCATCCCGATCGCGCACACTTTGGCATGGCCGCGCCGCATGGCCACCGCGTCCCGCCGCCTCGACCTCGCCACCGTCGCGAACCTGGAATTCTACGCGCCCGATTTTGTGCGCTTCCCGGCGCTGCGTTTGGCGCGGGAGGCATTGCAGGCGGGTGGGGGAACTCCCACTATTCTCAATGCGGCGAATGAGATTGCTGTTGAAGCGTTCTTGCAGCGCCGCATAGGTTTTCTGGATATCGCGGATACGGTCGCTCGCGTGCTGGAACAGCTTGGCACACCGAAGGTGGATACGTTGGACGACGTGATCGCCCTCGACGGCAGCGCTCGCCGGGCCGCGAACAGTCTGATGCCTGCCCGCGCCGCCTGACGCGCTCATTTTTACGAACCGGATGCCAACAGCGTGCTGACAATCGTTCCTGAGTTTTTCCGCAGTATCGTGGCTTTCGTCATCGTGCTTGGCATCCTCGTGTTCGTGCACGAGCTTGGCCACTATCTGGCGGCGCGCTGGCGCGGCGTGCGGGTGGACGTGTTTTCCATCGGCTTCGGCCAGGCACTGAAATCCTGGACCGATCGTCATGGCACCGTCTGGAAGGTCGCCTGGATCCCGCTCGGCGGCTATGTGAAGCTGCACGGGCAGGAACGCCCGCAGGACGTCCCGCCCGAGGTGCGAGCCACCTGGATTCCCGGCGAAACCTTCCACGACAAGCCGGTGCTGTCGCGGGCGATCATTGTCGCCGCCGGCCCGGCGGCGAATTTCCTGCTGGCGATGGTGGTCTTCGCCGGCCTCTACATCGCCGTTGGCCGGCCGGTCACCTTGCCGATCATCCGGTCCGTCGTGCCGGACAGCCCGGCCGCGAAGGCCGGCCTGATGGTGCAGGACCGGGTGCTGTCGATCCGCGGCAAGCCGATCGCGACGTTTGAGGATCTGCAGCGCATCGTCACCGAGCATCCTGGCCAGACCCTGCCGATGGTGATCGAACGTGACGGGCAGAAGCGGGACATCACCGTCACCACCAATGCGCGGACCTCTGGCTTCCATCAGGTCGGCCTGCTGGGCGTGCGCGGCGGCGTGACGGAATACCACCATGTCAGCGTGCCCGGAGCGATCTGGGGCGGCATCCACCAGACCTGGGTCATCACCGCCGACACCTTCCGTGGCATTGGCCAGATGATCAGCGGCACCCGCGGCACCGCCGAACTGGGCGGACCGCTGCGGATCGCGCAGCTTTCCGGGCAGGTGGCTCAACTCGGCCCGTCCTACTTGGTTGATTTCATCGGCCTGCTGTCGGTCAACCTCGGCCTGATCAACCTGTTCCCGATCCCCGTGCTGGACGGCGGGCACCTGATGTTCTTCCTGGCCGAGGCGCTGCGCGGGCGTCCGTTGTCGCAGCGGGCGCAGGAATACGGGTTCCGCGCCGGCCTCGCGGTCCTGGCCTGTCTGTTCGTTTTCGCCACCTGGAACGACCTGAGCCACCTCGGCATCGTCCGCTGGGTTGCCGGCCTGACGGGCTGAAGCGGTCGAGTCGTGATCCTGCCGGGGGCGGCCAGACGGCCGTCTGTCCCGCATACGTCATGAAGTCTAGAGCATTATCCCGGTAAATCATAGCGTTAGACGAAGCATGATAGTTTTGTCTTCAACGCAGCCCGCCCCCTAGCGTCGGCGGCGACCCATCGCTATGGTGCGCCGCGTTTGCGTCGCAGCGCTTGTGAGACTCGTCTCGTTCCGACAGGCGCGTGCTAGTGGGGGACCAGCCTGTTGTTGACGTATCGTGCTGTATGGCCGGTTGCCACCTGGCTCCTGCCATTGCTGGTCATTGGCACTGCCTCCGCCCAGACACCGGCACCAAGAGGACATACCCCGCACCGGTCGGCGGCAACGCGCCCGGCCGCGGAAAGCGCCGGCGGCGTGATCGAGGCGATCAAGGTCGAAGGCAACCAGCGGATCGAGGACGGCACCATCCGGTCCTATCTGCTGGTGCAGCCCGGCGACCACTTCGACCCGGACCGCCTGGATCGCAGCCTGAAGACCTTGTACGCGACCGGCCTGTTCCAGGACGTCCGCCTTGGGCGTTCCGGCAACACGCTGATCGTGCACGTGGTCGAGAACCCGATCGTCAACCGTGTCGCCTTCGAGGGCAACCACAAGCTGAGCGACAGCCAGTTGCGCCCGGAACTGCAACTGCGGTCCCGCGCCGTCTTCACCCCGGCCGAGGCCGAGGCCGATCGGCAGAAGATCCTCGATATGTATGCCAAGAAAGGCTACTACGACGCGACGGTCGAGCCGAAGATCATCCGCCTGGACCAGAACCGGGTGGACGTCGTGTTCCAGATCAACGACGGCTCCTCCACGCTGATCAGCAAGATCGTGTTCACCGGCAACAAGGCGTTCAGCGAGAACCGCCTGTCCGAGGTGATCAACAGCCGCGAGTCGCGCTGGTGGCGTTTCCTGTCCTCCTCGGACCAGTACGACCCCGAACGCCTGGCCTTCGACCGCGAGCTGCTGCGCCGCTTCTACCTGAAGAACGGCTACGCCGACATCAAGATCACCAATGCCAGCGCCGAGCTATCGCCCGACCGCAAGGGCTTCTTCCTGTCCTTCACGGTCGATGAAGGCGAGCGCTACAAGGTCGGCAAGATCACCATCAACTCGCAGCTTCGCCACCTCAGCGGCGCCGACCTTCAGCCGGACCTGCAATTGCATGAAGGCGACTGGTACGACGGCGACGCAATCGGCCGCACCGCCGACATGATGGAGGAGGCCGTCCACAACCGCGGCTTTGCGTTCGTGCAGGTCAAGCCGCGGGTCACCCGCAACGTCGCCAAGCACACGGTGGACCTGACCTTCGAGGTCGGCGAGGGACCAAGGGTCTATGTCGAGCGCATCGACATCGTCGGCAACACCCGCACCGAGGACAAGGTCATCCGCCGCGAGTTCAGCCTGGCCGAAGGCGATCCGTACAGCGCGGAGGCGATCCGCAAGTCGAAGACGCGGCTGACCGACCTGGGCTACTTCACCTCGGTCGATGTCACGACCACCCCGGGCTCAGCGCCCGACAAGGCGGTGGTGACCACGAACATCTCGGAAAAGGCGACCGGCGAACTGAGCTTTGGCGGCGGCTACTCGACCGACGCCGGCGCCCTGCTCGATGTCGGCCTGTCGGAACGCAACCTGATCGGCACCGGCATCAACGCCAGCATCAACGGCGTGCTGGCGCAGTACCGCAGCTCGATCACCGCCTCGGTCACCGACCCGCACTTCCTCGACCGCAACCTGGTCGCGGGCGCCGACATATTCATGATCCAGACGAACTACCTCGGCACCGAGCCGTACGACGAGAGACGGTACGGCATCGCCCCCCGCATCGGCTACGACTTCAACGACCATCTGCGGCAGGTCTGGAGCTATACGGTGGCAGATCGCGATGTGTACAATATTTACAGCTATGCCAGCCCGTACATCCTGAACGAGTCCGGCTGGACCCTGCTGTCGCAGATCAGCCAGGTGATCACGCTGGACTACCGGGACAGCCGGATTCAGCCGCACAGCGGCTATGTCGTCGAACTCGGCACCGATCTGGCCGGCCTTGGCGGCGACTCCCGCTTCGTGCGCGGCAACATCAACTCCGCCTATTACTATCCGCTGGAAAAATATTTCGGCAATCCGGACTGGGGCATCAAGCTTGGCGGCAGCTTCGGCTACATGAGCCTGCTGTCCGGCGGGCGTGAGGAAATCATCGACCGCTTCTTCCTGGGCGGCGACAACCTGCGCGGCTTCTTCATCGGCGGCGCCGGCCCGCACGATGCTATCACCGGCGATCCGCTCGGTGGCCGGATGCTCTGGACAGAGACGCAGGAGTTGCGCTTCCCGCTGCCGGTTTCCCCGGATCTGGGCTTGAGCGGCCGTGCCTTTGTCGATGTCGGTAGCCTGACTCAGGCCAATTTCAGGAACAGCAGCAGCTGCCACTACATCAACGGCGTGCCCTGCGAGATCCTGGCGTCGGCGACACCGCGTATCGGCGCCGGCGTCGGCATCTCGTGGCGTACGGCATTCGGCCTGATAAATGTTGACCTGGCGCCATTTGTATACAAGCAACCAGGCGACCAGACACAGATCTTCCGGTTTGGCTTCGGGACGAGGTTCTAGTGAACAATCGACGTATCATCGTTTCCAGCGCCGCCGCGGGGCTGGCGCTGCTTCTCCAACCCGCGCCGGGCCAGGCGCAGCAGGGCAGTTCCGAATGGTTCGTGCCGGGTGGGCAGCACCGTTCTGCCACACCGGCGCCGGCGGCGCGTTCGGCGCCCCGGCCGGTGCCGGCTCCGGGCGCACTGCCGATGGCGGGCGGGCCCGGCGCCGAACCGACGGCCATGGCCAACGCCCCGCAGCTCCAGTTCCAGTTGCCGCCCGCGCCGGAAATCCCGCCGGTGCCGAAGGGGTCCGCAACCCCGGCCGCGATCATCGGCATCCTGTCGGTGCCCGACGTGCTGCGCGTCTCCACCGCTTATCAGGCGGCCTATAAGGAGCTGAGCGCGCGCGGCCAGAAGCTGAACCAGGACGCCCAGAAGGAACAGGCCACCCTGCGCGAACTCGGTGAGAAACTGGCCGCCGAACGCGCCAGGCTGTCGCCCGAGCAGATCCGCACCAAGGAGCGTGAGATCACCGACCGCGCCACCGAGGCGCAGCGGAAGTTCGGCGAACGCAACCGCATCATCCAGGAAGCCGGCCAGTATGTCATGGCGCAGATCAACCGCACCATGGAGACGGTCGCGCAGCAGGTGGCGCTGTCCCGCGGCATCAACCTGGTGCTCAACCGCGCCCAGATCCTGGGCACCACGGCTGATTTCGACCTGACCCCGTCGGTGGCCGAGGTGCTGAACAAGGCGCTGCCCTCGGTCGTGGTGCCGCCGGACGGGATATCGCCGGTGTCCATGAAGCCGCCCCCCAGCGAGCCGGGCGCCGCGACGACGGCTTCCGCCAAAGAACCGCAGCACCAGAAGAAGTAGGCGATGCTGTCGGGCGCCGATCGCGCGGCTTCCCTGGCGGGGGATCCCCGTTTCTTCCTGCGTGCCGGGCCGCATACCCTGGCCGCCGTGGTTGACGCGGCGGGCGCCCAGGCGCCGCCGCGGCGCCTGATGCTGCACCGCATCGCGCCGCTGGCGACCGCCACCGAAGAAGACGTCACATTCTGCCTGAACAGCCGCAAGAACCTGGCGGCGCTGCAGGCTACCAAGGCGGCCGCGGTGATCGTCCATCCCGACATGCAGGACAAGGTGCCCGGGACGGCGGTGGCGATCGTCGCCGCCGATCCCCTGGTCGCCTGGGCCAAGGTGGCGGCGCTGTTCCATCCGCTGCCGCCGGTCAAGGCGGGCATCCATCCGTCCGCCGTCGTCGCCGCCTCGGCCCGGATCGATCCGACCGCCGAAGTCGGGCCGCTGGCAGTGATCGGGGAGAACGTGGTCATCGGCGCCCGCGTCCGCATCGGCCCGCTCGCGGTCATTGGCGACGGCGTGGTGCTCGGGCGGGACGTGCGCGTCGGTCCGCACGCCTCGGTGACTCACGCGCTGGTTGGCGACCGGGTCTATGTCTATCCCGGCGCCCGCATCGGCCAGGACGGGTTCGGCTTCGCCATCACGCCCGAGGGTTTCCACACCGTGCCGCAGCTTGGCCGGGTGATCATCGGCAACGACGTCGAAATCGGCGCCAATGTCACCATCGACCGCGGCGCCATTGAGGACACCGTCATCGGCGACGGTACCCGCATCGATAATCTCGTGCAGATCGCCCATAATGTCCGCATTGGCCGGGCCTGCGTGATCGTCGCGCAGGTCGGCATATCCGGCTCCACCGTGCTGGAGGACCAGGTCATCGTGGCGGGGCAGGCAGGCCTGATCGGCCATCTGCACATCGGCACCGGCGTGCGCATCGGCGCACAGGCCGGAGTCATGGCCGACGTGCCGGCGCGCACCGAGGTGATTGGCTCGCCGGCGCAGCCGGTCAAGGCGTTCTTCAAGGAAATTGCAGCCATCCGGCGCTGGGTCCGGGACGGCGGCGTCAGGTCGGCACCCAGCGGTAAATCGAACCCCGACTCGGATTGAACATCATGGACACGCCTGTAGACCACACCGTCAACGCCGGATCCAGCCAGGAGGCCAGGACGGTCGAGGTGGTCGATATCCTGCGCATCATGCACGATATCCCGCACCGCTACCCGTTCCTGCTGCTCGACCGGGTGGTTGACGTGGTGCTCAACACCTCTGCCATCGGGATCAAGAACGTCTCGGCGAACGAGCCGTTCTTCGCCGGGCATTTCCCCAACCATCCGGTGATGCCCGGCGTGCTGATCATCGAGAGCATGGCGCAGACCGCGGCCGTGCTGGTGGTGGAGACGCTGGGACCGGATGCGGCCGGCAAGGTGGTGTATTTCATGTCGATCGAGGGCGCGAAGTTCCGCCGCCCCGTGGTGCCGGGCGACCAGTTGCGCATCCATGTCACCAAGGAGCGCAACCGCGGCAATGTCTGGAAGTTCCAGGCCGCCGCCAAGGTCGATGGCGTGGTCGTTGCCGAAGCAACCTATGCCGCCATGATCATGGATCGCGCCGCGCCGGTTTAAGGCAGGCTGCCGCCGGTTCGGCATCGGATTCGCTCCCGCTTTTCCAGGCGGGCGCGTTGGCGCAGGCGGGCCGGGACTCCGGGGCACCCGGCCGCCGGCATCATAACGATGTGAACCAGCGGACAGCCGACTCGGCCGCCGGGGCGAGTCGCGTGCGGGACGCCATTAACCGGCTCGGCCGGGTCGTTACTTGCACGTTTTCTGCGACAAGTGAAACTGCCGGGGAATGGCAGCGTTTACTTGCCGGTAGCGGTACCCGCCCCGGGCGTTTCCGATAGATGGTGGCAAAAATCCAACCGAAACAGTGCGTTACATGGCGTGAACGATACATCGGGCAACAATGATTGTGTTGGTGGTGTGGCAGGCCACCCATAACTTCGCCTCGATCCGCCGCTAGAAATTCCTGTTTAGGAATGGAACTGACATGGATTCGATGACTTACCTGGATCGGCACACCGACTCGCGCGTCAGCATTCACCCGACCGCGATCGTCGAACACGGCGCCGAACTCGGCCCCGGTGTGCAGATCGGCCCGTTCTGCACCGTCGGACCAGACGTGGTGATCGAGGCCGGGGCCAAGCTCGTTTCCCATGTCGTCGTCGAGGGCCACACCCGTATTGGCGAACAGGCACAGCTGTTTCCATTCTGCACCGTCGGCCTGCCGCCGCAGGATTTCAAATACAAAGGCGAGCCGACACGCTGCGAAATCGGCGCCCGCACACTGATCCGCGAGCATTGCACCATCCACCGCGGCACCGCGACCGGCAACGGCGTGACGCAGGTCGGCACTGACTGCATGCTGATGGCGGTGGTCCATGTCGCGCACGACTGCCGCCTGGGCAGCCACGTGATCGTTGCCAATAATGCGGTCATGGGCGGCCATGTCTCCATCGCCGATCACGCGGTCATCGGCGGCGCGGCGGCGATCCATCAGTTCGTGCGAATCGGCCGCGCGGCGATGGTCGGCGGCGTTTCGGGCGTCGAGGCCGACGTGATCCCGTTCGGCAGCGTCATCGGCAACCGCGCGCGACTCGCCGGCCTGAACATCATCGGCCTGAAGCGCCGCGGCTTCGACAAGGACGCCATTCATCGCCTGCACATCGCCTTCCGCGCCCTCTACGGCAAGCAGGGCGTGTTCGCGCAGCGGTTGGCCGACACGCGCACCCGTTTCGGCGATGACGAGCTGGTGGCCGAGGTGCTGGCCTTCATCGACGCGCCCAGCCATCGCGGCCTGATCCGCTCGGAGTAGGCGCACAGGCGCTACAGCAGATCGCAGATTGGGTGGGACGCGCGGCCGCCGTTGTTCCGTCGTCATGGCGGCTACCCGGGACAAGCCCGGGCACAGGCTCCGGGCCGCCATCCACGCCTTTCCCCGGCTTCAACAACGCAAGGCGTGGATGCCGGGCCCGCGCCTGGCATGACGGAGGAAGCGGTTCGCCGCAACCGGCCCGGAGCGCGAGCAACGCCGCGCGGGGTTGCCCCGTCCGGTCCCGGCTGCAATCCTCCCGCCGGAGGAAGTGGCCAGGAGACCGACATGAGCGACACCCTGCCCACCGCCGCGCGGGTGGCGGATCCCGGCATCCGGGCGCTGTACCGGCTGGAAAATCGCTGGCAGGCCTGGCTCGACGTCGAAGTGGCGCTTGCCCGCGCCCAGGCGGAGCTGGGGATCATCCCCGCCGACGCCGCCGCGGCGATCGCCCGGGCCGCCCGGCTGGAAAACCTGGACCGGGCGCGCATTGACGCCGGCCTGGCCCGCACCGGCCACACGCTGGTGCCGCTGGTGTGGGAGCTTGCCCGCGTCGCCGGCGATCCGCACGGCGGCTGGGTGCACTGGGGCGCCACCACGCAGAACATCACCCAGACCGGCGACCTGCTGGTGCTGCGCCAGGCGCACCAGGTGTTCCTGCGCCAGATCGCCCAAATCCTGGCCGCCATGGCCGATCTGGCGGAACGCGGGGCGGAGATGGTGATGGCGGGGCGGACGCATGGGCAGCACGCCGTGCCGGCCACCTTCGGCTACAAGGTCGCGGTCTGGATCGACGAGTTGATCCGCCACGTCGAGCGCTTCCGCCAGGCCGCGCCGCGGCTGTTCGTCGCCATGCTGGGCGGCGGGGCAGGGACCTATGCCTCACTCGGCGACAACGGCCCGCGCGTCCAGCAGGGGATCGGACGACAACTGGGTTTCGGCTCGATGACGGTGCCGTCCCGCGCGCTGGCCGACCACCTGGCAGAGAACGTCACGCTGCTCGGCCTGCTCGCCGCCACCTGCGGCAAGATCGGCCGCGAGATCTATACGCTGATGAAGACCGAGTTCGGCGAAGTGGAGGAACCGGTCCCGCCCGGCACCGTCGGCAGTTCCACCATGCCGCAGAAGCGCAATCCGAAGCTCTGCCAGGACATCATCGCCGCCGCCGCGGAAATCCGTGCCCAGGTGCCGCTGGCGCTGGAGGCGATGATGACCGAGCATGAGGCGGACCGCACCACCAGCCTGATGATGGACACCGCCGAATCCCGCGCCTGCATCGCCACCGGCGACATGCTGGGCCGCCTGGGGGAAGTCATGCGCGGACTGCATCTGGATCCGCAACGGATGCGCGCCAACCTCGGTCTTGGCGGCGGGCTGATCATGGCCGAGGCGGTGATGCTCGACCTCGGCGCCGCCATCGGGCGGCAGCACGCGCATGACGCGGTGTATGACGCCGCGCAGGACGCCTTCACCCACCACGCATCGTTCGCCGATCGGCTGGCTGCCGATACACGTGTCACGGCGCATATGACGCCGGAGCAGATCGGCCGGCTGCTTGACCCGGCCGGCTATACCGGCCTGTGCGCCGGGATGGCGCGCGACGCCGCCAACCGGGCCCGCGCGGCCGCAAAGGAACTGGTATCATGACAGACGTCAACACAGACCATCTTCGTTCCTGGATCGGCAGGCAGGAGATTTTGCTCGATCAGATCACGCGATTTCCGGTCGCCGCGCTGTCGGCGACGCTTGATCGTGACGATCAAGTACCAAAGGGGGGCGATGAGTTGCCGCCGCTGTGGCACTGGCTTTACTTTCTGCCGACGGCGCGGCAGTCGGCGCTGGGTCCGGATGGGCACCCCGCGCGCGGGGGATTCCTGCCGCCGGTGCCGCTGCCGCGCCGCATGTGGGCCGGCGGCCGCCTGATGTTCCACCAGCCGTTGCGCGTCGGCGAAACGATCACCCGGGTGTCGACGGTGCAGGACGTCACGGTCAAACACGGCCGCAACGGCCCGCTGTGCTTCGTGCTGGTCCGCCATGACATCTCGGGCAACGATGGCCTCGCCCTGGTGGAAGAGCATGACATCGTCTATCGCGATATGCCCGGGCCCGGGGAAGCGCCCGCGGCGCCAAAGCCGGCACGCACGGACGACGCGTGGCGCCGCGACATCCAGCCCACCGACCCACTGCTGTTCCGGTATTCGGCCCTGACGTTCAACAGCCACCGGATTCATTACGACCGCCGCTACGTCACCGAGACGGAAGGCTACCCCGGCCTGGTCGTACATGGCCCGCTGATCGCGACGCTGCTGATGGACCTGCTGCGCCGGAACGCCGATCGGCCGGTGGGGTCGTTCCGGTTCCGCGCCGTCAGCCCGCTGTTCGACACCGCGCCGTTCTCGGTGCACGGCGCGCCGGACGGGGACAATGTGGCGCTGTGGGCCCGAAGCGCCGAGGGAAACCTGGCGATGGAGGCGGAGGCAACGCTGACCTGAGGCCGCGCCGTGAGGCGCTGACCAGGATGCTGCAGCAGGCCGCAGGTCGATTGAGACAGGGCGACGGCGCTCCCTCATCGTCATGGCCCGGCTCGTCCGGGCCACCTACCGCGGCACATGTGCTGGAACAGGTGGCCCGGACAAGCCGGGCCATGACGATGAGGACAGGGGGCCTCAGTGTCCCAACCGACCTGCGGTCTGCTGTGGTTGGCGGTCATGGCGTGGGCACGCCGCGGCGTCGTGCCAAGCGGATGCTGAAGCGCGACGCCGGATGATCTGTTTCTGCCGGGGCGATGCCCGGTGACAATGTCGTTTCGGGCAAAGTGCTGGATTCCCGTTGACTACAGCAGACCGCAGATCGGTTGGGACACAGAGGTGGCCTGTCTTCATTGTTTTGGCCCGGCTTGTCGGCATTGGCGCTGACTTCAGGGGGAAACAGGGCATGGTCGCCGCCCTATCGTCATGGCCGGGCGTGTCCCGGCCATCTACCCCCTCCGTCGAAGCGCAGATGGCCGGGACACGCCCGGCCATGACGGAGAGGCAACGGAGTGGGCCATGACGATGGGGGCGCCGTCGCCCTGTCTCAACCGACCTGCGGTCTGCCGCTACCTCGATGGCGGGATCAAGGGGTCCTCAGGTTTATCGAGTTGGCCTGCTTTGTCCTGAACGCGATCCCGCGGGCAGGTCGAGTGCCGCCGAGCCGCGACCGCGGATCGCAGTAAAATCGGCTCTGCGGACTCTGCGCCCCGCTCTGCGATCTCTGCGTTGAAGAATGCGGTGCCGCAACAAAAGCCGACGCTGCCAATGAGTTGCCCAATCCCAAACGCCTGTGACGCCCCGGCCACCGCGATTCAACGCAGAGATCGCAGAGCGGCGCGCAGAACACGCAGAGAAGCCACTCGGGCAGCCTGCGGCGCATTGGCCTGGCACCGGCCGCCATGCGATTTTCCTCAACGCCAGGACATCGGCATAAGCGCCATGAACACACTGGAAGGCGCCACTCTTGCCGGCAACCATGATAGCCGTCTCATCGGCCAGGACCGCCGCTGCATCGCTGTCGCCCATGTGCGACGCTTCGAATCAGTGCGGGCCCGCTCAACGGCACAGGAGCGGCAATGGCAGCACGCTTGTGGCAGAGCAGGGTTGCATAGCTTCCGGTCACTCGCCGCAGGGGCGCCAATGCACCCCTGCATGACGGAACCGCAGGGCAGGCGGCCCCTTACGCCGCCCGCTGCGTCGAAGCGGCCGCGAACAGCCGGGTCATTTCGCGGCAGAAATCCGGCAGGTCGTCCGGCTTGCGGGACGTCACGAGCAAGCCATCAACTACGACGGACTTGTCCTCCCAATCGGCGCCGGCATTGCGCAGGTCGGTTTTGAGCGATGGCCACGAGGTCATGTGCCGCCCCCGCACACCCTCCGCCTCGATCAACGTCCACGGCCCATGGCAGATCGCCGCGATCGGTTTTCTTGCCTGTACGAAATGACGGACGAATGCGACGGCCTGTGGAATCGTCCGCAAGGCATCCGGATTGGCAACGCCGCCCGGCAGCACCAGGGCATCGAAGCCGTCAGGCGAAACCGCCGCCAGTTCCTGATCGACCTTCAGCTTGTCACCTTTTTCGTGATGATTCATGCCCTGGATCTGCCCGCCTTGCGGCGCGATAACCACGACGTCGGCCGAGGCCTGCTTCAGGGCCTTGACAGGTTCGGTCAGTTCCACCTGCTCCACCCCGTCGGTCGCCAGCACAGCGATCTTCCGGCCCGAAAGTCCTGCCATGTCAATTCTCCTGGATTGTTGGAGGATGCCGGGACAACGGCACCCGCCAGGCCGGGTTGCGTGACAATGCTTCCATCTGCCGGGCAGCGCTTTCGCCTCGTCACGCCGTGGCAGGCGGCGGTTTTTCCGGTTCGGGCTCGCCGTAGCGCGGCCGGATGCCGATCATGCCACCGGACTCCGGTTCATTGGGTTGTTCCGGCGCACCACGTTCGCTCTGGAGTTCTGTGCTGATCCCTTCGCGCAACCCGGTGAAGCTGTCACCGCTCGACACGCATCGTCCGGCGAAGTTGACATTCCTGAGCCGTAAGATCGTGGCGCTGCCTGACGATGAGGTTCCTTGTCGCATGCCGCGTCCTGCGCCACCATGCGGCCGTTGTGTACGGTCTGCGCGTCGATCAACGGGAAGCGCAGGCCACCGATACTGTGTACGACGCTGAACAAAGCATTGGGACAGGACATCGGTTCCAGGCGCGAATGGCTGCGCCTTGCTGACCTGGCTGTCATGACCGTCCGGCAGCGCCTCGGGTGTGAACCAGGTCAGCCGATGACAGAAAGATGTTCGCCTCCATGTGAGCGGACAACAACATCCGGCGTTAATGCCGGTCCGGAGGACACATATGCATGGCGTTGAACTTCCCACGGCAGACTTTTCCGCGGATGATCTGTCCGCCCGGTTCCGGGCCGTCCGGCACGTGACAGAGAGCCTGGTCGTTACGCTCAGCGACGAGGACCAGTCCCTGCAGTCGATGCCCGACGCCAGTCCCGCGAAGTGGCACCGGGCGCACACGACCTGGTTCTTCGAGCAGTTCGTACTGATTCCGCACTGTCCGGACTATCGGATATTTGACCCGACATTCGGCTTTTTGTTCAATTCCTACTACGATGCGGTCGGCCCCCGCCACCCCAGGCCGTCCCGCGGCATGTTGACGCGCCCGCCGACAGCGCGCGTGGCCGCATATCGGCGGCATGTCGATGCCGCGATGCAGCGCGCTTTGCCCCGCCTGCCCGCGCCGGTTCAGGCCCCGGTTCAGGCTATTGTCGAGCTTGGCCTGCACCACGAGCAGCAGCACCAGGAACTGCTGGTCACCGACATGCTGCACGGTTTCGCCGCCAATCCGTTGTTCCCGGCCATGCAGCCGGGCTGGCAGGAACCAACCGGCTCGGCCGGACCGACCACGTTCGTCCCGTGCCCGGGCGGGCTGCACCGCATCGGCCACACATCCGACCGTTTCTGCTTCGACAACGAAACGCCGCCGCACCAGGTCTGGCTGACGGATTACGCGCTGGCATCTCGCCTCGTGCGCAACAGCGACTGGCTGGCGTTCATCGAGGACGGCGGCTATCGCACCCCGTCGCTGTGGATGTCCGACGGCTGGGCCACGGTCCAGGCCGAGGGATGGGATGCGCCGCTGTACTGGCGGCAGCAGGATGGCGCGTGGTTCCAGTTCGGCCCCGGCGGCCTGCAGCCTCTGCTGCCGGATGCGCCGGTGCGCCACGTGAGTTGGTACGAGGCCGACGCCTTCGCCCGCTGGAGCGAGGCCCGCTTGCCCACCGAGGCCGAATGGGAAGCCGCCGGCGGCAACCCGGCGGTGCAGGAGCAGACCGGGCATGTCTGGCAATGGACCGAAAGCGCCTACCGACCCTATCCCGGCTACCGCCCGGCCCAAGGCGCCATCGGCGAGTACAACGGCAAGTTCATGATCAACCAGATGGTCCTGCGCGGCGGCTCGCTGGCGACGCCGCATGGCCATGCGCGGCCGACCTACCGGAATTTCTTCCATCCGGACAAGCGCTGGCAGTTCAGCGGCTTGCGCTTGGCCAAGGATCACTAGCAGGAGAGCGACGTGCCGAACGATCCCGGATTTGCTCCGCATGCGCTGTGTGCGGAGACCGCCGAGGCCGCGCTGTCCGGCCTGACGGCGTCCCCGAAGACCCTGCCGGCGAAGCTGTTCTACGACCCCGAAGGCTGCCGGCTGTTCTACCGCATTACCGAGCTGCCAGAATATTACCTGACAAGAACGGAAACCGGCCTGCTGCGGACGCTCGGGCGGTCGCTGATCCCCGAGGGTTTCCACAGCGCCACGCTGGTGGAATTCGGCGGCAGCGACGAGGCCAAGGCGCGCTACCTGCTCGATCAGCGCGACGATCACCGCCGGCGGCTGTTCGCCACCTACGTGCCGATCGACGTGGCGGCAAGCGCGCTGGAGGACATGCGGTTCCGGCTGGCGAACTCCCATCCCGACCTGGCCGTCGAACCGATCGTCGCGGACTTCGTCGGCAAGCTGGCCCTGCCGCCGCTGGGGCGGCAGCGGATGGGGCTTTTCCCCGGTTCCACCATCGGCAACCTGGATCCCGACGTGGCGGTGCGGTTCCTCGCCAGCGCGCGCGAGGCGCTTGGTCCCGGATCGTGGTTCCTGCTGGGCGCGGACCTGCGCAAGGACCCGGCGATTCTGTTACCTGCCTATAACGACTCGGCCGGCGTGACGGCGGCGTTCAACCTGAACCTGCTGTGCCGGCTGAACCGCGAGGCGGCGGCCGATTTCGACCTGCGGCACTTCCGTCACGCGGCAGTGTGGAACGATGCGCTCAGCCGGATCGAGATGCACCTGATCGCCAGCCGGGATCAGGTCGTGCACGTCGCCGGCAGCGTGATCCCCTTCGCCGAGGGGGAGTCCATCCACACCGAGAACAGCTACAAATGGACCCGCCGCGCGCTGGTCGCGATGGTTGCCGCTGCGGGCTGGGAGCCGCACCGCATCTGGACGGATTCTGAGGATTTATTCGGTATTTTCTTGTTGCGTCATGCCTAGGACGCGGTCCTGGCCCGGTCCTGCCGGACCAGGACGATCAACAGGTCTTGTTCAGGTCAGGCAGCCATCTTGGTAACGTCGCCCGTCAGGAAGGCCCGCAGCTGCAGGCGTGCGCGGTGCACGCGGCTTTTCAGGGTGCCGATGGCGCAGCCGGTCTGCTCCGCGGCGTCCTCGTAGGATTTCTCCTGCAATACAATCATGAAAAATGCTTCACGTTGATCGGGCGGCAGTTTTTCCAGCGCCCATCCCAGCTCGCGCAACGCGGTGCGATCCTCGTGCGCGGCCGGCACCGGCAGGTCGGGCATGCTCTCCATGTCGGTGAATTCGCGCTTGCTGCGCACGCTGCTGATAAAATGGTTTATCATGATACGATGCACCCAGGCGGAAAAGTTGGTGCCCGGGATGAAGCAGTTCTGGGCGACCAGCGCCTTGGTGGCGACATCCTGCGTCAGGTCGTCGGCGGCGGCTCGGTTCCGTGTCAGAGCCAGGGCCCAGACGCGCATTTTCGGCATGAATGAAATAAGCTGTTCATTGAATTCCTGCTGCATTGACGAAGCCTCCTGTCCGGCTGACAGGGTGTCACCTGTGGAGGAATTCGCATGTATGCAAGGCATTCTGACAGGACGGTGATGAACAGGTCACGTTACACTTTATGTTTCATCAAATGGCCTCAAAATGGTCGCAAGTCAGAGTGATCACGTTACGACGAACACGATCACTTTGCTTGCATTGCGGCGTGCCCGGACGCATCTGGGCGCGTACGGAAAGCGGGGCGATGGACCCGTACGGATCATCGGGGGATTGGTTTGCGGTTTGCGTTATCGGCCGTGGCGGCCGCGTCGGGCCTGGCGCTGCTGGGTTTGGCGATGTTCGGCCAGCCCAATGCGTATCTGCGTCAGGCGCGTGAACAGTGGGACAGCCTGCTCGACCTGGCTCCGCCCGAGGTGGCGCCGGATCAGGATAGCGACGTACGGACGGCGGCGAGCGCCGACAAAGTAGCGCAGTTGCAGCAGCAGCTCGCGCAGTTGCGCGACGAACTGGCCGCCAACCGTGAGCAGGCCGAGCAGGCGCGCCAGGCCCTGGCGGTTGCCCAGGCCCAGCGGCAGGCGGAAGAGACCCAGCGGCAGGCGGAAGAGACCCAGCGGCAGGCGGAAGAGACCCAGCGGCAGGCGGACGGGACTCAGCGGCAGGCGGAAGAGACCCAGCGGCCGGCCGGGGCGTCCGGGCAGCCGGCGGCCGGCGCGCAGCAACCGGCGTCCGCACCGTCGCGCCCGGCGCCTGAGCCGCCGGTGACGCCGCAACGGACGGCTGAGGCGCCGTCCGTCACGCCGGCTCCGGTGCAACAGGAACAGCCGGCACAACAGGGACAACAGCCGCCCCCGGCGCCCGGGCCGCAGGCGGCAACCCGGGCGCCAGCAGCTGCCGAGCCCCAGGCGGCGGCTCGTTCCCAGGCG
>NZ_NHRY01000259.1 GCF_002937115.1 Rhodopila globiformis | reverse complement strand
GGCCTCATCGGCGATGCGCGCTTCATCAATGGTGAAGTGCTGCTCATCGGGTGTGCGGAGGTAGCGGCGGTAGGCGCTGTTGCCGACCAGCGATTTGTCGCCTTGTTTGAGCTTGGCGCGCAGGCTCCGGCTCGTCCGGGCCACCTATTCCAGCACGTGTGCCGCGACAGGTGGCCCGGACGAGCCGGGCCATGACGATGAAGACAGGCCATCTGCGTCCCAACTAACCTGCGGTCTGCTGTAGAGATATTCGTAGCCGCCGATCTTCTTGACACGGACGAACATGGCTGCTGCCTTGGCTTGCCAAGCCGACACCATAGCGAATCGGCGTGAGTCAAGGCCCTTGGAGCGCTTCCTGGCCAGGGAAGCTCGGCATTTAGCCCCACAATTTTGTCGAGGCAGGCGAAAGCCGCGATATTCCGCGGGTTTTCAAGCCGGATCATGCGCTAACTGCGGAAGTTGGGTATGACGCTGAGCGCGCGCCGTCACCCCAGCCCAATCGACCTACGGTTTGTTATAATTTCCGCCCGGCCGGATTCACCGCTGAAAGTACTGAGAGCAGTGTTCCAGTTGCGCAATGACGGCGTAGACCATCCCTGATCATACGTTTGCAGCAACCGATGGCAGCCTCGACCCGGCCACGGGCGTTGCCCCTGCGACTGTTTGCCAGCCCACGCGGGCTTTCCGGACGCTCCGCGGCAGACGGTGATCGCGCCGTGCGGAATTGGTTTCAGCTGCCCCGCTCGGCACCGTGCCGGCACCCGGCGGCACGACGGCCGCGGCATCAGGATCGGGGCCGATGACCGCGCCACAGACGCGGTCCCGCCCGCCATCGCCGGTGAACGAGGCGACCGGCCATTCCACCCGGTCCGGCATCGAGCCAGGCCGCGAGGCGTCATCGGCGTCGTTTGTCGTCAGCGCGGTGGCGGCGTCCATGCCGCCCGATCGTACCGCGCCTCAGTCCGCCAGCATCGCCTGGGCGCAGGCGTCCAGGATGGCATCGGTGTCCAGGCCGTATTCGCGATACAGATCGGGAATGTCGCCGCTCTGGCCGAACCGGTCCGGGCCCAGCGGCACCACGCGCTGGCCGCGTACCGAGCCCAGCCAGGCATGCGTCGCCGGATGCCCGTCCAGCACCGTCACCAGCGCCGCCCCGGGCGCCAGCGGGGCCAGGATGGTCTCGACATGCGACACCGCCCCCCGCGATCCGCCGCGGCGTGCCCGCTGCGCCGCCAGCCAGCCGGCGTGCAGGCGGTCCGGGGAGGTGATCGCCAGCAGCCCGGCCGCCGGGTCCTCCTCGCGCAGCACCTCGAACGCCGCCTCGGCCTCGGGCGCCACCGGGCCCTGGTAGGCCAGGGCGATGCGGGCGCCATCCGCCGGCGGCACCACCCAGTGCGCGCCGGCGATCACCGCCTTTGCGTCCAGGCTGCGCTGCTTCTGCTCCAGCGCGCGGGTGGACAGGCGCAGCCACGCAGCGGAGCCGTCCGGGCGCTGCATCAGGTCGAAGGCGTGACGCAGCAGGATGCCCAGCTCGTCCACATGCGCCGGCTCGAAGCTCGCCAGCCTGTCGGCCGCCATGCCGATCAGCGGGGTGTTGACCGACTGGTGCTGGCCACCCTCGGGGGCGAGGGTCAGGCCGGAGGGGGTGGAAACCAGCAGGAACCGCGCGTCCTGGTAGCAGGCGTAGATCAGCGCATCCAAGCCGCGGTTCACGAACGGGTCGTACACCGTGCCGATGGGCAGGACGCGGGCGCCGGTCATGGCGGGGGCGAGGCCGGCGGCGCCGAGCAGCAGGAACAGGTTCTGCTCGGCGATGCCAAGTTCGACATGCTGGCCCTTGGGCGACATGCCCCAGCGCTGGGCGCTGGCCAGCTTGGAATCGCGGAACACGTCGTTGCGGGTGTGGCGGTCGAAGATGCCGCGGCGGTTCACCCAGGGGCCGAGGTTGGTCGAGACCGTCACGTCCGGCGACGTGGTCATGATGTGGGTGGCGAGTTCCCGCAGCTCCCCGTGGCCGCGGCCGATCTCGGCGAGGATTTCGCCGAAGCCGCCCTGGGTGGACATTTTCCGGCCGGCCAGCTTGGGCATCGGCAGGGCAGGGGGGATGTGGACCGTGGGGGCGGTCAGCTTGCGGCCCTCGGGCGTCAGAGGGGTGCCGAAGGGGCAGCCGTCCAGGAAAGCGCGCAGTTCGGCCTCGGGCACGTCCAGGCCCTCGAACGGGTCCCATTCGTGGCCGGGGCGGATGTTCATGTCCTGGCGGAACTGCTCCATCTGCTCCTTGCTCATCAGGCCGGCGTGGTTGTCCTTGTGGCCGGCGAAGGGCAGGCCCATGCCCTTGATGGTGTAGGCGATGAAGCACGTCGGCTGGTCCCCGTCGGCGTCGGCGGCGCGCAGCGTCTCGATGACGGTTTCGATGTCGTGGCCGCCCAGGTTGGTCATCAGGGCGCCCAGTTCGTCGTCGGTCAGCTCATCGATGATCGCCCGCGCCTTCGACCGCCCCAGATCGGCCAGCAGCGCCTGGCGCCAAGCGGCGCCGCCCTGGAAGGTCAGGGCGGAGTACAGGCTGTTGGGGCAGTCGTCGATCCAGGCGCGCAGGGCGTCGCCGCCCTCCCGCGCGAAGGCGGCCTGCAGCTTGCGGCCGTATTTGATGGTGACGCAGTTCCAGCCCATGTCGCGGAACAGGCCCTCGATGCGGCCGAACAGCCGGTCGGGGACGACGGAATCGAGGCTCTGGCGATTGTAGTCGACGATCCACCAGACATTGCGGACGTCGTGCTTCCAGCCCTCCAGCAGGGCTTCGTAGATGTTGCCCTCGTCCAGCTCGGCGTCGCCGGCGATGGCGATGTGGCGGCCGGGCGGCAGGTCGGTGCGGCCGAGGCCGTGCAGCCTTGTGTAGTCGGCGATCAGCGCCGAGAAGCTGGTCATGGCCACGCCCAGGCCGACGGAACCGGTGGAGAAATCGACCTCGGCGCCGTCCTTGACCCGCGACGGATAGGGCTGGATGCCGCCGAACTGGCGCAAGCCCTCCAGCTTCTCCCGCGTTTGCCGTCCGAACAGGTAGTTCAGCGCGTGGAACACCGGGCCGGCGTGCGGCTTGACGGCGATGCGGTCCTGCGGCCGCGCGACCTCCAGGTACAGCGCCGCCAGGATGGAGATGCAGGACGCGCACGACGCCTGGTGGCCGCCGACTTTCAGCCCGTCGCGGTTGGGGCGGATGTGGTTGGCGTTGTGGATCATCCAGGCCGACAGCCAGAGCAGCTTGCGCTCCAGCTGGTTCAGGATGTGGACATGCCGCGACTGCGGCGGAGCCAGGGTGGCGAGTGCGGTCATCGGCGCGTTCATGATGTCCTCCCCGTGACGTCAGCCAAGCTTGTTCCTGGCACTGTTCGCGACGCAAATCACCCGACAGGCGATAACGCGGTGCCGCCGGTGTGGTGGCTAGCGGCGGTATATGTCGCCCATCGGGATCGTGATGCCAACCTCCGGCAGGCGAAGTTCGCTGTCGAGGCCTTCGATGATTTCAGCTTCCCAGCCGGTGGACCGGCGGCGGACGGTGATCTCGGCGCGGTCGGTTTCCAGCATGACGCAGGCGAGAATGCCGGGGACCGCGGCATACTCGGCGGCCTTGACGCGGCGGTCGGTCAGGGCGGTCGAGGGCGACAGGACCTCGAACACGATGGTTGGTTCGATCGTGTCGCGGTCATCCTCGGGAGACGAACAAACGACGCTTGCATCGGGATAGCGCACCCGGCCGGCAGTCAGGACCTTCAATTCGGGTCCGATCACCTCGCAGGGCGGCTGCAACCGGGTTCCGAGCGCCGTGATGAGACGGGCGATGGCGCGAGCATGCACGAAACTTCCGCCGGTCATCGCCACCGGCTGGATGCCGTCGAACTCGTAGCGGACCGGCTGGGCCCGCTCCCAGGCGAGGAATTCATCCGCGGTCAGAGGCTTCAGGGATGCGCTCATGCTGTTGGTGTCCAACGAGGCGGCTGCCGGCGCCGGACGACGCCGGGTTTGTCAGGAGGCAATTTAATGCGGCCGGCGTTCACGTTCCAGCCTGCTGATGCCGATCGCGCGGCCTGGCATGGAAACGACCGGGAGATGCCGGGAGCGGTTGATCTGCCCGGCCAGCCGACGCACAGTTCCGCTGATCCAGGCTTGCGGCTGAAGCATCGCCAATGGCCCTGACATTGCCTTGATCAGAGCCGTTCCGTTCCCGGGAGGTCGCTGCCGCATGTCCCACGCCGTCGCCGATGAGCGGCCGATCCCTGCGCGGGCGGCGCCGAAGCGGCGGCTCCGGCTGTCATGGGCCGATCGGCGGTTCCGCGCCATCGTCTGGCAGGTGCTGATCGTCGGGGTGGTTGGTGCGATCCTGTGGTACCTGATTGGCAACACCAACGCGAACCTGGCGGCGCGGCACATCGCCACCGGCTTCGGCTTCCTGCACCGCGTCGCCGGCATCCCCATCGGCGAATCGCTGCTGCCGTACAACCCGTCGGTCGATACCTACGGCCGGGCGCTGCTGGTTGGCGTGGTGAACACGCTGGAGGTATCACTCATCGGCATCGTCCTGGCGACCATCCTGGGCACGCTGGTTGGCATCGGGCGGCTGTCGCGGAACTGGCTGCTGGCGAAGCTGACGGCGGTGTATGTCGAGACGCTGCGCGACATCCCGCTGCTGCTGCAATTGCTGTTCTGGTACACGCTGCTGCAGGGGCTGCCGCCGCCGAAGCGGGCCTGGAGCCTGGGCCACGCCGCGTTCGTGTCGAACCGCGGCATCGTACTGCCGCTGCTGCACTGGCAGCCCGCCCACACCGCCGCCTTGGCCGCCTTCGCCGCCGGCGTGCTGGGCACCGCGCTGTGGGCGCGCCACGCCCGCGCCCGGCAGGATGCGACCGGCGTCCGGCCGCGCGTGTGGCCGGTGGCGGCGGCGCTGCTGCTGATCCTGCCGCTGCTGGCCTGGGCGGCGCTGGGGGCGCCGTTCGCGGTGGAAGTCCCGGTGCTGCGCGGCTTCAACTTCCGCGGCGGGCTGACGCTGACGCCGGAGTTCTTCGCGCTGCTGCTCGGGCTGGTGGTCTATACCGCCGCCTATGTCGCCGAGATCGTCCGCGCCGGCATCCAGGCGATCCCGCGCGGGCAGTGGGAAGCGGCCGAGGCGCTGGGCCTGCGCCATGGGCAGGTGCTGCGGCTGGTGATCCTGCCGCAGGCGCTGCGGGTCATCGTCCCGCCGATGACCAGCCAGTACCTGAACCTGGCGAAGAACAGCTCGCTGGCGGTGGCCATCGGCTACCAGGACATCGTCTCGGTCGCCGACACCACGCTGAACCAGACCGGGCAGGCGATCGAGGGGATTGCCGTGATCATGGCGGTGTACCTGACCATCTCGCTGTCGATCAGCCTGTTCATGAACTGGTACAACGCGCGCATCGCGCTGGTGGAGCGCTGAGCGGTGGGTGACGCGGGCATTGACCGGGTGTCGGAAAGAACCCGCGGTGTCGGTCCGTGGGCCTGGATGCGGGCCAACCTGTTCAGTTCCTGGTGGTCCACCGCGGTGACGCTGGCGCTGGCCTACCTGGTCCTGCGCGGGCTGGCCGGGCTGTTCGCGTGGGGCGTGGTGCATGCCGTCTGGTCGGTGCCGGTGGGGGCCAACGGCATGGCGGACCCCTCGGCCTGCCTGGACGCCGCGGGCGTTGGCGCCTGCTGGGCGGTGATCGCGGACAAGTGGCGGCTGATCCTGTTCGGCCGCTTCCCCTATCACGAGCAGTGGCGGCCGGCGCTGGTGGTGGGGCTGTTCATCGGCCTGTATGCCGTCTCCGCCATGCGCCGGTTCTGGCACGCGGGGCTGGCGCTGGCCTGGGTGGTCGTGCTGGCCGGCGTCGGCGTGCTGATGTGGGGCGGGGTGCTGGGGCTGGCGCCGGTGCCGGAGGATTCCTGGGGCGGCCTGCCGATCACGCTGATCCTGGCGACGTTCGGGCTGGCGTTCGCGTTCCCGCTGGCGGTGCTGGTGGCGCTGGGGCGGCGGGCGCGCGGGCTGCCGGCGGTGCGCGCGCTGTGCGTGCTGTATGTCGAGCTGATCCGCGGCGTGCCGCTGATCTCGGTGCTATTCATGGCCAGCGTTATGTTCCCGCTGTTCCTGCCCGAGGGCGTGAACATCGACAAGCTGCTGCGGGCGCAGGTCGCCTTCATCCTGTTCACCGCCGCCTACCTGGCCGAGGTGATCCGCGGCGGCCTGCAGGCGCTGCCGGCCGGCCAGGCGGAGGCGGCGGACGCGCTGGGGCTGACATACTGGCAGAAGACCAGGCTGGTGATCCTGCCGCAGGCGCTGCGGTTGGTGATCCCGCCGCTGGTCAACACCTTCATCGGCTCGTTCAAGGATACCTCGCTGGTGCTGATCATCGGCCTGTTCGACCTGCTGAGCATGGGCCACGTGGCGCTGAGCGACCCGCCGTGGCAGAGCTTCTCGACCGAGGTGTACCTGTTCCTGGCGGTGATCTACATCGCCTTCTGCTTTGCCATGTCGCAATACAGCCGAAGCCTGGAGCGCGGCCTTGACCGCTCCCGCCGGCGCTGACGGGGGAGGGGGGTTTGAGCGCGGGTGTGGATGGTGGGCCGGCGATCGTGCTGGACAAGGTGAACAAGTGGTACGGCAGCCTGCACGTGCTGCGCGACGTCTGCCTGACGGTGGCGGCGCAGGAGCGGGTGGTGGTGTGCGGGCCGTCGGGCTCGGGCAAGTCCACCATGATCCGCTGCATCAACCGGCTGGAGACGCACCAGGAAGGCCGCATCATCGTCGATGGCACCGAACTGACCGACGACCTGCACGCGCTGGATACGATCCGGCGGGAGGTCGGGATGGTGTTCCAGTCGTTCAACCTGTTCCCGCATCTGACGATCCTGGAGAACTGCACGCTGGCGCCGATGCGGGTGCGGAAGATGCCGCGGCGGGAGGCGGAAGCGCTGGCGATGGGGTACCTGGAACGGGTGCGGATCCCCGAGCAGGCGGGGAAATACCCCGGCCAGTTGTCCGGCGGCCAGCAGCAGCGGGTGGCGATCGCGCGGGCGCTGTGCATGAAGCCGCGGATCATGCTGTTCGACGAGCCGACCAGCGCGCTGGACCCGGAGATGATCAAGGAGGTGCTGGATACCATCATCGGCCTGGCGGACGACGGCATGACGATGGTGTGCGTGACGCACGAGATGGGGTTTGCCCGGCAGGTGGCGCACCGGGTGGTGTTCATGGACCGGGGGGAGGTGGTGGAGAGCGGGACGCCGGGGGAGGTGTTCGAGGCGCCGAAGACGGAGAGGCTGCGGGGGTTTTTGGGGCAGGTGTTGCGGGGGCATTAGCGTGCTGTCCAAGTCGTTCCAAGGCGCTTGATTTGCCGTAAAGGCCTACCGGCAAATATTGGCTGGCGCCCCCGTGAGCTGACATTGAACGCCGACGTATGTCCAACATCAAATTGCAACGAAATTTGATACTTCGTGGTATCTGTGTCAGCAAAAACCGCAAGCCGGACGGCAGCAGCAACACCGCCCGATACTGAGCCTGAGCCCCCGTATGATGAGCCCGATTGTGCTGGTGACGATGAGCGGGGCTGTTAGGCCAGGACGCGAGGTCAGTCACCCGTAGCTTGACGCTGAGAAAAATCGGCCTCCTCAAGAAGGTGCTTACATGAGAATGCGTAGCCAATTCCGACATTAGCAGATCTTTCGATCTGGTCCAACGTGCTTAGGATCTGCGCCTGCCCCGCGGCCAACACTTGCTTAATGGAGATGCCACCCATTTCCATGTCCATTCCCATGCCGTTCAGGATCCTTATGTTGTTTTCAATAGTTTGACACAACGTTTTAAACAAATCGGTGAGACCTGTTGCCTTTCTCGTAACAATGCCGACTACGCTACCTGTTGTAACATCGAATAGCGGGCCTCCGGAATTACTAGGATTAACGCTTGCATCTATCTGAATAACGTCGACTGGCCCGCGCCTGTAGAAGGACGAGATAATACCGACGTGGCACGTCAGGTTCATGTGTTCCAGGGGATAACCGAGGAATGCAACCTGCTCACCTACTGATTTCGTCTCGTGGCTCGTTACCTCGAACTGATACGGACTAAACTTCATCAACTCTGGGATGTCTAGAACGGCGTAATCATACTCGTCAGCAGGGGACGCTACCACTCGACGTCTCTCAAATTCCTTTCGACGAAGGAACACCCCTTGGTCCCAAGCGGTATGCTCATCCCGTCGTAGCCACACTCGTGAAGTCTGAGGTGGAGTGTCAAATACATGCCCATTTGTTACTAAATAGCCTTTAGACATAAAGGCCGAACCACTGCTAATTCGGTTGCCCACGGAGTCCAAGCAGACTACGTGAAATACCCCAGAGCGGACATGTTTCACGGTTGCGGTAAGATTACTCATGTCACTCACAATACGGCAGCATCATCAAGGCCTGATAGCAGAAGATGTGCCGATTCGGAACTCTAGGGCGTGTCGTCAATTAAGCCAAACGACGGCGGCGGCGAGGTGGACCGCGGCGAGGAAGTTGCGGGCAGTCTTGTCATAGCGGGTTGCGATGGCACGGAACTGCTTGAGCCTGGCGAAGAAATTTTCGATCAGATGGCGCGCCTTGTAGAGGTCGCGGTCGTAGGTCCGCGGCGAGCGGCGATTGG
>NZ_NHRY01000258.1 GCF_002937115.1 Rhodopila globiformis | reverse complement strand
AAACAGGAGCTCGGTCTTGGCGACTTCGAGGGCCGCAACTGGCGCGGCTTTCATCATCACGCCAGCCTGTGCATCGCAGCCTACGGCTTTCTGATCGCCGAGCGCTGTCTTTTCCCCCCTCAGCGGCACTTCATCCGCAGGCGGATCGAAACACCTGCGTTACCCGCAGGCTTCCAGCCCCGCGGCGCTGCCGGTGCGGCCTGAGCGGCATGTGCCGCACTCGATTGCCTCCATCCGCCGCCAGCTTGCCGTCCGGCTCGTCGCCGCGCTGCCCAGGTGTCCGTGCTGCCTGCAACAGCCCCGGGCAGTGAATGGGAAAATGACACAGTAAGACTATGCCCCAGCAAGGTCCGGTCTTCGTGGCCCTTGTGTCTTCGTTTTGTGCCATAGTTCGCCACCGGCCGGCGCGGCCGACCCGCCCTGCATGAAACTTGCGGGCGGGCGGAGCGGCGGACATAGGATAGACTGCGGGGGTCGTCGGCAAAGAGGTCGGTCTTTCCTTGGTGCCACAGAGCCCGTCCCATAGTTGGACCTGGGGAGCCTCGATCACCCCCACTGGAGCCACGGGGCAGCGATGCCCCCGGAGCACGTCCGTTAGAGTTCGTCTTTGTTGAGGCCCCCCACGCCGGCGGCACATGCGTGAGGAGAAGCCATGGACGTATTGTATCCGCGTTGCGCCGGTCTGGACGTGCACAAGGCCACCATCGTCGCCTGTGTTCGTATCATGGCCGGCGCCAAGACCACCCGGGCGTGTCGGACCTTCGAGACCTCGACGACCGGCTTGCAGGCCCTGCTGGCCTGGTTGACCGAGCAGGGCTGCACCCATGTGGCGATGGAGGCGACCGGGGTCTACTGGAAGCCGGTCTGGAACATCCTGAGCGATGGCGGCTTTGAGCTGATCGTGGCGAATGCCGCGCACATCAAAGCCGTCCCCGGCCGCAAGAGCGACGTCAACGACACCACCTGGATTGCCGACTTGCTGGCGTGCGGCCTGATCCGGGCGAGCTTCGTTCCGGCGCAAGAGTTCCAGGAGCTGCGTGCGCTGCTGCGCACCCGCACGCAGCTCACCCGCGAGCAGACCCGCCACAGCCAGCGGCTGCAGAAGACGCTGGAAGAGGCCAACATCAAGCTCGATTCGGCGATCAGCGACGTCATGGGGGTGAGCGGGCGGCGGATGGTCGAGGCGATCATCGCCGGCGAGACCAATCCCGTGGTGCTGGCCGCCCTGGCGGACCGCCGGATCAAGACACCGCGCGCGGAGCTGGTCGAGGCGCTGCGTGGCCGGGTGACCGAGCATCACCGCTTCATGCTGCGGCTGTATCTCGACCAACACGACCGTGTGGCCGAGGCGATCGCCACCATCGATGCCGAGATCGACACGGTGGTCGCGCACATGGACCACAAGGAGGTGGCCGGACAGGCCGCCTTTCGGGCGCTGATCCTGCTGCTGACCACCGTGCCGGGGGTCGGCCAGCTGGCCGCCACCATCATCCTGGCGGAAATCGGCACCGACATGAGCCGGTTCCCGACCGCCGGCCACCTGCTGTCCTGGGCCGGGTTCTGCCCGGGCCAGAACGAGAGCGCCGGCAAGCGTCGGTCCGCGAAGCTGCGCAAGGGGGCGCCCTGGCTCAAGGTGATCCTGGTGCAATGTGCCCGGGCCGCCAGCCGCACCAAAGGCAAGTACTACAAGGCGCAGTTCTGGCGGCTGTGCGCCAGGCACGGCAAGAAGAAGGCCGCCTGCGCCGTGGCCGCCTCGATGCTCACCGCCATCTACCACATGCTGAAAGACGGCACGGAACACCAAGACCTCGGCGCCGAGTACTTCGACCGCCGCCCGCCCGAGGCCAAAGCCAAGAAGCTGGTCGGCCAGTTGGCCAAGCTCGGCTTCGCGGTGGAACTCCGGCCCATCGCTGAGGCGGCATAGTTCATGCCCCACGTCCGCGCAGGCAGGGGAGTCCCAGGCCGTCGAAGACGGCGGCTGGGGCAAGCACGCCCCCCACCACCGGGTTAGTTTCCCGTTAGAAAACAGGCTGCCTCTGCTCCACGCCGATCGCGATTTCGAACCCATGAACACAGCACCTCGGGCTGACCGCGCTCGCGCCGTAGTACCAAGGTTGCAGGGATGACCCGGCCGCGTCTCATATCACCACTCCGGTCGTGCATCAGTCGGCGCTGAGGTGCCCGCTGCCTGGTCGCGCCGTTCGTGGTTGCCGGGGTGCGGTGTCTTCCGGCACCGCAGCTTGCCCAATCCTGCAATGGAACAAATGTCACACCAGCAGCCCCTGCGGCGGGCGCTGCACGCGCAGCAGGTCATCCGCGGCCGCCCGGGCGGCATCCGAAATCGTCTCGCCGGCCAGCATCCGGGCGATCTCCTCGCGCCGCTCACCGGCGCTCAGGCGATCCACCAGCGTGGCGGTGCGGTTACGCGCCGCCTGCTTGGCGACGCGCAGGTGTGCCGCCCCGCGGGCCGCGACCTGCGGGCTGTGAGTCACCACCAGCACCTGAACCCCCTCGGCCACACGCGCCAGACGCTCCCCCACCGCGGCGGCGGTCGCGCCACCGATGCCGGAATCGACCTCGTCAAATACCAGCGTCGGCACGGCCGAGCCGGCCGACAGCACCACCTTCATCGCCAGCATCAGCCGCGACAGCTCGCCGCCCGAGGCGACCCGCGCCAGCGGCCCCGGCTCCTGCCCCGGATTGGTGGCGATCAGGAAGCGTACCTGGTCCATGCCGGACGGCCCCCAGGAGCCCTCCGGCAAGCTGGTGACTTCGGCGACAAACCGCGCCTTGTCCAGCCGCAGCGGCGGCAGCTCCTTCGCAACGGCCTTTTCCAGCCGCCCCGCCGCGGCCGTCCGCGCGGCCGAAAGCCTTTCGGCGGCGGCGACGTAACCCACCCTGGCCTCCTGCGCCGCCTGTTCCAGCGCTGCGATCTCGGCTGCCCCGGTTTCCAGCGCGGCCAGCCGGGCGGCCAGCGTATCCAGCAGTTCCGGCAACTCGGCGACGGCGACTCCATGCTTGCGGGCGGCGGCGCGCAGGGCGAACAGCCGCTCCTCGGACTGCTCCAGCAGGCGCGGATCGACGTCGGCGTCGGCGGCCAGCCGGGTCAGCAGGGTTTCCGCCTCGGCCAGCGCCTCCTCGGCCCGTTCCAGCGCCGCCAGGGCCGGATCCGCCGGATTCGGCGCCTCCGGCTGGTTCTGCGGCGCCAGGCGCTGCAGCGACCGCGTCGCGGCGCGCAGCGACGCGGCGGGACCGGCATTGCGGCGGTCGCGCGGCGTCAGCTCAGAAAGGGCGGCGGCGATGGCCTCGGCGCGGCGTTCGTTCTGCTGCAGGCGCTGGCGTTCCCGCGCCAGGGTCTCTTCCTCGTCGACCCGCGGCGCCAGGGTGCCCAGTTCCTCGACGGCGTGGCGCAGCCATTCCTCGTCGCGTTCCGCCGCGGCGATCGCCTCCCGCGCCTGCGCCAGCTTCGCCTGGGCATCGCGCCAGGTGCGCCAGGCGTCGGCGACGCCCTGGCGCAGCGGCTCGGGCGTGCCGAACGCATCCAGCAGCCCGGCGTGCCGGGCCGGATCGGCCAGGCTCATCTGCTCGTGCTGCCCCTGCACCTCGACCAGCAGCGTGCCGATGCGGCGCAGCAGCGTCACCCCAACCGGATGATCGTTCACGAACGCCCGGGAACGGCCGTCCCGGGTGACGATCCGGCGCAGCACGATCTCGTCCTCGACAGGCAACCCGTGCTCATCCAGGACAGCTTCCACCGCGTGATCCTCGGGCGGCGAGAAGCACGCGGTCACCGAGGCTTGCTCGGTCGCCGCCCGCACCAGCCCGGCGTCGGCGCGGGCACCGATGGCCAGGCCCAGGCTGTCGAGCAGGATGGACTTGCCGGCGCCGGTTTCGCCCGTCAGCACGGTCAACCCGCTGCCGAAGCTCAGGTCGAGCCGTTCGATCAGCACGACGTCCCGGATCGAAAGCGCGGTCAGCATGCCGCGCGGCTCAGCCTGTTGACCGGGCGACGCTCAGAACACCGCATGCCAGGCGCGGGAGAAGAAACCCGGGCTGGATACTGGCTTGGGCATTTTGGCGCCGGGCCCTGCCACACCATCGTCAACAAGTTGGGTATAACTGTCGTCATACCAGACGCTTCCCGGATAGTTATAGCCAAGCACCGCGGCTGTCTTACGCGCCTCGTCCTTCAGGCCGAGGGCGAGGTAGATCTCGGTCAGCCGGGCCAGGGCCTCGGGAACATGGTTGGTGGTCTGGTAATCGTCAACGACACGCTGGAAGCGGCCGATGGCGGCCGTGTAGAGGTGCTGCCTCTGGTAGAAGCGGCCGATTTCCATCTCCTTGCCGGCGAGGTGATCGAAGCACAGGTCGATCTTCAGCTTGGCATCGCGTGCATAGGCGCTGTCAGGGAAGCGGTTCGCCACCTCGCGCAGAGAGCTCATTGCCAGCTCGGTGCCGCGCTGGTCGCGCTGGATGTCGGCAATCTGCTCGTAGTAGCAGAGCGCCCGCAGGTAGTAGGCATAGGCGATATCGCGATGCGCCGGATGCAGCTGGATGAAGCGGTCCAGCGTGCCGATGGCGTCGGTGTACTTGTTCTGCAGGTACGACGTATAGGCCGACATCAACTGGGCGTTCACCGCCCAGGAGGAATAGGGATAATTCTGCTCCAGCGATGCGAACTGGTCGTTGGCCGTGGAGAAGCGGCGGGCGTTCAGGGCATCGACGCCGTTGTTGTACAGCGTTTCGACCGGAGGGACCGGCCCCTGCTTGGCGGACTCGTCAGACGAGCCGCTGCAGGCGGACAGCAACGGCAGCAGGGCAAGCGAGAAGGCGGCAAGGGCGCGGGCGGCGCGGTAGGTCATGGGGCAGCTCTTGGTCATTGCCGTGCCTATATCACGACGCCCGCCGCCCCGCATACAGGCGCGGTGGAACGAATCCGCCGCGATCAGGCCGCCACCGAGACCAGCGGCTCGGTGGTGATCGAACGCCAGGCGCCGATGTCGGCAAACAAAGCCTTCAGCAGGCGGTTGTTCAGGTCATGGCCGGTGCGGTGGGCAACGAACCGGCCGTGCAGCGGGCCGCCTGCCAGGGCGAGATCGCCGACGGCGTCCAGCATCTTGTGGTTGGCAAATTCGCTTTCCATCCGCAGGCCGCCGATGTTCAGGACCCGCCCGCCATCCACTACAATGGCGTTGTCGAGGCTGCCGCCGCGGGCCAGGCCGGCGGCGCGAAGCTGCTCGACCTCCTCGGCCTGGGCGAAGGTGCGGGCGGACGCCAACTCGTGGCGGAAGCTCTCCGGCGTCAGCCGCAGCGAACAGGATTGCCGGCCAATGGCGGAGGCGGCGAAGTCGATCGACAGATCCATCTCCAGCACCGGCTGGGCGGAGCGGAAGGCGGGGCCGAGCGGGCGCAGTTCGGCCCAGGCGTCACCGGCGGTCACGCGGATGGTCTTGCGGACCTCGATCACACGGCGGGAGGCGTCAAGCTCCCGCACCCCGGCGCAGTCGAGCAGGAACAGGAACGGTGCGGCAGACCCGTCGAGAATCGGCACTTCCGGGCCGTCGATCTCGACGACCGCGTTGTCGATGCCGGCGCCGGCGAGGGCAGCCATCACGTGCTCGATCGTGCCGATCCGCGCCGAGGGCATGCCGGGATCGGCGACCGAGGTGCACAGGCGGGTGTCGCAGACGTTGTCGAACCGGGCCTCGATGTCGCGGCCGAGGTCGGTGCGGCGGAAGACGATACCGTGGTCCGCCTCGGCGGGACGGAAGGTGAGGTTCACCCGCCGGCCGGTGTGCACGCCGACGCCGACGCAACCGATCGCGGCTTTCAAGGTGCGCTGCTCCCACCTTGGTGCGGTCGTTTGCTCGAAGTTCAGTCTGACGAAGCCGTCCATCCGCTGCGTTCCATATGATCGTGGCGAAAATGCCCCGTGCCAAAATGCTCGATAACCGGTTCCGTTCCCGGCGCCGAGTCAATCATTGTTGCCTCCTGTAACGCCACAACCCATTGCTTTTGAAGCTTTTGATGCATTGCGTTACATGGGCAGGCCAACGATCGGCAACATATGTTCCGCAGACTGATGGCAACACCGTGGCATTTTGGCCGGTTGCGAGTGTGTCAGTTCGATGAAGGCGATGCGCGTCCAGAGCCAGATCCGTTCACGTTCGGCCGTCAGCCTTGGAGGGGGAGCTACAGCCGTGTGTAACAAGATGTGATCGGTTTCGGCATGCCGGCGCGCCGCCGGGACGCGACTGTCACCTTACGGCGCGCTTCGCGACTCCGGTCACCCCGATCGCATGCAAATGGTTTGGAGCAAAACAGCCGCTCCGATTGTCGCATCGACGCTTCGACCGTCATGGTGGGCGCAGGCCCCAGCGGCGTTGAGAGCCTGTTTGATCGAATTGGGCTTTGAGTTCCGGAGGGCTTGCTGTCTGGCTGGAAACTGGCACCGCGGTTGTGGCCTTCCTGGTCCGGCTTGGCCGTGGTCGGGGATGGTGCGTCTCTGGTGGGGACAGCGCGGTTGATGGCGTATTTCTGTTCGCACGGAGAATAACGGAGGGCCTTGGAGGGCCGCGGAGCGTCAGGGGGATGTCGCGCAGGCTGGTGCGGTGTTGCCGTCGTGGCGGGTAGCGTCGCCGGTCCACCCGTGTGGCGATGCCGGGCGACTCATGGTGCGGCGGTGCCGGTTGTCATGCGCTTCGCGCTTAGCGCCCAAACGTCTTCCCTGTGGCCCTCCGCGACCCTCGGCTTTCCTCTGTGGTTACATGTCAGGACGATCCACCCGCACGCCCGCCGCCAATGACCCTCAATCAGCCGAAACGCAGACATAGCCTGTCCTTGCCGCCGGCGTTCAAATCATCGGCCGCTTCCACAAGAGGAATTCAGTCAAACAGGCTCTGAAATCCGGGCACAGGCGGCGCGGCTGCTCCCCGTCATGGCGGTGCTGCGGTCGCCATGACGGGGAGAGAACAGTGCGCCGACTCCGGCGGATCAATTATTTCGCCTCAAAGCTCTCAATGGATCTCGCCCGCCCGCTTCAGTGCCTCGCGCAGTTTCGCCGGGGTGAAACCCGGGGCGCGGCAGACATCCAGGATGACCTTCTCGCGCCGCGACACCAGGTCGATCGCCGCCGGCAGCTTGCGCACCGCGTCGGCCGGCACCACCACCGCGCCGTGGTAGTCGGCGTGAATCACGTCGTCGTGGCCCACCTGCATGCCGAAAATGTTCACCGGCCTGCCGAAGTCCACCATGTGGACGTGCGCGTGGCTCGGGCCGACGCGGCCGCCGATCATCTGGAAGCCGGGCGCCCACATCTCCATGTCGCGGAACGAGCCATTGGTGACGCAGCCCAGGCAGCCGAGCGCCTTGTGGATGTTGGACTGCACCTCGCCCCAGTAGGCGCCGTAGCCGATGCGGTCGTCGATGTCCTGGATGATGGCGATGGTGGGGAAATCGGTCCGCGCGACGTAGTCATACCAGTCAGCCCGGTCCACGACCTTGCCGCGCGGCGGCTCCTTGGCGCGGATGATGCCGACGCGGGCGACGCCGACGATCGGCTTGGCTTTCGGGTCGATGCAAAACATCGGCTCCACGGTGAAGCCGATGGCGCGCCGCTCCGGCACAATGATTTCCAACCCGTTGCAGATGGTGGGTGTGTCCCACTGCGCCAGAGCGTCGAGATCGGCCTGGGTGAAGGGGCGTTCGGCCACGGCATTTCCTCCCTGTTGTCGGAACCGGCGGCATACTCGCCCCGGCCAGGAGGTTGCGGCAAGATGCGGGCATGAACAGGCCCGCAACCGGGGGCTGCCGCCGGCATTGCCTGAAGCCGCCGTCGACCCGGGCGCCGAGGCAATCACCATGAATTGCGGCTTCCGTCGGATCCTCCCCCAGGACCGTCTGCCGCGTCCGGCCCCCGTTCGCAGGCCTGATCCGGCTGGGCCGCTGTCTCCGCCCGGAAATACCGCCGGGCGGCGGCCGGGGCTACCGCTTCGGCGGCCGCAGTCCCGTCAGTCTCCGCCTGCCCCCTTGGCACCAGGCAGCAGTGCAGTGCCGCTCCCCGGGCGCGCCAGTGCCGCCGGCGGCCGGATGCCTGTCACCGTCCAGAAGGCGAGGCAATAGGCCAGGGCCGACACCACGAACGGCGCGCCCGGAAGCATGATCAGCGCCGACGAGCCGGTGAAATGCGCGAACACCGTGCTGGCCACCAGCGGCGAGACGATCGCCATCAGCCCCTGTATCGACGACAGCGCCCCCTGCGTCTCTCCCTGCCGATCGGCCGGGACCGAGGCGGAAACCAGGCCCTGCACGGCCGGATTGGTGATCGAGCCGCCGGCCTGCACGACGATGCCCAGCAGCACGACCCAGCCGACGGGCGCGAGCGCGATCAGCAGATAAGCGCAAGTCGTCAGCGAGGTGCCGATCAGGGCGGCCCGGCGCTCGCCCAGGACGGGAATCAGGCGGCGCACCACCAGCCCCTGCATCACCGCGGATCCCACGCCGGCGAGTGCCAGCGCCAGGCCATTGTCCTGCGTGTCCCAGCCGAAGCGGACCTGGTTGGCCAGCACGAAGGTGGTCTGCAGCGCACCCATTGCGAACCAGGTGCAGCCCCAGGCGATGGTCAGGCGGGCCAGGTCGCGGCTGCCCATCACCACGCGCAGGGAGCCAAGCGGATTGGCCCGCCGCCAGTCGAAGGCCCGCCGACGCTCCGGCGGCAGGCTCTCCGGCAGCACGAACAAGCCGTAGAGGACATTGCAGCCGGCCAGCACCGCCGAGACGATGAACGGCAGCCGCAGGCCATATGCGCCCAGCACGCCGCCCAGCGCCGGGCCGAGGATGAAGCCGATGCCGAACATGGCGCCGATCAGCCCGAACCGGCCGGCGCGCTGCTGCGGCGGCGTTACGTCGGCAATGTAGGCCGAGGCGGTGGCGGCACTCGCGGCCGTGGCGCCGGCGATCAGTCGCCCGAGGAACAGCCAGGCCAGCGATGGCGCCCATGCCAGCAGCAGGTAATTGATGCCGACCCCGGCCAGCGACAGCAACAGGACTGGGCGACGGCCGAACCGGTCGCTGAGTCCCCCCAGGATCGGGGCGCAGGCGAACTGCATGATGGCGAAGCCCGCCAGCATCAGGCCGACCCAGAGCGCGGCGCCGGACGCGCCCTGCCCCGACAGTTCCAGCACCAGCGAAGGCACGATCGGCACCACGAGGCCAAAGCTCAGGGCGTCGATGACCAGGCTGATCAGGACGAACCCGATCGCCGGCTGCCGCTGCGGCATTGCGGTCAGGCCCTCGCGGTGGCGGGACGGGGGACGCTTCGGCGCCAATCGCCGGGCATCACGATCCGGTTGACAGGGAAGATGCGACAGGCGGCGCCACTGGCGGTTAAAGTGGTCATGACGTTCCAATTAGGTTGTGGTTCGGCAGCCGGGAAGCCCATCACGTCGCGTGGGTTGATGCGCATCCCGTTGGCCGTGCCAGGGCGGGACAAGCAGAGGGATGCTGCGCATTCCCTGCATATGCAATGAAAATTCCAGGATCGGGCCACCTTGGAAAAAGATTTCCCCACAAACCCGTGTGTCTTGCCAGACGAGAAAAATTTTGCCTTCTATACGCCGATACACGCCGCGGAGCGGGATGCTCCTGCCACGAAAAGGTCATCGCCATGGCAACTGAACACAAGCCCCTCGTCTTCGATCGCCCATTGCGCGGTCGGATTTATGACAGCATTGCCGAAACCATCGGCAACACGCCGCTGGTGCGCATTCCGAAGATCCTGGCCGAGGAGGGCATCACCGCCGACGTCGTGCTGAAGCTGGAGTTCTTCAACCCGCTGAGCAGCGTGAAGGACCGCATCGGCGTCAACATGATCCTGGCGCTGGAGGAATCCGGCCAACTAAAGCCCGGCGGCACGATCGTCGAGCCGACTTCCGGCAACACCGGCATCGGCCTGGCATTCGTGGCGGCGGCGCGCGGCTACCGGCTGATCCTGACCATGCCGGAGTCGGTGTCGCTCGAGCGGCGCAAGATCCTCGCCTATCTCGGCGCCGACCTGGAGCTGACGCCGCGCGACAAGGGCATGAACGGCGCCGTGGCGCGGGCGAAGGAGATCCTGGCGGACACGCCCGGCGCGGTCATGGCCAACCAGTTCGGCAGCCCGGCCAACCCGGAGATCCACGCGAAGACCACCGCCGAGGAAATCTGGTACGACACCAGGGGCGAGGTGGATGCCGTCATCTCCGGCATCGGCACCGGCGGCACGCTGACCGGCGTGGCCAAGGCGCTGAAGCCGCGGCGGCTGGGGCTGAAGATGATCGCGGTGGAGCCGACCGCCAGTGCGGTGCTGTCCGGCGGCAAGCCGGGGCCTCACCCGATCCAGGGCATCGGTGCCGGCTTCATCCCGGAGGTGCTGGACACCGAGGAAATCGACGAGATCATCCAGGTCGGCAACGAGGAAACCCTGGCGGCCTCGCGCCGGTTGGCGCGGACCGAGGGTATCCCGGCCGGTATCTCCGCCGGTGCGGCACTGACCGCGGCGCTGCAGGTGGGGAAGCGGCCGGACTACGCCGGCAAGCGGATCGTCGTGATCATCCCGTCGTTTGCCGAGCGGTATATCTCGACGGTGCTGTTTGAGGGGCTGTAGGCGGCAGCGGAGCGGGCGATCAGGCCGACGGGACCCCGTTCGGCCAGCCTGTCGTCGCCCTTTCCGCGCCCGGCCAGTGAGGGCCTATAGTCGGCCTATGACCGAGCCTGCCCCTCTTCCCGAACACGTCGAGACCGAGGCCGAGCGGCAATCGCGCCTTGCCGGGGAAGCCGAGGCATCACCAAGGCGCGGGCTTCGATCGCTGCCGGACTTTATGTCGATGCTGACGACATCGATGCGTGGATCGACAGCATTGGCACCGATCACGAACTGCCGCCGCCGCCCACGCGCCATCGTTGATCGGGTGGCGTGTCGCGCCGGCTGATCCACGCCCCTCCGGCGCGCGATGACCTCGCCACCGCACGGCGCTGGCTGACACAACCCGGATCGGGGCTGCCGGCGTGGCGGAGGCTGGCGGCGATCCAGGCCGACATCCGACCGCTTCAACAGAACCTTTGTCGTATTGCTTCACGCAGCCACGCCGAAACCAGCGCAGTTGCAGGTGCGCCAGCGGAACGTGCGTCAGCAGATCGTGTCGCCAGGCCGTGGCGGTTCGCCGCCCCTGCGCTCCATCAGCCGATCGAACGCCGCCATGTCGGCACGCTCCCGGCGCTCGGCGAAGAAGCGTGCCGTATCCATGGCCGCCAGCTTTTCGGCAACCGCCGTGGCCACGAACTGATTGACACTGATCCCGTCGGCCTTCGCGCGCCTTTCAACCTCGGCCTTGACCGAACGTGGCAGGCGCAATGGATAGGTGCTTGAGTTTTTCATAGCTTTATCCTTCGCATTGCTTCAGCGGGCGCCAGCACCTCAATACCAAATCGAGCAGGGACTTCGCCGAAGTCTCGCTGGTTGAATGTAACGATCGCGGTAGCCCGGCCATTGACCGCGGCTTCGAGAACAAGCTCGTCGCCCGGGTCGCGAAGTTGCGGCCGCCACAAGAAATGCGTCTCGACCGGTTCAACCATCGCCAGCACAGCGTCGATGAAGACATTGGCATCATGGCGGTCGATACCGGCTGCCAGAATGTGCTCGGCCATTTGACAGGTCGCTTCATACTCCAGGGCAAGTGCGACATTGGCCAGAGGCGTGATCTCGCCGCGGCGAGTCATACGCAGCAGCTCGGCGGAAGCTCCGGCCGGACTGTGCATGGCGGCAACGACGACATTGGTATCAAGCACGCATCTCACATCACATATAATGTCATATCACAGGCAATGCTACAATGATAAAGTGCGGCACACATACACACTGTGATCCAGGTTACGGCGCCGATCGGCGTGTCAGCCGTTGAAATGATGGTTCGGGCTACCCGCCGCCGGTATTTCCCTGTCGACACATGTGAAGGTCACCAAACAGCGGCACACCACGACAGAATGCTTCACCAGCCTGGCGGCGGCCTGAACCCCATCCACGCCTGTTCCAGCAGCGCCGCCACCGCAATCGTCGTCCGGTCGCCATGGATCGGCCCGGCGATCTGCACCCCCAGCGGCAGGCCCGCCTTGGTGAACCCCATCGGCGCGACCGTCCCCGGCAGATGGTAGCCGGCGGTCAGCCCCGGCCAGAACAGCAGGTCGTTGTAAGCGATCTCCTGCCCCTCGATGGTGATCCGCCGCTCCCAGGTGTTGCCGTCCTGCCGGTGCGGCAGCGCCGCGCAGCCCAGCGCCGGGCACAGCAGCACATCCCAGTCCCTGAAGAACGCCGTCCAGGCCCGGCGCCACTGGCAGCGCCGCTCGTTCAGCGCGAGCCAGGCGCGATGCTCGATGCCGACGGTCCGCAGCATGATGTCATCGGCGCTGTTGGCGGAATCCGGCAGGGTCGCGCAAAGCTTGCGCCGCTTCGCGATGACGTCGTCCGGGACCCGGATGCTCCAGGCCGCATCCAGCAGGCGCAGATACAGGTTGTAGGCTTCGGTGGGATCGAATGGCGGACGCGCCGTGCGACTGATGGTCACCCCTTCCCGCTCCAGCCCGTCGGCCAGGGCATGCAGCGCCACCACCGTCTCGGCGTCCGTCGCCTGGCCGGGTTGCTCCGCCCAGACCGCCACGCGCAGGTCCTTCAGCCCGGTGAAGCGCGGTGCCGGCAGGGTCAGCGTCAGCCCGCTCTCGTCCGGATCGGGGCCGGCCAGCACATCCAGCGCCACCGCCAGGTCCGACGCCGAGCGTGCCATCGGGCCGGACACGGCGATATCGGTGCCGGCGGCGGAACTCAGCGCCGGATCGCCATAGTTCGGCACCAGGGCGTGGGTCGGCTTGTGTCCGAACACGCCGCAGAAATGCGCCGGCACGCGGATCGAGCCGCCGATGTCACTGCCAATCTCCAGCGCGGTCAGCCCGGCGGCCAGCGCCGCAGCCGAACCGCCGGAGGAACCGCCTGGCGTGTGGTCCACATTCCACGGGTTCGACGTCGTGCCGTACACCGGGTTGTAGCTCTGCCAGTCGGCCAGATCGACCGGCACGTTGGTCTTGCCGACTATCACCGCGCCCGCCGCCTCCAGCCGCCGCACCGCAATGGTGGACATGCCAGCCAGCCGGGATTTCAGCTCCTCATGGCCGCGGGTCGAGGGCAGGCCGGCGACGTCGAAGCTCTCCTTCACCGTCATCGGCACGCCGAACAGCGGCGCCGACTTGTCCGCCTGCGAGTCCAGCGCGCGGGCACGGGTCCGGGCGCGCTCGAAGTCGCGCACCACGACGGCGTTGATGCGGCCGTCCAGCCGCTCGACCCGGGCGATGTAATGGTCCAGCAGTTCCAGCGCGCCCAGCTTGCGGCGGCGAACCAGGTCGGACAGGGCAGTGGCAGGCAGAAACGTGGGGTCCATGGCAACCGTCCTTTCCGTAGGGGCGGCTACAGGCCCAGTACCGCCTCGGCCTCCCGCACCACATCGGCGAGGGCACCCTCGGCGAAAGGTGAAACCAGTCCGGCCGAGCGGACAAGATCCTGGAACGGCGCCGACCCGCCGCGGCCGCACAACTTCACGTAGGTTTCCAGTGCCGCCGGGTAGTCGTGCCGTGATTTCACCCAGAACTGCATCGCGCAGCACTGCGCCAGCGTGTAGTCGATGTAGTAGAATGGCGAGCCGTAGATATGCGGCTTCGCCTGCCAACGCCCGCCCTTCCGCAGAAACGCGATGTCGCCGTAGTCCGACCACGGCATGTAGAGCTTCTCCAGCCGCTGCCACATCGCATGCCGCTCGGCCGGCGAGGCGTCGGGGTTGGCATACACCTCGTGCTGGAAGTGATCGACGCAGACTCCGTACGGCAGGAAGCTCAGCGCGCCAATCAGGTGCATGCGCCGGAACCGGTCCGCCGCGTCCTCGCCCACCAACCGGCCGATGCCGGGGAAGGTGAGGAATTCCAGGCTCATGGAGTGGATCTCCGCCGCCTCCATCGTCGGCCAGAGATAATCGACGCCGGGTTGCTCGCGGCTTTCCCAGTTCTGGAAGGCGTGGCCCATTTCGTGCGTAAACACGCCGATGTCGGCGTTGGTGCCGTTGAAGTTGGCGAAGATGTAGGGCACGCCCACCGACGGGAACGAGGTGCAGAAGCCGCCGCCGGCCTTGCCGGGACGGTTGCGCAGGTCCATGAAATCGCCTTGCCGCATGATCCGGTAGAATCCGGCCAGCCGCGGGTCCATGCCGTCGAACATTGCCTGCGCCTGCTCAACCAGCACGTCGTGGTCGCCGATGGGCTTCGGGTTGCCGGCGGGGTCGATCAGTGCCTCGTCCCAGAAGCGCAGCCGGTCCCAGCCGTTGGTCGCGCGCCGCGCCTCCAGCAGGCGGCCGACGAGCGGCACCACGTGCTGCACGACCTGCTCGCGGTAGCGGGCGACGTCATCGGGACCGTAATCGACCCGGCGCAGCAGGCGGTAGCCGAGCGGCGTGAACGTCGGCAGGCCCAGCTTGCGAGCCATCCCGTGCCGCAGGCGCACCAACTGGTCGTACAGGTCGTCCAGTTCGGCGGCGTTGGCCTCGAAGAAGCCCCAGCGCACGGTCTCGGCCTGGTAGCGGGTCTGCCGGTCCGGATCCTCCAGATGCGGCCCGATGCCGGCCAGGTTCAGCGTCTGGCCGGCGAAATGCAGCTCCGCCGAGGCCAGCAATTCAGTGTAGCGGGCGCCGAGACGGGCCTCCTCCTCCAGGTCCGGCTTGATCGCCGGATCGAAGGTTGTGACATCCGTCTCCCACAGCCGCAGCGCATGCGCGCCGGCGATCGCCGCCAGCCCCGGCTGGTCCGCATCAGCCAGCAGGCGGCGCTTCAGGGCGATCTCGAACTCCGCCGCCTCGGGCGCCAGGGAGTCGGCATAGTCGCGATCCGCCTTGGCGGTCGCGTCCGTGGTGTCCTGGGCGAAGCGCAGATGCACCAAAGCCGACCAGGTGTCGTAGTGGCGCCGCAGCCTGTCCCAGTCCGCCAGCGCGGCGGTCCGGTCGCCGCGGTCGAGCGCGGCATTGATGCCGGCATAGGCCTCGGCCAGCCCCGCCTTCGTCGGCTTCGGCTCGCTGATGTCGGAAAAGTGCAGCGCGTCCATTGCCTCAGTCCCCCACAGCCGGTTCCACGGTCTGCGTCACCAGCACGCCCGGCTTGCCCCGCTCGCGCTGGAAGTTCAGCCGCTCCTTGTGGAACGCGGCCACCGACGGGCGGTGCGCAATGGAGATCAGCGTCGCGTTCGGCAGGCGCTGCTTCAGTACGCGATAGAGCTCCGCCTCGGCGTCGGGGTCCAGGCTGGCGGTGGCCTCGTCCATGAAGATCCAGTCCGGCTTCGCCAGCAGAGCGCGGGCGAGGGCGACCCGCTGCTGCTCGCCGCCCGACAGGCGGGCCGGCCAGTTGTCGTCATGCTCCAGCCGGTCCACCAGGTGCGGCAGGCCGGCATCGGTCAGGGCCTGGGCCAACTGTTCGGCGCTGAAGGCCTCGACCGGGTTGGGATAGGTGACCACGTGGCGCAGCGTGCCCAATGGGATGTACGGCCGTTGCGGCAGGAAGAACGAGTTGGGCGGGATCTGCACCAGGCCCTTGCCGAACGGCCAGATGCCGGCCAGCACCCGGAACAGCGTCGACTTGCCGGTCCCGGTACGGCCGGTGATGACGATGGAGTGGCCTGCGGTCAGCGTCAGGTCCGCGCCCTCCAGCAGTTTGGTGCCGTCGGGCAGGTTCATGCTGACGTCGCGGATGCGCACCGTGCCGGCCGGCGCCTGGGTGACAGTGAAGCCGCCGGTGGCCTCCGCCCGCGCCCTGACAATAGCCCGGTCGAATGTCGCCAGACGTTCGATGATGGCGCGCCACTGCGCCAGCGACGCGTACGAGTCGACAAACCACGACATCGACCCCTGCACCGAGCCGAAGGCGCCGACGGTCTGCATCAGGCCACCCAGCTGCAGAGCGCCAGAGAAATAGCGCGGCGCCGCGACCACCACCGGGAAGACGATGGCGACCTGGTTATAGCCGTTGGTCAGCGAGTTCAGCAGCTTGGTCCGCGTCATGATCTGTCGCCAGTTGGCGACGACCGCGCCGAAGCGCTCGCGCAGGGTGACGCTTTCCTCATGCTCGCCGCGGTACAGCGCGATGCCTTCCATGTTCTCGCGCACGCGCACCAGGGCGTAGCGGAAATCCGCCTCCACCCGCTGCTGCCGGAAGCTCAGCAGCGCCAGCGGGCGGCCGACGAGGTGGGTCAGCCAGGTGCCGACCACGGCATAGGCAAGGGCGACCCAGACCATGTAGCCCGGGATGTGGACACCGAACAGCTCGACCGGGCCGGACAGGGTCCACAGGATGACGACGAAGCTGAACAGCGAGACGATGTTCGACAGCAGGCCCAGGCTGAGCGACAGGGTGGTGTCGGTGAAGTCGCGCAGGTCCTCGGAGATACGCTGGTCGGGGTTGTCGGTACCGATGGCAGCGCGATCGACGGTCAGGCTGATGTGGTAATAGGCGCGGTCAGCCAACCATTCCGCCAGGAACTCCCGCGTCATCCAGCGGCGCCAGCGGATCTGCAGCAACTGGTTCAGGTAGACTGAGTACACCGCCAGGATGATGTAGACGCCCGCCAGTTCGCAGAAGCCCGGCATCAGGCCGCTGGGGGTCGAGCGATAGACGAACAGCAGTTGCAGGAACGCGGCCGCGTCCTTCACCTGCAAGGCGTTGTAGAACTCGCGCCGCCAGTAGCTCAGGATCACGCTGACCCCGACGATCGTGAGGTTCATGGCAATGATCACCGCCAGCAGCCCGCGCGCGGACCACTTCTCCTCGGACGTCATGAAATAGGGGCGGGTGAGACGCCAGGCGTCTTTCAGAAAGGGACCGAGACCTCGCATAAACGGGTTATCTCTCGCTGGAAGGGGGGAGTTTCTTGTCCAGGGCGTCGAGCCAGGTTTCAGCGCGCTTGCGGTTCACGCCAAGGTCGCCTCGGCCATAGACACTACGGGAATAGAGTATCAGGTCGCTGGAGCCGGGGGAGTCGGCGCGGACCTGGACCATGACAAGATCGGGAAAATTGAACACCGCGCTGCGGGCAACGTAGTGCGCCTGGCGCTGCTCGGGATACAGCGCGGCCTGGTAGGTCCTGGGCTGGTCCGCCGCCACTTCCCGCACCAAAGCGAACAGCCGATCGGCTGGCACGTGATAGACCGGGGTCACGATGTCGGGCGCCGGGGTGAACCCGGCAGGTGCCGCCAGGGCGGTGTTCGGCGTAGCGGGACGGACGATGTGCGCGACGTCCATCACCGGTGGCGTGGGCAACCCTTCCGCCGCAGGAAAGCCGCAGGCGGGCAGGACAAGGCTGATCAGCCAGGCGAGAGGGTTCATGCGGCGTAGGCGCCCATCATCCTGTTGGTGATGCCCGGAAATTAGGCAGGCGGCAAGCCATTTGCGGTTACGACTCGGTCATGTTCCCCTGGCATGTTCCACCGCCAATCGGCAACGCCCGGATGGGCCGCTTGACCCGGCCCGGCCACCCGCACAGTGTTCGCGCCATCAGGAGGAAGCAACCATGGCCAGTCACAACGGCAGCGGCGACAAGCGCCTCAGATCCCGCCGGTGGTTCGATGATCCGACCGATCCGGCGATGACCGCGCTGTATCTCGAGCGCTATATGAACTACGGCATCACGCCCGAGGAACTGCGCGGCGGCAAGCCGATCATCGGCATCGCGCAGACCGGGTCGGACCTGTCGCCGTGCAACCGGCATCACCTGGAACTCGCCAGCCGCATCCGCGACGGCATCCGTGACGCCGGCGGCGTGCCGCTGGAATTCCCGATGCACCCGATCCAGGAAACCGGCAAGCGGCCGACCGCGGCACTGGACCGCAACCTGGCGTACCTGGGGCTGGTGGAGGTGCTGCACGGCTATCCGCTGGATGGCGTGGTGCTGACCACCGGCTGCGACAAGACAACGCCGGCCTGCCTGATGGGCGCGGCGACGGTGAACATCCCCGCCATCGTGCTGTCGGGCGGTCCGATGCTGGACGGCTGGTGGCAGGGCCGCCTGTCCGGCTCCGGCACCATTGTCTGGGAGGGACGCAAGCTCTACGCCGAGGGCAAGATCGACTACGAGCAGTTCATGAAGATGGTGTCGTCGTCGGCGCCGTCGGCCGGGCACTGCAACACCATGGGCACGGCGACGTCGATGAACGCGCTGGCCGAGGCATTGGGCATGTCGCTGCCCGGTTGCGCCGCCATCCCGGCGCCGTACCGGGAGCGAGGCTGGATGGCGTACGAGACCGGCAAGCGCATCGTCGGCATGGTGCACGAGAACCTGCGCCCGTCCGATATCATGACGAAGCAGGCGTTCGAGAACGCAGTCGTCGCGGCGGCGGCATTGGGCGCCTCGTCGAACTGCCCGATCCACATGATCGCCACCGCCCGGCACATGGGGGTGGAGCATACGCTGGACGACTGGCAGCGCCTGGGGCCGGAGATCCCGCTGCTGGTCGACCTGCAGCCCGCCGGCCGGTTCCTGGGCGAGAAGTTCCATCGCGCAGGCGGCGTGCCCGCGGTGATGAAGGAACTGCTGGCCGCCGGCAAGCTGCACGGTGACGTCATGACGGTCACCGGCCGCACGCTGGCGGAGAACCTGGCGGAGGTGCCGGACGGCGATCGCGAGGTGATCCGCGCCTATGACGCGCCGCTGATGCCGGCGGCCGGCTACGTGGTGATGTCGGGCAACCTGTTCGACAGCGCGGTGATGAAGACCAGCGTCATCGACAAGGAATTCCGGGAGCGGTTCCTGTCCAACCCGGAGCGGCCGAACGTGTTCGAAGGCAAGGCGATCGTGTTCGACGGGCCCGAGGACTACCACCACCGTATCGAGGATCCCGGCCTGGGCGTCGAGGAGCAGTCGGTGCTGATCATCCGCAACTGCGGCCCCGTCGGCTATCCCGGCAGTGCCGAGGTGGTGAACATGCAGCCGCCGGCAGCGCTGCTGAAGCGCGGGATCAGCGCCTTGCCGACAATGGGGGACGGGCGGCAGTCGGGGACGTCAGGCTCACCGTCGATCCTGAACGTTTCGCCGGAGGCGGCGGTCGGCGGCGGCCTGGCGATCCTGAAGACCGGGGACCGGATCAGGATCGATCTCAATCGCCGCAGCGTCGACGTGCTGCTGCCGGAAGGCGAGCTGGAGGCGCGGAAAGCGGCATGGCAGGCGCCGAAGCTGAACAGCATGACGCCGTGGGAGGAGATCTACCGGTCGATGGTCGGGCAACTGGGCAGCGGCGCCTGCCTGGAGCCGGCGACGCTGTTCCTGAATGTCATCGAGACGCGGGGGGAGAGCCGGAACAACCACTGAGGGCGAGGTATTGCCGCTCGGGATAAGCGGACTGGCGAAGCAAGGCCGTCTCTCTATCGTCATGGCCGGGCGCGGTACCCCGCCCCCTCGTCATGGCGGCCGCAGGGCCGCCATCCACGCCTTACGGTGCTGATCGCAGCAAAAGGCGTGGATGGTGGGCCCCCGCCCACCATGACGTGGTGGGAACGACTGTGCCTCATGCCGCACTACAGCAGACCGCAGGTTAGTTGGGACGCAGACGGCCTGTCTTCATCGTCATGGCCCGGCTTGTCCGGGCCACCTGTCGCGGCACACGTGCTGGAATAGGTGGCCCGGACGAGCCCTACGCAATGCACACATCCTGGAAACGAGTCGGAAATGACCGTAAAATCAAGTGCTTGCCTGGGCGCCAAGAGCGTTCCCCCATCGTCATGGCCCGGCTCGTCCGGGCCACCTGTCGCGGCACACGTGCTGGAATAGGTGGCCCGGACAAGCCGGGCCATGACGAAAGGGAAACGCAGCGGCGGACCGTTTCCGAGATGTGTGCATCCCGTAGGGACAAGCCGGGCCATGACGAGTGAGGTGCGCCGTCGCCGTGTCTCAACCAACCCGCGGTCTGCTGTAGGTTAGCGCCTATGCGGACACGCCCGGCCATGACACCAGCGCAATCATCATGCGTGCTTCTGCGTGATCCGCAATGAACCCGGCTCGCTACGTCGCTGTCACCCGGCGCACGATCATACCCGCAGCGCTGGCGGGATCGGCATATTCAGGCTATCCGGGATGTTCCACAGTTCCTTCGCCCGCCGGATCACATGAAATCCCGCCCGCAAATAGGTCGGCAAAGCCCGCGGATGATCGGCCGTGCAGGTATTCACCGTCATCCCCTTCGCCCCGGCCTGCCACACCTCGTCGACCGCGCGGCGCAGGAACGCATGGCCGATGCCGGTGCCGATCGCATGCGGCATCAGGCCAAAGTAGCTCAGGTTGATGTCGGTCCAGGTGCGGGCATCCAGCTCGAAGAACCCAGCCGGTTCGCCCTTGGCGTACAGCACGAAGATCGTCACCGCGCGATGCCGCAGCAGGTACGCCAGATCCTCGTCCGAGGTGGTGCGCCGCAGCCACCACAGGTAGTCGTTTCCAACGGTATTATACAGGTAGCGGTAAAACCCGACGGTCGGCGTTTCCACGCGCACGACCTGCACGCCAGGCGGAAGCGACGGTGCAGGGTCCTTCGGCGCCCGGTCCATTCTTAAGAACGTCACCGTGACGGCGACCCGTGTAACCGACCCCATCTGGCAGCCCCTGGTTGAAATCCGACCATAGCCGTAAGGTCATACAGTGACAAACCGCATCTTCGGCGCGGCGCATGGCGTCCCGCCGGCCAGGTGGGCGGCGATCATCATCCTGTTCCGCCGGTGCTTTTTCCGGCTGCGAGCACGCGGCGCCAGGTCCCGCGGCCGGCCGGGCGACGACACGGCACCGCGTGTTCTGAACGGTTCGTGAAGAGGCCGGCGCCTAACCCGGCTGCGGTCCGTCATACCCCTCGATGATCAGCAGGTCCGCCACCGACCGCCCTTCCCGCAAGGTCCGCGCCGCGGCGTATTCCGGAGAGCGGTAGCAGGCCAGCGCCGTGTCGTAGTCCTTGAACTCCAGGACGACGTTGCGCGACCGGGGCGTGCCCTCGGGCGCCTCGGACCGGCCGCCACGGACGACGAAGCGGGCATCGTACTTGCGGAAGGCAGTCGCGTTGGCGGCGACGTACTCCTGGTAGCCCACCGGATCGGAGACATCGACCCGCGCGATCCAATACCCTTTTGGCATGCTGTGGTTTCCCCCTCTGCGTTCTGCGGCGGCCCACACATCCATGGGTCCGTCCGCGAATAACCGCGGCACCGGCCCCTTAACGTCATGGTGGGCGCGGGCCCGCCATCCACGCCTTTGCCGCGATCAGCACCGCAAGGCGTGGGCGGTCCGCCTTCGCGGACCATGACGCGGAGAGACCGGTGCCCCACACCCAATGATGCGGTAATTTCCTGGCCGCCCCTACGTATGCGGCCGGTCGTTCAGCATCGTGGCCAGCACTGGTTCCATCGCCTTGGCCAGCATTGTCATGCCCTGGGCGGTCGGATGCAACGGCGGGTCCGGGGGCGTCAGCTTCGGATCGTAGTACAGATCACGGTTCACCACGCCGTCGCGCAGGAACAGCGCCGACAGATCGAGGTAGGTCACCGACGGCGACTCCTGGTACTTCGCCGCCAGCATGTGGTTGACCTCCGCCGTGGTCCTGGTGATCCAGGCCGAGCGTTCCGACGGTAGCATCGCCAGCAGCAGGATCTTCGTCGCCGGCAGGCGCTTATGCAGTTCGTCGATGATGGCGTCGATGCCCGCGACCGTATCCTCGGCCGACCAGTGCACCTTGCCAAGGTTGTTGGCGCCGATCAGCACCACGGCGACCTTCGGGGAGATGTGGGCAACCTCACCGTTGCGGATGCGCCAGAGCAGGCTGGCGGTGGTATCGCCAATAAAGCCCAGGTTGACGGCGTTGCGGTCGCCGTAGAAGCGCTTCCAGGTCCTGGCGAAGTCCCGCCACGCGGGCGGACCGGACTTCTCCCAGTTCTCGGTGATGGAGTCGCCCAGGAAAATCAGCTCGGGCTTGGCCCGGGCGATCTCACGCAGCTTGGCCTCATGCCGCGCCCGCCACCACGGCAGGTCCATCCGGCCAATGGGTGTCGCCGCCAGGATGGTGCGGACGTGGGCCGGGGCGGGAGTCTGCAACGACAGGATCAGCAGCCAGACGGTGGCCGCTCGCAACAGGACCGGAAGCCGGATCGACATGGAGTCTGTGTTTCCTTTGCTCGCCACGGCCATCGGCCGCGCGGCGCGGAATACACTCTCTTTCGGCGTCAGCCTGCAAGGCGATGTTGCGGCCAGCCGCTCAGCCGGCGTGGCAGCAGGAGGGGCAGGATCAGGCCGACGCCGACGCCCCACATCTCACTGGCGGCAAATGCCCGCAGCATCGCCAGCTTGTGCCAGCCAAAGGCGATGGGCAGTCCCGAGAGCGGCTTGATCACGAAACAGGTCAGCACCAGCATGCAGAAGCCCGCGACAAACCCGTAAAGCCACAACGGCCCTTTCAGCCGTGCCGTCGCCCAGCCGAACAGGCCGCCGTACACGGCGCCCCAGAATGTGATGCTGAGAATCATCGGCGCATGGAAAGGCGGCACATGGGCAACCCGGAAGGCCGCCTGCGGCGCCAGCCCTAGCCAGAAGAAGATCTGCAAGGTGGTCTGGTGGAACACCAGGACGGCGATCGCGCCGGCGACACAACCCAGAAAAATACGGCTCGGTAAAGTGGTCATGCAATGTAATTCCGATGACGGCCCAACCCCCCGGCCATACTGGCGAGTCGGCAACATTCGTCAATCCTGCACTGCACAAAATGCATGGACCGCGATTATTCCGCTGCCAAACACTATGCGCCCACTGAAGCAGACAAATCAACAGCGAAACGGCTGACCCGGATGTGGCAGCCGGAGCTGGCAGCCTGCAACCATCCGTTGCCTCGATGGCGCCAATCCCGCCTGCTCGTTATGCAGACGTCGTGCCGCCGGCAACCAAAGATTCCGCTGGACAGGGTGAACGCCGGCCCCTATATGCGCGCCTCTTTTGGAACGCGGGAGATTTCCGCCGTCCGCGCGGACGGCTGGCGTCGCGAGCACCGCGGTCCCTTGGAACAAGGACCAGGGATAGCATGGCAAAGAAAATCGTCGGCTACATCAAGCTGCAAATTCCGGCCGGCAAGGCCAATCCGTCGCCGCCGGTCGGCCCGGCGCTCGGCCAGCGCGGCCTGAACATCATGGCTTTCGTAAAGGAATTCAACGCCTTCACCCAGAACATGGAACCGGGCATGCCGATCCCGGTGGTGATCACTGCCTATGCGGACCGCACCTTCACCTTCATCACCAAGACCCCGCCGAACACCTACTTCCTGAAGAAGGCGGCCGGGATCACCAAGGGCAGCACCAATGTCGGCAAGGGCGCCGCGGTGGGCCGGATCACGACCTCGCAGTTGCGCGAGATCGCCGAGATCAAGATGAAGGACATGAACGCCAACGACGTCGACGCCGCGGTCCGCATGCTGACCGGTTCGGCGCGCTCGATGGGCCTGACTGTGGTGGAGGGCTGATCCCATGGCCAAGAACAAGCGCCTGAACGCTGCCCGCGCCGCGGTTGACAAGAGCAAGTCGTACACACTCGCCGACGCCATCAAGCTGATCAAGTCGGTTTCGAAGACGAAGTTCGACGAGACGGTCGAGATGTCGATGAACCTCGGCATCGACCCGCGCCACGCCGACCAGATGGTGCGCGGCCTGACCAGCCTGCCGAACGGCACCGGCAAGACCGTGCGCGTCGCCGTGTTCGCGCGCGCCGCCAAGGCCGACGAAGCGCAGGCCGCCGGCGCCGACGTGGTGGGCGCCGAGGACCTGGCCGAGAAGGTGCAGGCCGGCGAGATCAACTTCGACCGCTGCATCGCCACCCCGGACATGATGGGCGTGGTTGGGCGGCTGGGTAAGGTGCTTGGCCCGCGCGGCCTGATGCCCAACCCGCGCCTCGGCACGGTGACGATGGACGTCAAGGGCGCGGTCTCCGCGGCCAAGGCCGGCCAGGTGGAGTTCCGCGCCGAGAAGGCGGGCATCATCCACGCCGGCATCGGCAAGGTCTCCTTCGAGGAGGACAAGCTGCTGGAGAACGCCCGCGCCCTGGCCGACGCGGTGCAGAAGGCGAAGCCCACCGGCGCCAAGGGGACTTATGTACAGAAGGTGTCGATCAGCTCGACCATGGGGCCCGGCGTCCGGGTCGACGTGAGTTCGCTCGGCGTCTGAACCGGATACGCCGGTCTTCAACGAAGGCCGGCGCGCAGGAAAGGTGCCCGCCCCTGGATCAATGCCGGGGGCTTAACCTTTCCGAACCTGTCCAAGACCGCTCGTACCGCCGCCCCGGCTTGCCAGGGTGGAGGTTTAATGGACCGATCGTCCGCGCGCGGGAGATGGGGTGCCAGATAGCCCAGGGGCCTGTCCCCTGCGGGTCTTTGGTGGTTCCAGGACAGGCGAACCGGACGAATCCCAGGGCTTGTCCCGGGGACCTCGTCCAAGGGCAACCTGGCCCTCCATGCCGCCGTGTGCGGAATGGCGGGTCGAACGGAGACGAAACGTGGACCGTACGGAGAAGCGCGAGTTCGTCGCCGGGCTCAATCAGGCACTGTCCGCTACCTCGATGGTCGTCGTCACCCGCAACGCGGGCCTGACGGTTGCCGAGGTGACGGATCTGCGCCGCAAGATGCGGGCCTCGGGGTCGACCTACAAAGTCGCGAAGAACCGGCTGACCAACCTCGCTCTGGATGGGACCCAGTTCGACAGCATCAAGCCATTGCTGAAGGGACCGACCGCGCTGGCGTGGTCGGTTGACCCGGTGGCCGTGGCGAAGACCGCTGTCGAGTTCGCCAAGACCAATGAGAAGTTCGTCATTGTCGGTGGCGCGCTCGGAACCCAGGCGCTGAATGCGGATGGGATCAAGGCGCTCGCCGAACTGCCGAGCCTGGATCAGCTGCGCGCCAGGCTGGTGGGGATGATTTCCACCCCCGCCACCCGGATCGCCGGCGTGCTGCAGGCACCGGCTGGACAACTCGCTCGGGTCTTCGGGGCCTATGCCAGGAAGGATGAAGCCGAGGCTGAAGCCGCGTAACACGCAAGCCATGTTATCACAAATTCGTGATCACATGGCAGCCAACGCACGCATCTGGGTGCAAGCCGGCTGATGCCGCTTGCATGGAACCAACCAAAGTCTAGATAAGGAACACACGATATGGCCGATCTACAGAAGCTGGTTGACGAACTGTCAGCCCTGACCGTCCTCGAGGCTGCCGAGCTCTCGAAGATGCTCGAGGAGAAGTGGGGCGTGTCCGCTGCCGCGCCGGTGGCAGTTGCGGCCGCCCCGGTTGCGGGTGCCGCGGCAGCCGCGCCGGCTGAAGAGCAGACGGAATTCACTGTCATCCTGGCAAAGTCGGGTGACAAGAAGATCAACGTCATCAAGGAAATCCGCACCATCACCGGCCTTGGCCTGAAGGAAGCCAAGGATCTGGTCGAGGCCGCGCCGAAGACCGTGAAGGAAGGCGTGGGCAAGGACGAGGTGGCGAAGATCAAGAAGATGCTGGAAGAGGCAGGCGCGACCGTGGAGGTGAAGTAACGCTTCCCTCACTAGCTTTGCTTCGGCCTGGCGTCTCCGCCGAGACGCCAACGGCCTTTGTATCGGGGGCGGGTGGAAATCAGCCGATTTCCGCCCGCGTTCCTGTTTCGGCGGGTGGGTTGTTGTGCCCAGGTTCTGGCGCGAGCGGCACCGACACCCAATTTAGCGGTTCGGCAGGTTAACGGTAGGGTGGATCATCGATGAACGCGATCACACGGTCCTTCACTGGACGGAAGCGCATCCGCAAGAGCTTCGGCCGGATCCCCGAAGTGGCTCCGATGCCGAACCTGATCGATGTGCAGCGCTCCAGCTACGAGGCGTTCCTACAGATGAACGTCCGCCCGGACAACCGTACTCACTCCGGGCTGCAGGAAGTGTTCAAATCCGTGTTCCCGATTGACGACTTCGCCGGCCGCGGGCGCCTGGAGTTTGTCTATTACGAGCTGGAAGAGCCGAAATACGACGTTGAGGAGTGCATCCAGCGCGGCATGACCTTCGCCGCTCCGCTGAAAGTGATCCTGCGCCTGATCGTCTGGGACGTCGATGAGGACACCGGCTCCCGCTCGATCCGCGACATCAAGGAGCAGCCCGTCTACATGGGCGACATGCCGTTGATGACCGACAACGGCACGTTCGTCATCAACGGCACCGAGCGCGTCATCGTCAGCCAGATGCACCGCAGCCCGGGCGTGTTCTTCGACCACGACAAGGGCAAGACGCATTCCTCGGGCAAGTACCTGTTCGCGGCGCGGGTGATCCCGTATCGCGGCTCCTGGCTCGACTTCGAGTTCGATTCCAAGGACCTGGTGTACGTCCGCATCGACCGGAAGCGGAAGCTGCCGGTCACCACGCTGCTGTATGCGCTGGAAAGCGCCGCCACCGGGCAGTTGCGTGCCGCGCGCGAAGCCAAGGGCGAGGACCTGGATCCATCCGAGATCCGCGGCATGGACCAGGAAGAGATCCTCAGCCACTTCTACGGCAAGGTGATCTTCGAGCGTACGCCGAAGGGCTGGGCGCGGCCATTCGACCCCGACGCATTCCGTGGCGTCAAGCTGCTGGAGCCGCTGATCGACGCCGCCACCGGTGAGGTCGTGGCCGAGGCCGACGCCAAGCTGACCGCCCGCCAGGCCCGCCGCATCGCCGAGAAGACCAAGGAAGTGCTGGTCGGCCGCAGCGACCTGCTGGGCCGCTACATGGCCGAGGACCTGGTGAAAGAGGATACCGGCGAGATCTACGCCGAAGCCGGCGAGGAACTGGCCGAGGCGCGGCTGGCCGCGCTGGAGGAGGCCGGCATCACCAGCCTGCCGACGCTGGCGATCGACCAGTCCAACGGCCCGTGGATCCGCAACACCCTCGCGGTGGACAAGAACACCAACCGCGACGACGCGCTGATCGACATCTACCGCGTGATGCGCCCCGGCGAGCCGCCGACGCCGGAAACCGCCGAGGCGCTGTTCCGCGGCCTGTTCTTCGATGGCGACCGATATGACCTGTCGGCCGTCGGCCGGGTAAAGATGAACATGCGCCTGGGCACGCCGGAGGTGCCGGATACCGAGCGCGTGCTGCGCAAGGACGACCTGCTGCGCACCGTCAAGACGCTGTGCGACCTGAAGGACGGCCGCGGCCAGATCGACGACATCGACAACCTGGGCAACCGGCGCGTCCGCTCCGTCGGCGAGCTGATGGAGAACCAGTACCGCATCGGCCTGCTGCGCATGGAGCGGGCGATCCGCGAGCGCATGGGCGCGGTCGACATCGACACGGTGATGCCGCACGACCTGATCAACGCCAAGCCGGCGGCGGCGGCGGTGCGGGAGTTCTTTGGTTCGTCTCAGCTGTCGCAGTTCATGGACCAGACCAACCCGCTGTCGGAAGTGACGCACAAGCGGCGCCTCTCCGCCCTTGGGCCGGGCGGCCTGACCCGCGAGCGCGCCGGCTTCGAGGTGCGCGACGTGCACCCGACCCACTACGGCCGCATCTGCCCGATCGAGACGCCGGAAGGCCCGAACATCGGCCTGATCAACTCGCTGGCGACCTACGCCAAGGTCAACAAGTACGGCTTCATCGAGACGCCGTACATGCTGGTCAAGGACGGCGTCGTGCAGCCCGGCGCGCGCTACCTGTCGGCGATGGAGGAAGAACGCCTCGTCGTCGCCCAGGCCGATGCGCCGATGGACACCGGAGGCCGGTTCACCCAGGACCTGGTGTCCGTGCGCAAGCAGGGCGACTTCCGCCTGGCACGGCCCGAGGACGTCACCGCGATCGACGTCTCGCCGAAGCAGCTGGTCTCGGTCGCCGCGGCGCTGATCCCGTTCCTGGAGAACGACGACGCCAACCGCGCGCTGATGGGCTCCAACATGCAGCGGCAGGCGGTGCCCCTGATTCGCGCCGATGCGCCGCTGGTCGGAACGGGTATGGAAGCCGCCGTGGCGCGTGACTCCGGCGCGACCATCGTGGCCCGCCGCCCGGGCATTGTGGACCAGATCGACGGCTCGCGCATCGTGGTGCGGGCGACCAACGAGGACGGCACGACCAAGGGCGTGGACATCTACCGGCTGCGCAAGTTCATGCGCTCCAACCAGTCCACCTGCATCAACCAGCGTCCGCTGGTGAAGGTTGGCGACCGGGTGATCGAAGGCGACATCATCGCCGACGGTCCCTCGACCGAGCTGGGCGAGCTGGCGCTGGGCCGCAACGTGCTGGTCGCGTTCATGCCCTGGAACGGCTACAACTTCGAGGACTCGATCCTGATTTCCGAGCGGATCGCCCGCGACGACGTGTTCACCTCCATCCACATCGAGGAATTCGAGGTGATGGCGCGTGACACCAAGCTCGGCCAGGAGGAAATCACCCGCGACATCCCGAACGTCGGCGAAGAAGCCCTGAAGAACCTCGACGAAGCTGGCATCGTCTATATCGGCGCCGAGGTGAACCCGGGCGACATCCTCGTCGGCAAGGTGACGCCGAAGGGCGAAAGCCCGATGACCCCGGAAGAGAAGCTGCTGCGGGCCATCTTCGGCGAGAAGGCGTCCGACGTGCGCGACACGTCGCTGAAGCTGCCGCCGGGCGTGACCGGCACGGTGGTGGACGTGCGCGTGTTCAGCCGCCGCGGCGTGGACAAGGACGAGCGCGCCATGGCGATCGAGCGCGCCGAGATCGAGCGCCTGGCCAAGGACCGCGACGACGAGCGGGCCATCCAGGAGCGGTCGTTCCTCAACCGGCTGCGCGAGAAGCTGCTGGGCAACAAGGCGTCCGGCGGGTTCAAGGGCGTCAAGGCCGGCACCGACATCGACGAGGCCCTGCTGGCCGAGCATCCGCGCGGCTCCTGGCGCCACATCGGCGTGCAGGACGACGCGGTGATGGCCGACATCGAGACCCTGAAGCGGGAATACGATGCCGCCGTCGGCCGGCTGCAGGCACGGTTCGACAGCAAGGTCGAGAAGCTTCAGCGCGGCGACGAGCTGCCGCCCGGCGTGATGAAGATGGTCAAGGTCTTCATCGCGGTGAAGCGCAAGCTGCAGCCCGGCGACAAGATGGCGGGCCGCCACGGCAACAAGGGTGTGGTGTCGCGCGTCGTGCCGGTCGAGGACATGCCGTTCCTGGAGGACGGGACCTCGGTGGACCTGGTGCTGAACCCGTTGGGCGTGCCCTCGCGCATGAACGTCGGGCAGATTCTTGAAACGCACCTGGGCTGGGCCTGCGCCAATCTTGGCCGGCAGATCGGCGACCTTGTGGAGGAATACCGCCGTACCGGCGCCCGCCGCCAGGAACTGCTGGAGACGCTGAAGGAGGTCTATGGCGAACCGGTCTACAGCCAGCAGATCGCGTCGATGGAGACCAACCAGCTGATCGAGATGTGCGAGAACCTGCGCAAGGGCGTGCCGATCGCCACGCCGGTGTTCGATGGCGCGCGCATGACCGACATCGAGGGCATGCTGCACCGGGCCGGCCTGGATACGTCGGGCCAGGTCACACTGGTCGACGGGCGCACCGGCGAGCCGTTCGAGCGCAAGGTGACGGTGGGCTTCATCTACATGCTGAAGCTGCACCACCTGGTGGACGACAAGATCCACGCCCGCTCGATCGGCCCGTACAGCCTGGTCACCCAGCAGCCGCTGGGCGGCAAGGCGCAGTTCGGCGGCCAGCGCTTCGGCGAGATGGAGGTGTGGGCGCTGGAGGCGTACGGTGCGGCCTACACCTTGCAGGAGATGCTGACGGTGAAGTCGGACGACGTGTCCGGCCGCACCAAGGTCTACGAGGCGATCGTCCGCGAGCAGGACAACTTCGAGGCCGGCATCCCCGAGAGCTTCAACGTGCTGGTGAAGGAGCTGAAGTCGCTCGGCCTGAACGTCGACCTGGACAACCAGGCGGCTTGATTGAGCAACGCGTTGTACCAAACCGTCATGGCCGGGCGTGTCCCGGCCATCCACCCCCCAACCGTCGAAGCGCAGATGGCCGGGACACGCCCGGCCATGACGGAGAGGCAATGGACCTGTCCCCGTCCCTCTATGGCGGCGCGTATGGGGACACGCCTGGCCGTGGCGGAAGGGACGGCGGCCCGGACGGATTATTGCGTTGTGCTGTCCGACTTGATGAACCCCTGTGCAGAAGGGTGTCAGACGTATGAATGAGCTTATGAAGATCCTTGGCCAAACCGGCCAGTCGCTGTCTTTCGACCAGATCAAGATCCAGATCGCCAGCCCCGAGCAGATCCGGTCCTGGTCCTACGGCGAGATCCGCAAGCCCGAGACCATCAACTACCGCACGTTCAAGCCGGAGCGGGACGGCCTGTTCTGCGCGCGCATCTTCGGGCCGATCAAGGACTACGAGTGCCTGTGCGGCAAGTACAAGCGCATGAAGTTCCGCGGCATCATCTGCGAGAAGTGCGGCGTCGAGGTCACCCTGGCCAAGGTCCGGCGCGAGCGCATGGGCCATATCGAACTGGCGTCTCCGGTCGCCCACATCTGGTTCCTGAAGTCGCTCCCCAGCCGCATCGGCCTGATGGTCGACCTGACGCTGAAGGAGCTGGAGAAGATCCTGTATTTCGAGAACTACGTCGTTCTCGAACCCGGCACGACCGACCTGAAGATGCTGCAGCTGCTGACCGAGGAGCAGCTCATGTCCAAGCAGGACGAGTTCGGCGAGGACCAGTTCGAAGTCGGCATCGGCGCCGAGGCGATCAAGAAGGTGCTGAACCGCATCGACCTCGACTCCGAAAAGGTCAAGCTGCGCGCCGATCTGAAGGAGACCTCCTCCGAGGCCAAGCGCAAGAAGCTGGTCAAGCGCCTGAAGCTGATCGAGGCGTTCAGCGAATCCGGCTCCCGCCCCGACTGGATGATCATGGACGTGATCCCGGTCATCCCGCCCGAGCTGCGCCCGCTAGTGCCGCTGGACGGCGGCCGCTTCGCCACGTCCGACCTGAACGACCTGTACCGCCGCGTCATCAACCGCAACAACCGCCTGAAGCGGCTGATCGAGCTGCGCGCGCCGGACATCATCGTCCGCAATGAAAAGCGCATGCTGCAGGAGTCGGTGGACGCGCTGTTCGACAACGGCCGCCGCGGCCGCGCCATCACCGGCGCCAACAAGCGTCCCCTGAAGTCGCTGTCCGACATGCTGAAGGGGAAGCAGGGCCGCTTCCGGCAGAACCTGCTGGGCAAGCGCGTCGACTACTCCGGCCGTTCGGTCATCGTGGTGGGGCCTGAGCTGAAGCTGCACCAGTGCGGCCTGCCCAAGAAGATGGCGCTGGAGCTGTTCAAGCCGTTCATCTACAGCAAGCTCGAGAAGTACGGCCACGCCACCACCATCAAGGCCGCCAAGCGGATGGTGGAGAAGGAGCGTCCCGAGGTCTGGGATATCCTGGAAGAGGTGATCCGCGAGCATCCGGTGATGCTGAACCGCGCGCCGACGCTGCACCGCCTGGGCATCCAGGCGTTCGAGCCGGTGCTGATCGAAGGCAAGGCGATCCAGCTGCATCCGCTGGTCTGCACCGCCTTCAACGCCGACTTCGACGGCGACCAGATGGCCGTGCACGTGCCGCTGTCGCTGGAAGCGCAGCTCGAAGCCCGCGTGCTGATGATGTCCACCAACAACATCCTCAGCCCGGCGAACGGCAAGCCGATCATCGTGCCGAGCCAGGACATCGTCCTTGGCCTGTACTACCTGTCGCTGGAAACCGCCGCCTTCAAGGAGGTGCCGGACAACGACGCGCCGATCTTCGCCAACATCGGCGAGATCGAGCATGCGCTGTTCGCCAGGCGGGTCACGCTGCACGACAAGATCCGGGCGCGGTTCGAAACGGTGGACGCCGGCGGCAACCCGATCCGGCAGGTCGTGGTGACCACGCCGGGCCGGATGATGATCGCGCAGATCCTGCCGAAGCATCCGTTCGTGCCGTTCAGCCTGGTCAACCGGCAGCTCACCAAGAAGAACGTCTCCGACGTCATCGACGTGGTGTATCGCCACTGCGGTCAGAAGGAGTGCGTGATCTTCGCCGACAGGATGATGGGCCTCGGGTTCACGCAGGCGGCGAAGGCGGGCTTGTCGTTCGGCAAGGACGACCTGATCATCCCGGACAGCAAGGAGACTTTGATCGCCGCCACCCAGGCGGAGGTGAAGGACTTCGAGCAGCAGTACCAGGACGGCCTGATCACCGCCGGCGAGCGCTACAACAAGGTCGTCGATGCCTGGTCGCGCTGCACCGACGACGTCGCCAAGGCGATGATGAAGGAGATCAGCAAGCAGGAGATCGGCAAGCCCATCAACTCGGTGTGGATGATGTCGCACTCCGGCGCGCGTGGGTCGCCCGCGCAGATGCGCCAGCTGGCCGGCATGCGCGGCCTGATGGCCAAGCCCTCGGGCGAGATCATCGAGCAGCCGATCATCGCCAACTTCAAGGAAGGCCTGTCGGTTCTGGAGTACTTCAACTCCACCCACGGCGCCCGCAAGGGCCTGGCGGACACGGCGCTGAAGACCGCGAACTCCGGCTACCTGACCCGCCGCCTGGTCGACGTGGCGCAGGACTGCATCATCGTCGAGGAGGACTGCGGCACCGAGCGGGGCCTGACGGTGCATCCGGTGATGGACGGCGGCGAGGTCGTGTCGTCCCTGTCCGAGCGGACCCTGGGCCGCACCACGGCCGAGGACGTGATCGACCCGGCCTCCGGCAAGGTCCTGGTGCCGCGCAACACGCTGATCGAGGAACACGAAGCCGAGCTGATCGAGCAGGCGGGCATCGAGGGCGTCAAGATCCGCTCGGTCCTGACCTGCGAGTCGGCGGTCGGCGTCTGCGCCCACTGCTACGGGCGTGACCTCGCGCGCGGCACGCCGGTGAACATCGGCGAGGCGGTCGGCGTCATCGCCGCTCAGTCGATCGGTGAGCCGGGCACGCAGCTGACCATGCGCACCTTCCACATCGGCGGCGCGGCGCAGCGTGGCGCCGAGACGTCGAGTGTCGAGGCCAGCCACGACGGCACGATCAGCATCAAGAACCGCAACGTGATTGCGAACAGCACGGGCGCCCTGGTGGTGATGTCGCGCAACTGCGAGATCGTCCAGCTGGACGACAAGGGGCGCGAGCGGGCCCGCTTCCGTGTGCCCTACGGCGCGCGGCTGCTGGCCGAAGAAGGCCAGGCGGTTACCCGCGGCCAGAAGCTGGCCGAGTGGGATCCGTTCACCCTGCCGATCATCACCGAGCGCGCCGGCAAGGTCGAATACATCGACCTGATCGACAGCATCACGCTGGTCGAGCGGATGGACGAGGTGACCGGCCTGACCTCCAAGGTCGTCGTCGACTACAAGCAGGGGTCCAAGAGCATTGATCTGCGTCCCCGCCTGCAGTTGAAGGACGAGAAGGGCGAGGTCATCCGGCTGGATAACAACACCGACGCCCGCTACTTCCTGGCGCCGGACTCGATCCTGTCGGTGGACAACGGCGCCGTCGTGCAGGCGGGCGACGTGCTGGCCCGCATCCCGCGCGAGGGCAGCAAGACCCGCGACATCACCGGCGGTCTGCCGCGCGTGGCGGAACTGTTCGAGGCGCGGCGTCCGAAGGATCACGCGGTCATCGCGGAAACCGACGGCCGGGTGGAGTTCGGCAAGGACTACAAGGCCAAGCGCCGGATCATCGTGAAGAACGACGAGACGGGCGAGGAAACCGAGTACCTGATCCCGAAGGGCAAGCACGTGTCGGTGCAGGAAGGCGACTTCGTCCGCCGCGGCGATCCGCTGGTCGACGGCCCGCGCGTGCCGCACGACATCCTGAAGGTGATGGGCGTCGAGGCGCTGTCCGACTACCTGGTGAACGAGATCCAGGACGTCTATCGACTGCAGGGCGTGAAGATCAACGACAAGCATATTGAAGTGATCGTCCGCCAGATGCTGCAGAAGGTGGAAATCCTCGATCCAGGCGACACCACGTTCCTGATCGGGGAGCAGGTGGACCGCGCCGAGTTCGATGCGGTCAATGCCAAGCTGATGAAGGATGAGCGTCCGGGGGTGGCGATGCCGGTGCTGCAGGGCATCACCAAGGCGTCGCTGCAGACCAACAGCTTCATCAGCGCCGCGTCGTTCCAGGAGACGACCCGCGTGCTGACCGAGGCTGCCACGGCCGGCAAGACCGACAGCCTGATGGGCCTGAAGGAGAACGTGATCGTCGGCCGCCTGATCCCGGCGGGCACGGGCGCGGTGATGAACCGCCTGCGCGCGGTTGCCGCCGGCCGTGACCAGCGGACTCTGTGGGGCGACAACGCCCGGCTGACGGACAACGCGGCGGAGTAATCCGCCTGGTTCCACTGGGAAGCGGAAAGGGGCTGGTGATCGAGAGGTCACCAGCCCTTTCTGTTGCGGTGCTCGGAGCCACCACGGCCGCGGGCGCCGGCATCCCCGCGCAGCAGGCGCACGCTGCATCCCCGCGCAGCAGGCGCACGCTGATCGAAGCGGGAGTGCAGGCGATGGCGCGGCATACCGGCCGCCCGCCGATCTTCCCGCTGTCGAACCCGACCTCCCGCAGCGAGGTTGTATCGGCCGGCCTCAGAGCCTGGACCGATGGCCGGGCTGCATTGGCACGGGCAGTCGCTACCATCCGGCCTGACGCCGGATCATGGCCAGGACGACAGCACCTCGCAGATGCCTTGCACCATTGAGCGTTTGATGACGCGTGCTTCAGCCATTGTTGTCTGATCATCACCTGCTCTCGAATCCTGCCTCACGCAACACGGCAGCGACTGTGACGTTTGCGGACGACAAAGAATCGGAGGAACCGGGCCATGAGCAAGAATCCGCGTAACGTCGACGGCGACCGCCTGCAAAGCCAGCGCAGCGGTGTCGGCACCCACGCCACGCATCGCAACGAGGCGGCGACAACTGCGCGGCCGGCTGGCCGCAAGCCGTCCTGGGTGGAACCTTCTGCACGGCACAGCCTGATCGGGCGCGTCCATTCCGCAGCCGTGAAACCGGCAGCAGGACAGTGCCGCTTCCGAATGACAACAGCAACGCCGGGCACCGCATGAACGTTCTTATAAGACAATGAGAACAGGAACGCTCGTTCTTGGGTTTGCCACCCTCACTGGCGGCCTGCTCTGCCTGTCTGCCGCAACGTTTGCCCAGGCGGTCAATCCGACACCCAAGATCACGCCCAGCGAGAACCTGGCGGCGCTGCCTCCGCAGCCGCCGATGACGCCGGGTGTGGAGCACCTGTTCGGTGACTGGGGCGGACTGCGCACCTATCTCGGCCAGTACGGCATCGACGTCCTGCTCGACAACACCAACGAATTTGCCGGCAACGTCGCCGGCGGCCTGAAGCAGTCAGCGACCAATGCCGGCCAGGTCGGGCTCCAGGTGGATATCGACTGGGACAAGCTGGCGGGATTGCAAGGCTTCACCACCCACACCGCCATTGTGGGGCGCTATGGCGCGAATCTCAGCAGCAATATCGGCGACGACCTGACGCAGGTGCAGGAAATTTACGGTGCCGGCGGCAATGTGGTCGCGCACATGGTGTACATGTACGGCGAGCTGTCGTTGCGTAACAACACCATCGACATAGCGGTCGGCCGCATGCCGACCGGCAACGACTTTTCCGCCTCGCCGCTGAACTGCAGTTTCATGAACCTTAACATTTGCGGCAACCCGAAGGCTCTGGTGGGGCAGCCGGGCGGCCTGACCGCCTGGCCGGATGCGACGTGGGGCGGCCGCGCCCGCGTGCGGCCGACACAGGATACCTACCTGATGTTCGGCATCTATCAGGTGAACCAGAATCTCTACGGCGTCGGCGCCGGGTTCCGCTCCGGCTGGCTCTTGAGCGGTTCGGGCGACACCGGCGTGGAGGTGCCGGCGGAAGTGGCGTGGGAGCCGAAGTTCGGCAGCGATAGCCTTCCGGGACACTACAAGCTCGGCCTCGGGTTCGACAGCTCGAGCTACCCGGTGTGGAGTCCGTTCGCCACCGCGGGAGCGTCAGGCGGGACAGGGCAGTCATCCCAGCAGGGGCGGCTGCAGTTCTGGGCGCTGGCGGACCAGATGATCCGGCGCAACGGCCCGGGCGACAAGGACGGATTGATCCTGCTGACCGGCGTTGCGCACGACAGTCCTGCTGCCACCTTCGTGTACGGCGACGAGGTGTTCGGCGGCGTCATCGATCGCGGCTTCTGGTCCGCCCGGCCCAGGGACACGCTGGCCGGGATGGTTTCCTTTCTAAGGGTCAGCGACCGGCTGACCGATGTGCAGCAGATCGACGAATTCTACGGGCTGCCGCTGGCGAACGGGGCCACCGGTGTCCAGACCGGCGAGGTGATCCTCGAGGCCAACTATCAGATCCAGGTCACCCAAGGTGTCAGCCTCATGCCGGACTTCCAGTACGTCATCCGGCCCAATGGACAGGGCAATATCCCGAACGCCGTGGTTCTCGGCTTCAGGTCACATATCGAGTTCTGACTGCTACCATGAAAATACGGTCTCGCCGGCGCCGGTCGTCTCTCTACCGTCATGGCCGGGACACGCCCGGCTATGACGGAGGGGCAGTGGCCCGCTGCCGGTCATTTCCCCTGCGGCAGCGCATAGGCAATGATGTAGTCCCCCAGCTTCGTGCCGAACGAGCCATGGCCGCCATCGGCAGTCACGACAAACTGCCGTCCGCCTTCGGAATACGTCATCGGCGTGGACTGCCCACCGGCCGGAAGTCGATCCTCCCAAAGCTGCCGCCCGGACCCGACATCGAACGCACGGATGAAGTAATCGGCAGTCGAGGTCAGGAACGCCACGCCGCCCGCGGTCACCATCGGCCCGCCCAGCATCGGCATGCCGATCCTCATCGCCACCGGCAGCGGCGAGCTGTCGCGGGTCGTGCCGACCGGATGCTGCCAGACGATCTTGTTGGTCTTCAGGTCCAGCCCGGCGATGAAACCCCAGGGCGGCTGCATGCACGGAACGCCGATGGGCGACATGAAGGCGTTCAGCGTCACGCCGAACGGCGTGCCGAACATCGGCTGCGTGCCCTCCTCCTGCCCGGGCTTCATCGACGCCGGTGGGATTGAGGGATTCTTCCGGCCCCGCGGGATCAACGTCGATACGAACGGCACCGACATCGGATTGGCAACAATAATCTGCCGCACCGGATCGACCGCCACGCCGCCCCATTCGAACATGCCCAGGTTGCCGGGATAGACCAGCGTTCCCTGCGTCGAGGGCGGCGTGAACGGGCCCTGGTAACGCAGCCGGTGGAATTCGATGCGGCAGGCCAACTGGTCGAACGGCGTCGTGCCCCACATCATGGCGCCGTCCAGCGGCGCGCGCGGACGGAAGCTCAGCTCGGAAAATGGTTGCGTCGGCGACAAATGATCACCCGGCGCCGCCCCCTGCGGCACCGGCTTTTCCGGCGCCGGCACGATCAGCTTGCCGTCGCGGCGGTCGAGCACGAAGATATTGCCCGTCTTGGCCGGGATATAGACGGCCGGCACCATGCCCTGCGCCGTGTTGACGTCGACCAGGCTCGGCTGCGAGGGAAAATCCATGTCCCACAGGTCATGATGCACGTTCTGGAACATCCACCGCAGCTTGCCGGTGGCGATCTCGAGCGCGACCAGGGAACTGTCGAACTGCTCCTGCTGCGCCGAGCGGTCGCCGCCCCACTCGTCGGGGTCCGGCTCGCCAAGCGGCACGTAGACCAGTCCGAGCTTCTCGTCGGCCGATGAAACGGACCAGGAATTCGGCGACGCCGGCGTATAGGTTTGTCCTTCCTTCGGGATCTCGTTGTGGTTCGGGTTGCCGGCATCCCACGCCCAGACCAGCGCGCCGGTATAGACGTCGTAGCCGCGGATCACCCCCGATGGCTCCTTCGTCGACCAGTTGTCGATCACCGAGCCGCCGACGATCAAAATCTTCTCGGCCGCCACGGGCGGCGATGTGACCTCGTAGAAGCCCGGCTCGGCATAGGGCATGTTGACATTCAGATCGACCCGCCCGTGTGTCCCGAAGCTCTCGCACGGCGCGCCGGTATCGGCGTTCAGCGCGTACAGGCCGCCGGTGTTGGTGCCCAGGAAAATGCGCCGCGGGCAATCCTGCGGCGCCGGCTGGCCGGAGGCGGTCACCGCGCCGGGCTTCGTTTCATGATAGGAAACCCCGCGGCATGTCAGGTGCTGGAAGGCCGGGCTGTCCTGGACATGCGGATCGAACTTCCACTTCAGCGTCCCGGTGCCGGCATCCAGCGCGAACACGATCTGGTGCGGCGAGCACAGGTAGACCATGTGGTTCGCCTTGATCGGCGTCACCTCCATGGTGGTTTCAACCGGATCGTTCGGGCCGCGCATGTCGCCGGTGCGGAACGTCCAGGCGACCTTCAGCCGGCCGACATTCGCCGGGGTGATCTGATCGAGCGGCGCATACCGGTCGCCGAAGCCCGAGCCGCCATACGCCTGCCAGTCGCCCTTCGGCTGCGAGGCCAAAGGCTCCGTCCCGCCCGCCGGCGCGTTGGTCATGGCCAGGGTGCCGTCCTTGTCATGCGGCGAGCGGGCCAGCGACGCGCCCAGCACCGCGAATGACAGGATCAGCGTGCCCAGCAGGGCCATGCGCGGCGCCAGCGAGCCGCCATACAGCCTGCGGCTGACCCACGGCGTCAACAGCCAGATGCCAATCAGCACCAGCACGTCCCCGCGCGGCACCAGCGGCCAGAAGTCCACGCCGGCTTCCCAGATCGCCCACAGCAGGGTGCCGAGCAGGATCACCGTATACACCCACAGCGCAGCGGCCCGCGCACGAAACAGCAGAATACCGGTCAGAATCAGCGCAATGCCGGTGCAGATGTAGTAGGGCGAGCCGCCCAGGGCGATCAGCCAGCCGCCTCCGGCAGCCAGGCAGAGCCCGATCAGGACGACAACAATGGCGGTCATCAGGACAACAAGGCTTGGTCGCTTTGCAGTCGGCATGGGTCCTCGCTGGGCCGGCGCCATGCGTCAGGCCTGTCCGCGACAGCGCGGCACAGATCTGGCCATGACTGTCACGCAAGAAAGCCCTGGTCCATGATCCGTTCCGTCGCGGCTTCCGGATCACGGCCTTATGTGGCCAGGCCAATGGGCCGTCGCCCGCGGCAATCGCATGCGTCAGGTGCGGCCCGACAGCGCGCCGGTTGTGATCGACATCGTCCGGCCGACTTTGTAGAAAACCGCGCTTTCGGAAGGACTTCCGCCCGATGCCGCCAAGCAGGCCAACTTTCAGCTTCGGCACTGGCGACTTTCCTTTCCTGCCGTTCCCTATCCGCGTTAGGCTGTCCCGATGGCTGCTCCGTCCTCTCCGAACGACCCCGCGACCGATCCCTCCATCCAGGAGCTGATCACCGCCCGCCCCTGGCTGAAGCATGACGCGCAGGCTGGCCTGCTGCTGGACGGCGTCCCGCTCGCCGCCATCGCCGACGTCGTCGGCACCCCGACCTGGGTCTATTCCGCCGCCACCATGCGGTGCCGCTATCGCGCTCTGGCCACCGCGATGGCCGAGGCCGGTCTCGACATGCAGGTGCACTACGCGGTCAAGGCCAACGACAGCCGCGCCGTCCTGGCCCAGTTCGCGGCCGAGGGCGCCGGCGCCGACGTCGTCAGCGGCGGCGAACTGCTGAAAGCCCGCCGCGCCGGCATCCCCGCCAGCGCCATCGTCTATTCCGGCGTCGGCAAGTCGGAGCAGGAGATGCGCCTCGCGCTGTCCGAGGACATCGGCCAGATCAACGTCGAAAGCACCGAGGAACTGGAGATGCTCTCTGCCCTCGCCGGCGCCCTCGGCCACACCGCCCGCGTTGCCCTGCGGGTGAATCCGGATGTCGATGCCGGCACCAACGACAAGATCGCCACCGGCCGCGCCACCGACAAGTTCGGCATCCCCTACGCCGACGCCGTCGCGTTGTACGCCCGCGCCGCGTCCCTGCCGGGCGTCGAGCCGGTTGGCCTGGCGACGCATATCGGCAGCCAGATCCTGGACCTCGCGCCCTACCGCGACGCCTTCGCCCGCATTGCCGCCCTGGTCGAGGCGCTGCGGGAACACGGCCTGCGCGTCGGCACGGTCGATTGCGGCGGCGGCCTCGGCATCGGCTACCGCAACGAACCGACATCCTCCCCCGCCGGCCTCGCCGCCGCCATGAAGGGCGCGTTCGGCGGGCTCGACGTCCGCCTGATCATGGAGCCGGGACGCTGGCTCGTCGGCCCCGCCGGCGTGCTGCTGGCCTCGGTCGTGCTGGTCAAGCAGACCCGGCATGAGCCGTTCGTCGTGCTGGACGCGGCAATGAACGATCTGGTGCGGCCGGCGATGTACGACGCCTGGCACGGCATCGTCCCGCTGTCGCCGGTCGATGCCGTCACGCCTGTGGGCCCGGTTACGGTCGTCGGTCCGGTCTGTGAAAGCGGAGACACGTTCGCGCGAAGCCGGCGGCTGCCACCCTTGGCGCCGAACGCGCACGTGGCGATTCTGGATGCCGGTGCGTATGGTGTCGTGATGAGCTCGACCTACAATGCCCGGCCGCTGGCGGCCGAGGCCTGGGTGGACGACGCGCGCTGGTCGGTGATCCGCGACCGGCAGCCGATGGAAGCACTGTGGGAAAGGGAGCGACTGCCCGCATGACCGATCCGGCGCCCCTGCTCCGGCGCCTCGCTGGCCGCCGGTTTCTGGCCCGCGCGGCCCTGCTGTTCGAGGTGCTCTGGCCCGCGCTGTGGCCGCCCGCCGCCGTTGCCGGCGTGTTCCTGTGCCTTGCGCTGCTCGGCCTGCCGCCGCTGCTGCCGGGCTGGCTGCACCTGATCGTGCTGGCGCTGTTCCTGGTTGTCTTCCTCGGCCTGCTGGTCCGCGGCCTGCGCGGCATCACCGTCCCCGACGACCGCGCCGCCGATCGGCGGCTGGAGGGGCAGTCCGGCCTGATGCACCGGCCGCTGTCGGTGCTGACGGACACGCCCGCCGTCACCGACCCCGTCGGCCTCGCCCTCTGGAAGGCCCATGCCACCCGTGCCCTGGCGCAGATCGGCCAGTTGCATGTCGGGCTGCCGCGCCCGGGGCTCGCCCGCCGCGATCCGCGCGCCCTGCGCTATGGCCTGCTGCTGTCGGTGCTGGCCGCCCTGGTCATTGCCAATTTCGATGCGCCGGCGCGTCTTTATGCGGCGGTCGTGCCGTCGATGCCGATGGCGCCGGGCGTCCCGGCGACCGAGCTGCAGGCCTGGATCACGCCGCCGGCCTATACCCGCGTGGCGCCGATTTTCCTCAAGGCCGAGAGTGGCGCCGTGTCGGTGCCCGCCGGCTCGCGGCTGACGATCAACGTCTCCGGCGGCAGCCTGACGCCCACCCTGACGTTGAACGACCGCTCGGAACCGTTCAACGCGCTGGACCACAACAGCTTCCAGACCGAGTGGGACCTGACCCGGGGTGGCAAGCTGGTCGTCACCCGTGGCGGCAGCAGGCTAGCAGCCTGGAACCTGACGGTGGTGGCGGACCAGCCGCCGGAAGTATCGTGGGGCAGCCGGCCCGGCCGCACGCGGTCGGGGCAGCAGACCCGCCTGCCCTGGCAGGTCTCGGATGATTACGGCGTCAGCACGCTCCAGGCCGAGCTGCGGCTGCGCGACCGGCCGGACGCGCCGCCGCTGGTGGTGCCGATCCCGCTGCCGGGCGGCTCGCCGAAGAAAGCGCACGGCGTCAGCCAGCCGGACCTGACCGCGAATCCCTGGGCCGGCCTGCCGGTGGTCGGCCACCTGGTCGCGCGTGACGGACCCGGCCAGATCGGCACCAGCGCCGACGCGACGTTCGAACTGGGCGAGCGTCCGTTCCACAACCCGATCGCGCAGTTGCTGATCGCGGCGCGCAAGAGTCTCAGCCAGCACCCGGACGATCGCACCGAGGCGCTGGCGGCGCTGGACGGGCTGATGCAGGAGCCGGATGCGTTCCACGGCGACATCGGCGCCTTCCTCAATCTCAGCGCGATCTACTACGAGCTGGTGCGCAACAATGCCGCCTCGGCGGTGCCCGAGGCACAGGGCATGATGTGGGAACTGGCCCTGCACATGGAGGAAGGCCAGACGGAGCAGAGTGCCCGCGAACTGGAAGAGGCCAGGCAGGCCGCGCGCGATGCGATGAACAAGGCGCAGCAGCAGCCGACGGATGCCAACCGCAAGGAACTGGCCAAGCGGCTGGAGGAACTGCGCCAGGCGATCGAGCGCCACATGCGCGCCCTGATGCAGGAAGCCCAGCGCAACAATGACGTGATGCCGTTCGATCCCAAGGCGATGCAACTGTCCAACCGCGATATGGAGCGGCTGGCGCAGCAGGCCGAGCAGGCGGCGAAGGAAGGCCGCATGGCCGACGCGCAGCAGGAGATGGCGCAGCTCGAGAAGATGCTGGACCAGTTGCGCAACGCCCGCACCCAGGGCGGCCACAGGCAGGCCAACGGCCGGCGGCAGAAGGGCCGTCGCCAGCAGAGCGCCGTGCAGGACATGATCGGCCGCGAGGGCAAGTTGCTCGATCACGCGCAGCAGCGGGCCGAGCAGAACCCCGCCGCGCCGCAGCCGGGCGACCCGGCGGCACAGCGGGAGGCCGACAGTCGCGTGCAGAAGGCGCTGCGCCGCGCCCTGGGCGAGCTGATGCAGGAGTTCAGCGACCAGACCGGCGAAGCGTCGCAGGGACTGGGTGAAGCCGACCAGGCAATGCGCCAGGCGCAGTCGCAGCTGAACCAGGGGAACGACCAGGGCGCGCAGCAGTCGCAGCAGCAGGCCATCGCCGCTTTGCAGAAGGGCGGCCGGGAAATGGCCCAGGCCATGGCGAAGCAGCAGGGCTCGCAGTCCGGCGAGGGCGAAGAAGGCGAGGACGGGTCCGAAGGCACCATGGGCATGATGATGCCGGACGATCAGAATGGCGACGGCCAGGGTGCAGGACCGCAGCCCGGCTCGCCGGACCGTGCCGATCAGGGCGGTCGTGATCCGCTCGGGCGCTACAACCAGGGACTGGCTTCCGACAACGCCGACGTGACGGTGCCGGAGGAGCGGGAGCGGCAGCGCACCCAGGCGATCCAACAGGAACTGCGCCGCCGCGAAGCGGATCAGCAGCGGCCCCGGCAGGAACTTGATTATATCGACCGCCTGCTGAAGCAGTTCTGACCGCTACAGCAGACCGCAGGTTGGTTGAGACACGGCGACGGCGCACCTCACGCGTCATGGCCCGGCTTGTCCGGGCCACCTGTCGCGGCACACGTGCTGGAATAGGTGGCCCGGACAAGCCGGGCCATGACGATGAAGACAGGCCGTCTGCGTCCCAACTAACCTGCGGTCTGCTGTAGCGCACCTCGTTCGCTGGGTCTCCGCCCTACAGGCGTTAACATAGGGGCACAGGCGGTCTGTCGTCATGGCGGCCGCAGGGGCCGCCATCCACGCCTTTCCTTGGCTTCAGCACCGCCAGGCGTGGATGCCGGGCCTGCGCCCGGCATGACGAGAAAGCAACGACTGCCGCTATTTTAACGCCCAAGGACCTGCGCCCACCCTGACGCGGAGGGGCCGCCGGTGCGCGCTCCGGCAGATCGGTTATTTCGCCTCGAGTCCTTGCCGTCGCGTGGCATGTCCATTTTGCTGATGCGTCTTCCCGTACCCGCTTTTCCACGCCCCGCCGGCTGTCGCGGCCCCGGCCCATCCCGGACCGGCGCCATAACCGGCGGCACCCCCCGCATGGCCGCCGCCACCGTGCGCGCGTGCCGGCATTGCCCCTGAGCATGCCAGGATCGCGGCGGCGAAGGCCAAGGCAACCATACGGAGCATGGCGGCAGCCGTCCGGCCGCCGATAGCGCGATGCAGTGTCCTCATGATCGTCCTCCTCTGCCCGGACGTCATCCGAGGCCGGTTATCTGGTAGGGCACGCGACCGGAAAAAGCCGGCACGCGGGTATCGCCACCGAGCAACATGACGTGACGCACCGCGCCTGCAACGCGGTGATGAAGGCGCGGATCAAGGCAACGTTCCGCAGCCTGCGCGCAGCCGCTGGACCGCTCCCCTGCCTACCGTACCGCGGCGACCTGGCCACGTGCCGCCTCGTAGCCGATCTCGACGATCTCCTCGGCGCGGGCGAAGTCGAGCAGGCCGATGTGCGCCAGCGGCGGGCGGATCAGCAGGTCCGGAGGATCGATGGCCAACTGGCTCTCGGTAATGCGGGTTTCCATGACGTTGATGGAGGTAAGCAGGACGTCGAAGATGTTCGGCAGCGGTCCCTCCGCCCCCGACCAGCGGGCAAGCTGCGCGGTCGCCGGCGTCTCGCTGTTCCTCGGCCTGGCCGGCAGGTCCACCGTCGCCTGGCGGATACTGCGCGCCCAGGCGGCGATGGCGGAACTGGCAGCCGCCGTCTTGTGGGCCGGCCGTCGCGGTGCGGCCCGGTGCGCGACGACGCCATGGTTGAGGTCCACTGCGATCACGAACGCCGGTCCTAGTGCCCGCGCTGCCGCAACCGGCACCGGATCGACGACGCCACCATCGACCAGGATGCGGCTGCCGTAGCGCACCGGCGTGAAAATGCCCGGGACGGAGATGCTGGCGCGCACCGCATCGATGACGTCGCCACTGCGCAGCACGACCCGCTCGCCGCTGCCCAGGTCGGTTGCCACCGCGGCGAACGGCGTTGGCAGTGCCTCGATGCTCCGGGCGGCAACGTGTTCGCGCACCAGGGCGCTGATGCGGGCGCCGTCGATCAGGCCGGACTTCGGCAGCACCACGTCGACGAAGCGCATCATGCCGAGCCAGTCGAGCGAGCGGAAGAACGCCTTCAACCCGTCCAGCCGCCCGGCGGCATGGATCGCGCCGATCAGCGCGCCGATGCTGGAGCCGGCGATCGCGTCCACGGCTATGCCGGCTTCCTCCAGCGCGCCCAGGACGCCGATATGGGCGAGCCCGCGCGCCGATCCGCTGCCCAGCGCGAGTCCCACCCGGCGGTGCGCCGGCAGCGGGGTGATGGGGCTGTGCGGGTGGTGGTGGTCCATGGGGGCAGCTCCCTTGGTTGGGCCGGCCACCCGCCGCCGGCTGTTCAATGCCGGGGCGAGGGCCTGCCAGTCGCTATCATGACGGTGCCGGAATCGCTGTACGGCACCTGGATGCCGGCTGGAGTCGTATCAGGCTGGCGGCGCGGCGAAGCGATCTCTTACCGCTGAATTTACCTGTGCAACATGATCGCGCATGCCCACCTGGCACGGGATCGTTCTACCCCACCACCACCTGGATCGGCGCCGGCGCATCGCAGACGGACAGCGGCGCGTATCCCGCACGATCGCCATCCGCCTGTGCCGGCACGGCAACGTTCTGCAGGAATTCGATCTGGCACGCCCGCACGTGCCGCACCCCCGGCGCCCGCCCAAGCAGGTTGAGCGGCAGCGCGGCGCCATACATCATCGCGGCGGCCGGGCCGGCATGCTCGAACAGCACGACGGAGAACCCGGGCTCGCCGGGCACCGCATCCGCAGCGACATGAAAGCTGCCGCCGTACAGCCGGCCCTTGCTGATGATGACGCTCGCGGCCTCGGTCTCGATGTCATCGATCCGCATGCGGATCGACGGAAAAGGGTAGCGCGGCATCTCCCGCAGCGATTGCAGCACATAGGCGCCCTTGCCGAGCACCTTCTTCAGCGTGAACGGCAGGTTGTGCACCACCTGGGCATCGAAGCCGACGCCCAGCATCTGCACGAACAGCCGGGTCCCGTCGGCGCCATTGGCCTGGCCGGGCCACAGGGTGCAGGTGCGGCCGAAGGCCAGCGCGGCGGCGACCGACCGGGGGGCAAACGGCAGGCCAAGCTCATGCGCCAGCACGTTGGCGGTGCCCAGCGGAATGACGCCAAGCCGGGCAGTGGTTCCCATCAACCCGTTCGCCACCTCGGCGATCGTCCCGTCGCCGCCGGCGGCCACCACCATCGGCTCACCGCGCCGCGCCGCCTCGCGCGCCAGCGCCTCGGCATGGCCGGCGCGATGCGTCTCGGCAATGTCGAGCCGCACGCCGTTGGCGGCCAGCACGTCGAGGACGCGCCAGAGCAGGTACGCCCGCCGGCGGCCGGCGGCCGGGTTGAATATAACGATCATCCTCGACGCCGGTGCCAGGTGTGGTGCGGGGAAGGTGCAGTGAACCGGTGGAATCCGCCAATAAACGAGCGGTGAAAAGACTACCGCATGGCACGCCGTCATGTTGTTGTCGTGGCAGTGCTATGACATTCAAGTTACATTCATGTATTGCGGTAAAGAACACTCGCGTCATTAAACCTTCACGTGCGGATGGCAGGAGTCGAAGCATATGTGCTGAGCCGGAAATGATAGCGCGGGAATGGGCACCTTCGAATGAACGCCATGTCGCAGATCAGTTTGCCACCCGCGTATCGAGCGATTTTTATTTCCGATACGCACCTGGGTACCCGTGGCTGCCGCAGTGAGTTCCTGGCGGATTTCCTGCGCAGGTCGAGCTGCCAGCATTTGTTTCTTGTCGGCGACATCATCGACGGCTGGCGGCTGCGCAAGTCCTGGTACTGGGACAAGAGCCACGACGACGTGCTGAAGCAGATCGTGCGCCTCGCCCGTTCCGGCACCAACGTGACCTACATCCCCGGCAACCACGACGAGATGTTCCGCACCTGGCTGCCGTTCGGGCTGGAAATCTGCGGCATCAAAATGAGCCGCGACTCCGAGCACACCACCGCCGACGGCAAGCGCCTGCTGGTGATGCATGGCGACGAGTTCGACAATGTCGTGCGCTATGCCAGGTTCCTGGCCCTGCTCGGCGACTGGGCCTACACCGTGGCGCTGAGCTTCAACCGCTGGTTCAACGTGGTCCGTCTTCGCCTCGGCTATCCCTACTGGTCGCTGTCAGCCTGGCTGAAGCGCCAGGTAAAGGAAGCGGTCAAGGCGATCGACCGGTTCGAGGTCGCCCTGGCCGCGGAAGCCCGCCGCCGCGGCTTCGACGGCGTGGTCTGCGGCCACATCCATCACGCCGAAATGCGCGAGGTCCAGGGCATCCTCTACCTGAACGACGGCGACTGGGTGGAAAGCTGCACCGCGCTGGTGGAGCACCACGACGGCCGCCTGGAGCTGATCGACTGGGCGGCGCTCAACCGGCTCTCCTTCTTCCAGCCGCGCTTGAACAAGGTTGCCGCAACTGCCTGACTCTCTTCCCCTTGTGGACCTCGCGGGCGTCATCGACGTGCTGCCGCCAGCACCCTCCCACCGCATCCTGATTGTCACCGACGCCTGGAAGCCCCAGGTCAACGGCGTCGTCCGTACCCTGACCACGGTGGCGGACGAGCTGCGGGCAATGGGCCATGTCGTCGAGATCATCGGTCCCGACCGGTTCCGCACCATGCCGTGCCCGACCTATCCGGACATCGCACTGTCGCTGCTGCCGCGGCGGCGGCTGGTGCGGATGATCGAGGATTTCAGGCCGGACGCGCTGCACATCGCGACCGAGGGCCCGCTCGGCCTGGCGGCGCGAAGCTGGGCGAAGCGCACCGGCTTTGCCTTCACCACGGCGTTCCACACGCGGTTTGCCGAATACATCAACGCCCGCACCCGGCTGCCGGTGCGGCCGATCTATGCCTGGATGCGGCGCTTCCACGGCGCGAGCCAGGGTACCATGGTCGCGACGCAGTCGCTGCGCGATGAGCTGGCCTCGCGGGGGTTCCAGAACATCCGGTCCTGGTCGCGCGGCGTGGACCTGGACCTGTTCAAGCCGTTCCCGCGCGAGGAGTGGGACCTGCCGCGGCCGATCTTCATCTATGTCGGCCGGGTGGCGGTGGAGAAGAACATCGGCGCCTTCCTCGACCTCGACCTGCCCGGCTCGAAGGTTGTCGTCGGCGGCGGCCCGCAGCTGTCCTCGCTGCGGCGGGAGTATCCGAACGTCACGTTTACCGGCCCGCGCCACGGCGAGCCGCTGGCGCGCGCCTATGCCGGGGCCGACGTCTTCGTCTTCCCCAGCCTGACCGACACGTTCGGCCTGGTGCTGCTGGAGTCGCTGGCCTGTGGCACGCCTGTCGCCGCCTTTCCGGTAACCGGGCCGAAGGACGTGCTGGCCGACGCCGAGGGCAAGATCGGCTCGGTCAATGCCGACCTGCGGGCCGCCGCCCTCGATGCCCTGACCGCCGATCGGCGGGCCTGCCGGGTGCATGCCGAGCGGTATTCGTGGCGAGCTTGTGCCGAGACGTTCCTGTCGCATCTGGTGCCGCTGATGGGCTGAACGCTGCGACGGTACCAGGATAAGACTACAGCAAACCCGCAGGTCGGTTGAGACAGGGCGACGGCGCCCCCTCCTCATCATGGCCCGGCGCGTCCGGGCCACGTGTCGCGGCACGCGTGCTGGAACAGGTGGCCCGGACGCGCCGGGCCATGACGAAGAAGACGGGCCGCCTCTACGTCCCAACTTACCTGCGGTCTGCTATACCGTCCCGCCATGGCTGGGCGTGTCCCGGCCCGGGCGAGGGAGGCGAACACCCTGCCCCGCCAGAGTCCCTATCCGGACATGCAAATTGCCCCTGGCGAACGCCGATCCGGCCGGGAGCGCTCGCAATGCCTTGTCTCGGCATTCTCTCCCCGACCCGGTAGAGGTCGCAAGCACTTCATCAGTCGAATACCGGCCAAGTGACATTTATCAAGCCGCCTAGCGCCGGGATCTCCATGCTTCCGGATTGGCCAGCCTGGTCAACCACCGGAATCACATGCGAGCGAACCATGTCGGGCGACATCGTTGTTTCACTGCCGATTGCAGATTGGAATGGTCCCTTTGACCCTGACCTCGGCCGCCATGCGGTTGCCGCGCTGGAAGCCGGCCGGGTCGTCTGCCTGACCGGTCTTGCGTTCACAACCTTGCCCGAGGAAGCCGTCCTGCTGTCGCCGGCCCTGCTGGACAACAGCCGGAAGAACATCAGCTTCGACCCGGCCTCCGGTCGCGTCAGCGGTTCGGCCGAACATCCCGCGCTTCTGGCCGCCATGCTGGCCCGCTTCGCCCGGTCGGCCGAATCGATGCTGCGTGGGCTGCTGATTCCCTATGCCGATACGCTCTGGGCCGGCCGGACGAGCTTCCGGCCGGCCGAAATCGCCGGCCGGGCCTATTCGCCCCGGCATGACGACCGCCGGCTGCACGTGGACGCCTTCCCTTCCCGGCCGATCGGCGGCGCCCGCATCCTGCGGCTGTTCACGGTCCTGCCGCAGGCGAGCGCCGCCCGTGCGTGGCGCATCGGCGAACCCTTCGAGAGCGTTGCGGCGGGTTTCCTGCCGGCGCTGCCGTCTCCGGCCCCGCTGCGCGCCCGGCTGTATGCGCTTCTGGGCCTGACCAAGGGCGTGCAATCCGCTTATGACCAGATGATGCTGGCCCTGCACGACCGGATGAAGCTCGATGCCGACTACCAGCGGCAGGCATCCTACACCGCCCGGACGTTTTCGCCCGGATCGACCTGGCTATGCTTCACCGATCAGGTATCGCACGCCGCGCTGTCGGGACACATGATGCTGGAGCAGACCTTCCATGTGCCGGTGCAATCGATGCTGGATCCCGAGCAATCGCCCCTGCGCGTGCTGGAACGGCTTGCCGGACGCGCCCTGGCGTAGCATCGCGCCGGGCCGGGCGGACATCCGCTGAATTCATGACAAACGAGATTTCCGCTTGGGAATTCCTCGTCACCACACTTCCGCAACATCCCCCTGCGTGCTACCCGCGGGCTAATGAAGTCCCTGCTGCGCACGTCACAGGTCCAGGCCCTGCTGGCGAGAGTCCTTGGCTTGTACCTTGCGATCGCCCTGCGCACGACGCGCTGGACGGTGCATGGCCGGGAGCATTTTGACCACTACGGCGCCGGCACGCCGGCCGTGTTCGCCTTCTGGCACGAATTCCTGCCGCTGATTTCGAAGCTGGTGCTGATCGCCCGCACCCTGCCGCTGTATCGCCCGACTCCGATCTACACCCTGGTCAGCCACCACCGGGACGGGCGGTTCATCGGCACGGTGGTGCGGCGCTTCGGCATCGAGCCAATCTTCGGCTCCACGTCCCGCGGCGGCGCGGCCGGGCTCCGCAGCCTGGCCTTGGCACTCGCCAGGGGCGGCCAGATCGGCATCACGCCGGATGGGCCGCGCGGACCGCGCCGCCAGGCTGCCCCCGGCGTCGCCCAGCTCGCGGCCCTGGCGGGCGTGCCGGTGCTGCCCTGCGCCGCCCGCACCAGCCGGCGCATCCAGCTCCGCACCTGGGACCGGATGGCGCTGCCGCTGCCGTTCGGCCGCGGCGTCCTCGTCTGCGGTCCGGCGATTTTCGTCAGCCGCGACGACTGGCAGGCCGCCGTCCCTGCCATCACCGCGGCGCTCAACCAGGTTGCGGACCAGGCGGATGCGCTGTGTCCGGCATGATCGGCGCCGTCCGCGCCGGCTGGGCGGTCGCCGCGACGCTGTTGGCTCCGGCCCTGCGGCTGAACCTGAGCCGCCGCGCCGCCAGGGGGCTTGAGGTCGCGGCCCGCCTCCCCGAACGCCGCGGCATCGATCCGACGCCGCGGCCGCCCGGCCCGCTGATCTGGATGCACGCCGCCAGCGTCGGCGAGACGATGTCCATCCTGCCGGTGCTGGCGGCGCTGCGCGGCCGGGCGACCGTGCTGCTGAGCACCGGCACCGCGACCTCACAGGCCCTGCTGGCGCAGCGCCTTCCGGAGCTGGGGCTGGACGGCCATGTGCTGCACCGCTTCGCGCCGCTCGATGTCCCCGTCTGGGTCGATCGCTTCCTGTCGCACTGGCGGCCGGACGTGGCGTGCTTCGTGGAAAGTGAGCTGTGGCCGAACCAGCTTGCCGCCTGCCGGGCGCGCCGCATCCCGCTGATGCTGGTGAACGCCCGCATGTCCGACCACAGCTTCACCCGCTGGCGCCGGTTCCCCGGCCTGGCCCGCCACCTGCTGGGCGCCTTCGACCGCATCCAGGCGCGCGGGGAACAGGATGCCGGGCGGCTGCGGCTCCTCGGCGCCCGGAGCGTCGAGGCGCCGGGCGACCTGAAATTCGCCGCCCCGGACCTGCCCGCGGATCCGCAGGAGCTCGCCCGCCTTACCATCGAGCTGGCCGATCGGCCGGTGTGGCTGGCGGCCAGCACCCATCCGGGGGAGGAGGTGCTCGTTGCCGCCGTTCACACGCGGGTCGCCGCGACGCATCCGGGGTTGCTGACCATCATCGCGCCGCGCCATCCGGACCGCGGCGCCGCGCTGGCGGCCGAGCTGAACGCGCCGCGCCGGAGCGCCGGCGACGGACTGCCGCACCAGGGCATCTGGATTGCCGACACGATGGGTGAGTTGGGCTTGTGGTACCGCGTCGCGCCCATCGCGTTCGTCGGCCGCAGCCTGATCGCGCCGGGCGGCGGCCAGAATCTGCTGGAACCGGCGCGGCTGGGCTGCGCCATCGCGGTTGGTCCCCATACCGGCAACTTCACGGCGCACGTCGCCCTGCTGCGGCAGGCCGGCGGGCTGGTGGAGGTCGCGGATGCCGACGGCCTGGCGGGCTTTGTCGCCGGCATGCTGGACAACCCGGCGCTGCGCAGGCAGCTTGGCGAACGGGCCGCCGCCTCGGCGCGCCGCCACGCCGAACTGCCGAAACAGACGGCGGAGACGTTGCTGTCGCTGCTGCCGTCGCACGTGCCCCTGGCCTGAACGATGCCCGGCGCGCCCGCCTTCTGGTCACGCGATGGTCTGCTGGCCCGGCTGCTGTCGCCGCTGTCTTCCGTCGGCGCGGCCATGACCGCGCGCCGGGTGGCGCGGCCCGGGTGGCAGGCGCCGGTGCCGGTGATCTGCTGCGGCAACGTCACCGTCGGTGGCGCCGGCAAGACGACGCTGGTGCTGGACCTCGCCCGCCGCCTGGCCGATCGCGGCCATACCGTGCATGTGCTGCTGCGCGGCTATGGTGGGGATTCGCGCGGCGTGCATCGCGTGGCGGCGGATGATCCGGCCGCCCGCGTCGGCGATGAGGCTCTGTTGTTGGCCGCGGCCGCCCCGACCTGGATTGGCGCCGACAGGGCGGCAAGCGCCCGGGAAGCGGTGGCGGCGGGCGCGCAGGTGCTGCTGATGGATGACGGGCTGCAGAACCCGACCCTGGCGAAAACCTTCTCGATCCTGGTGATTGACGGCCGCACCGGCTTCGGCAACGGCCGGGTGCTGCCGGCGGGGCCGCTGCGCGAGCCAATTGCCGCCGCGGCTGCCCGCTGCCAGGCGGTGGTGCTCATCGGCGCCGACGCCACCGGCGCACTGGCCCGGCTGCCGCCCCACCTGCCGGTGCTGCGGGCCGATCTGCGGCAGGATACGGCGATTGGCGTCCTGGCCGGGCAGCGGGTCCTGGCGTTTGCCGGCATCGCCATCCCGGACAAATTCTTCGCCCCCCTGCGGCAGGCCGGCGCCGTGGTCACGGCGGCCCGGCCGTTCCCGGACCATCATCCCTACACGGCAGGCGACCTCGCGGCACTGGAACGTGCGGCGGCGGCGCTGGACGCGAGGCTGGTGACAACGCCCAAGGACGCAGTGCGCCTGCCGCCGGAGTTCCGCGCCCGCGTCACCGTCATTTGTGTCGGTCTCGTATGGGAAAATGCGGACCGGATCGAGCAGTGCCTCGATAGTGTGATGAGGCCACGGCCGCCCGGTTCGCTTTAACTGGGGTATGCACGACATCGTCTTTCTGTTCGACGTCGACAACACCTTGCTGGACAACGACCATGTCCAGCACGACCTGGGCGCGCACCTGACGGCCGAATACGGCCAGGAAGCCCACGACTGCTACTGGAAGCTGTTCGAGGACCTTCGCCGCGAACTCGGCTATGCCGATTACCTGGGGGCGCTGCAGCGCTACCGCCTGGAGTTCCTGCACAATCCCAAGGTGCTGCGCATCGCCAACTGGCTGGCCGACTACCCGTTCGCCGATCGGCTGTATCCGCGGGCGTTGGAGGCGGTGCGGCATGTGGCCGCCTGGGGCTTGCCGGTGATCCTGTCGGACGGCGACGCGGTGTTCCAGCCGCGCAAGGTCGAGCGGTCCGGCCTGTGGCAGGCGTTCGACGACCATGTCCTGATCTATATCCATAAGGAGCAGGTGCTGGACGACGTCGAGCGCCTGTACCCGGCCCGCCGCTACGTCATGATCGACGACAAGCTGCGCATCCTGGAGTCCCTGAAGCAAAGCTGGGGCGAGCGCGTCACCACGGTGTTCCCGCGCCAGGGACACTATGCGCTGGATCGCGAGGAAGTTCGCCGCCACCGTCCGGCCGACATCAGCATCGACGCCATCGGTGACTTACTTGGGTTCGGGCGCGAGCGGTTTGGCGGGTAGGCTGAAGCCCCGGTTCCGCAGCGCCGCGAAGATCCATCCGGCCGCCGCCAGGTTGACCGCCGCCGCCACGCGCAGCACCGCGGGCGCGTCCAGTCCTGCCGCGGCCAGGGCCGCCGCGGCGGCGGACCCGGCGACCATGAACAGCGCGTTCATGATGTTGTTGGCGGCGATCATGCGCGAGCGCTGCGCCGGCGCCGCCGCCTCCTGGATGATGGCGTAGAGCGGCACGGAATAGACACCGCCGCACATCGCCAGCAGGGTCAGGTCGAGCAGCATGCGCCATCCGGCCGGCGCGGCCAGCACCGCTCCGGCGGTCGTCAGCCCGTGCGCGGCGGTCGCGGCCCAGGCGAAATCCAGGCAGAACAGCGAGATCCCCAGCGCGGCGAACGGCGTCAGCCGGGCGGAAACCTGCCCGTGCAGCAGCCGCGCGCAGCCGATGGAGCCGACGCCGACGCCGATGGCGAACACCGCCAGCAACAGGGTCAGCACGCTGCCCTCGGCATGCATGGTGTCGCGGGCGACGATCGGGAACTCGGTCAGCAGTGTGGCGCCCATGGTCCAGAACCAGGACAGCGCCAGCACCGACAGCCATATCGGCCGGATCGCGGCGGCCGCCCGGACCACGCGCCAGGTCTCGGCGGCCAGGTTCAGGCCCAGGTCGAGCGCCGGGTCCGCTGGCGGCGCATCCGGCATGCGCAGCGCGCCGAGCAGGCCGAGCAGCGCCAGGCCCACGCCGGTGACGCCGACGACGGCCGGGCCGGGGCCGAGCAGGATCAGCCCGCCGCCCGCGACCGTGCCGCAGACGATGGACAGGAAGGTCGTGGCCTCGATGATGCCGTTGCCGGCGAGCAGTTCGTCCTCGGCCAGGTATTCCGGCAGCACGCCGTACTTCACCGGCCCGAACAGCGCCGCCTGGACACCCAGGCCGACCAGGACGGCGAGCAGGGCGGGGACGCTGGCGAACAGGAAGGCGCCGGCGGCGGCGGCCGTCAGCAGCACCTCGGCCACTTTATAGACCACCACCAGCCGCGGCTTGGCGAACCGGTCGGCCAGCTTCCCGGCGGTGGCGGACAGTAGGATGTACGGCGCGATGAACAGCGCCCCCGCCAGGGCCGACAGGCCGGTGCCGCCGATGCCCAGGCGGAAGATCGCCAGCACGATCATGGCGTTCTTCACCAGGTTGTCGTTCAGCGCGCCACAGGACTGCGCCAGCGTCAGCGGCCAGAGGCGCCGGGAACGGATAAGATGCAGCGACGATGCGGCCATTGGGTTCCTTCGAGGCGGCGGTCTTTCGAGTCAGTCGGCTTGTGATAGCATGAAGCGACCCCAGCTTCCTGATACCGAACAACGAGGAACCGGCCCATGTTCATTGCGATGAATCGCTTCAAGGTCCTGCCCGGCGCCGAAGCCGCATTCGAGGAGGTCTGGACCTCACGCGATACATTCCTGCGCGGCGTGCCGGGCTTCATGTCGTTCCACCTGCTGCGCGGGCCGGCGAAGGAGGATCATGTGCTGTATTCGTCGCACTCGATCTGGAAGGACCGGGCGGCGTTCCAGGCGTGGACGAAGTCCGAGGCCTTCCGCATGGCGCACCGCGACGCCGGCAACAACAAGCCGCTGTATGCCGGACATCCGGAGTTCGAGGGGTTCGAGGTCATCCAGACGGTGAAGTAGGCGACCTCCGGCGGCTGTCACGGGCTGGCCCCGACCGGGACGGCGGAACGGCCCAGGCGCTGTTGCCAGCGCTTGCCCGCCAGGATAGCCGGCCGTTCCACCGCCAGGAACACGATCGAGGCGACCAGGACCAGCACGATGGCGTTGACCAGGCTCACGCCGATATAGACCGGTGCGCTGCTGGCAAGAGTGTGCGGCAGCACGTGCCGGAACACGGTCCAGAGCAGGGCGCCGTGCAGCAGGTAGATCGAGTAGCTGATATCCCCAAGCCACAGCAACCCGGGCCGGCGAAGCAGGCCCCACAGGTCGTGTCCTGACGCGATGACCACGAAGAACACCGTCAGGCCCAATGTGGACTTCCAGGCATAGGCAGTTGGCATGAACAGGACGACGGTGAGTAGGGCGGCAATCGCAACGTATCCGGCGCTGCGCCGGTTTCCGATGTCCTTCAGCGCCTGGTTGCGCACCCAGTGCGCGGCGGCGATGCCGCCGAGGAAGGACAGCAGGATCTTCGGGTTGAACGGGTCAAGCACGCCGAACCAATAGAACGACAGGAAGAGTGCGATGACCGCCGCCGCCGAAGCCGCCGCGGCGACGGGCTTGCGCGCGCGCCCGGCCACGAAGGCCAGTGCCGGCAGGACCAGGTAGAACAGCCATTCGTATGGCAAGCTCCAGGTCACCCAGGCGACAGCCTCCCCGGTGTCTGGCAGGCCGTTCAGATTCAGCGTGCCGAACATGGTGAACACCAGCCAGCTTGCCAGCGACGGCCAGAAGTTGCCGTTCGCCTGCTGCTGCTGCGACGCGAACCCCCACGCCACGGCGACGAGCAGCGCCAGCATGACCAGGTAGGCCGGATACAGCCGGCAAAGCCTGGAGATGAAGAACTCCGCCCAGTTGAGGCCGCTTCCCCGCGACAGCACGCGGCTCCAGAACAGGAATGCCGTGATCATGAAGAACAGCGCCACGCTGGTCTGGCCGAGATGCACGACAAGGCGCGACGGCGGCAGCGTCCAGCCGTGGCCGTGCAGGTAGAACCAGGTGATCACGGTGTGGTGGATGAAGACACCGATTCCCAGGAAGCCGCGCAATCCGTCGATACTGGTGTGGCGGCCTGATTCAACCGCGGCCAGGACACGACGGATTGGCGGCAGGCGTCGCAGCAGCAGTGTCGCGGTGGCGATCGCCACGGCGAACAGCACGACCACCATCAAGGGGCTGTCAACGAACCAGGTGAACAGGCGGGAAAGCGCCCCTATGTCGTCCGGCATAAGACCCCCCATTGCATGACGCCCTTGGACGGGCAGGTCCGGATCGGCCGAGCCTTGCTACAGCAGGGACTCAGGACCTCGAGCCATCGGCCGAGGCCGGCGGCACGGAGCCGCCTTCCGGCTTTACGCCTCCCTCACGGTCATCGGCTGCCATCCGAAGTGGTCTGCCACGGGAGGTGGGGGCGAGCTGCGCGAATCGGCCTGACGTGCTCCTAACTGTTCCACGCTTGCGTTACAAGCAGTGCCCGGCAGGGACCCGCGCTCCGCAGCCCGGCAGCGGTTCAGTCACAGCCTTGCGGCTAGAGCGTTTTCAGCCTGACTGGAAACGCTCCAGCTCATAATTTCACGAGCAATTTCATCGGCCTGAAATCGCTCCGCGATTTCCAGTCAGGCCGATATTGCTCTAGCCAAGCCGTCCATCTCCCAGCGACCAGGTGTAGCCGATGGGCCAGCGTGCCACGGTGTTGAAGCGCCTGGCCTCGTGCCGCAGCAGGTAGCTGCACTTCCGGTGCAGCGCCGTGCCGAACAAGGATGTCGCGTCCGCATTCCCTTCGGAAAGCCATACGTAGTCGGCGTCGTCGAAACGGAGCTGTGCGGCTTTCGCACCCGATATGCCCGTGACATCGGCTTGCCTGCTTACTGTCCGGGGCGGCAGGCCAGGGGCGCGGGCCGACAGCGCCAGGTCGTAGTTCTGAATCAGCACGGGAAATCCGTCGCCGGTCATGTCGAGCAGCGTCAGCGAGGCGGAGGGTGGCACCTGCACATCGACCGACCGTGCCACCGCATGCAACCACGGCACAGGAGACGTAAGGTCCGTCCGATACAGCCTGACGGTCGCCAGCGCCAGCATCAGCGTCACGCCCAGCAGGACCGCGGCGGTCGGCCTGGGCGGCATCCGCTTCAGCCATCCCAGCGGCAGGACCGCGAGCACGGCGACCATGACGGCCGGGCCGGCCTCCCCCAGGTAGCGCCAGAACGAGGCCGCGGCCACGGCTTCTTCAGCCGAGAAACTGGCCGCAAGATAGGTGAAGGTCAGGAAGCCGATCATCCCGGCCGAAACGACGGCCGCGACTATCGCGACTCCACGGGCCGACGGCGCCAGGGTGTCCCGGGCGCACAAAGCCAGCACGGCGCGGATGCCTATGAAGACGATCAGCGCGAACAGGCCGGTCTTCGCGACCATGATGCGGAAAATACTGTGCAAGATCTGCGGCAGCAGGCTCCATCGCCACGCCGCCAGCGGCATGATGTGGTACTCGCCGCCCGGTATCTGGCTGGCTGTGTAGCTGCTCCAGCCCAGCAGCAGACAGGCCGGAAGCACCACCGCGATCATCAGGGACGGCCATGCCGCGCTGCGCATCAGGTCCCGGTGCCGCCACGCGACGATTGCGCATCCCAGCATCAGCAGGCCGAACTGCGCGGCATTAGGGCGTGTCGTCAATTAAGCCAAACGACGGCGGCGGCGAGGTGGACCGCGGCGAGGAAGTTGCGGGCAGTCTTGTCATAGCGGGTTGCGATGGCACGGAACTGCTTGAGCCTGGCGAAGAAATTTTCGATCAGATGGCGCGCCTTGTAGAGGTCGCGGTCGTAGGTCCGCGGCGAGCGGCGATTGG
>NZ_NHRY01000257.1 GCF_002937115.1 Rhodopila globiformis | reverse complement strand
CTGAACCGGCCACTTTAGTGGCCAACTGAACCCGGGACCGCGTTAGCGGTCCCGCTTGCCGCTTTGAGCGGCTCACACTCAACGGGCCGCGTCAGCGACCCGCCCGGCCGCTTTGAGCGGCCAACACCATAAAGCCCCCGGCTCTGCCGGGGGATATTTACTAAAATTTCCGATTAGATCGACAGACGGGAGGCTGGGCGGGGATGCTCTCAACGAGGATCAGATTTGAGACTTTGGCTAAAACGTTGATATTTCTACAAATTGAGTCAATCAGTTGAAAGCGGAGGTTAAGACTGGCTGTTAAGTTGGTGCGAAATCACATCTATTATTTTTGAGAAATATAACAGATTTCGGCCAGCGAAATTGGCCTTCGGCAACGACATGGGCGGCGGCGCAAAAAGAAACCGGCGGCCCTGACGGCCGCCGGTCGATGCATCCCAGTCCGGTAGATCCTATCCGCGTTGTGAGACCGGCACGTAGTCCCGCCGCGGGGCGCCCGTGTAGAGCTGCCTCGGACGGCCGATGCGCTGCTGCGGGTCCTCCATCATCTCCGTCCACTGGCTGACCCAGCCGACGGTGCGGGCCACAGCGAACAGCGCCGTGAACATGCTGGTCGGGAAGCCCATCGCCTTGAGGATGATGCCGGAGTAGAAATCGACGTTCGGATACAGCTTGCGGTCGACGAAGTAGGGGTCGCTCAGCGCGATCTTTTCCAGCTCCATCGCCAGGTCGAGCAGCGGATCGTCCTTGATCCCGAGTTCGGCCAGCACGTCGTGGCAGGCCTTCTGGATGATCTTCGCCCGCGGGTCGTAGTTCTTGTACACCCGGTGGCCGAAGCCCATCAGCTTGGTCTGGTTGTCCTTGTCCTTCACGTCGTCCAGGAACGCCTTGATGTTCCGGGTGTGACCGATCTCGGCCAGCATCTTCAGCACGGCCTCGTTGGCGCCGCCGTGCGCCGGGCCCCACAGGCTGGCGATGCCGGCGGCGATGCAGGCGAACGGATTGGCGCCCGTCGAGCCCGCCAGCCGGACGGTGCTGGTGGAGGCGTTCTGCTCATGGTCCGCGTGCAGGATCAGGATCAGGTCCATCGCCTTCGACAGCACCGGATTGATCTTGTACTCCTCGGTCGGGACCGCGTGGAACATGTACAGGAAGTTTTCCGCGTAGGTCAGGTCGTTGCGCGGGTACACGAAGGGCTGCCCGGCCGAATACTTGTGCGCCCAGGCGGCGATCGTCGGCACCTTGGCGATCAGCCGGAAGGCGGCGATCCGCCGGCTCTCGGTGTCGCGGACGTCCAGGTTGTCGTGATAGAACGCCGACAGCGCGCCAACCACGCCGCACATCACCGCCATCGGGTGCGCGTCGCGGCGGAAGCCGTTGTAGAAGGTGCGGATCTGTTCGTGCAGCATGTTGTGCCGCATGACGCCGAGTTCGAAATTGCGGTATTCCGAGGCGGTGGGCAGGTCCCCGTTCAGCAGCAGGTAGCAGACTTCCAGGAAGCGGGACTGCTCGGCAAGCTGCTCGATCGGGTAGCCACGATACAGCAGGATGCCGGCGTCGCCGTCGATATAGGTGATCGAACTGTCGCAGGACGCGGTCGCACCATAGCCAGGATCATAGGTGAACACGCCCAGATCGGCGTACATCTTGCGGATGTCGAAAACGTCCGGACCCACGGTGCCCGACAGCAACGGCAGCCTGGTCGACTTGTTCGAGCCGTCCAGCGTGATTGTAACAGATCCTTTGGCCGAAGCGCTCATGCGCGGAGTCCTTGTGCTGAGTACGAGATTGGACTGCGCCGCCAGCGGACACCGCGTGCCCGGCCAGGACGCTAATTAAGGCTAAAATTATGGCGTGCTGTGTCGCGACGCAACCTTCGCTTATGCAGCAAAGCTGTGCGCCGGACACATCTTTGTCGCCACGATCGTTAATGCAGGATCAGGTGGCGTCGGGGGCGCAGCGCGGGGACCGGACGGGTCTGCTCGGCCTGGCAGGCGCGGATCGCCTTGCGCAGGGCCACCATGGTGCGGGGCAGGTTCAGGTTGACTGTCTCCTCGGCCAGCATGTTCAGGCACTGGAGGACGTTGGCCGCTGTTGCATGCCGCGCCGCTTCGGGCAAATCGTCGTCAACCATGGGCAGGGCAATCTCTGTATTGGGTATATCACGGTAGCGTGAAATTGTGGCCTATGATGTATGCGGAAAAACCCATGTGGGTTGCAAGGAAAGAGTCGTGGCGGCGCATTTCGCAATGAAAAATCAGGCAGAAATGCCACGCAGGCTGGGGATCATCGCCGGCGGCGGCACTTTGCCGGCCCGGGTCGCGGCCGCGGCCGTGGCCGCCGGCCGCTTTGTCTTCATCCTGGGGCTGGAGGGGTTCGCGAACCCCGCAGTCCTCGCGCCATGGCCGCACGAAATCCAGCGCATCGGCAAGGCCGGCCGTATCTTCGCCGCCCTGCGCGAGCATGGCTGCCAGGACATCGTGATGATCGGCGCGGTCCGCCGGCCGTCGTTGCTCGATTTGCGGCCGGATGCGGAAGGGGCGCGGATCCTCGCCCGCATCGGCCGCGCCGCCTTCGCCGGCGACGACGGGTTGCTGGCGGCCGTCATCAGGATCTTCGCCGAAGAGGGGTTCACGGTCATCGGTGCCCACGACGTGCTCCGCGAGGTCCTGGCGCCGGCCGGGGTGCTGACCCGCGTGCGGCCGGACGCCCAGGCGATGGCGGATATCGAGCGGGGGCGCGCGGTCGCCCGCGCCCTGGGCGCGGTGGATGTCGGGCAGGGATGCGTGGTGCAGCAGGGGCTTGTGCTGGCGGTCGAGGCCATCGAAGGCACCGACGCGATGCTCGCCCGCGCCGGGACGCTGCGGCGCGACGGCATTGGCGGCGTGTTGGTGAAAGTGGTCAAGCCGGGCCAGGACCGGCGGGCGGACCTGCCGACCATCGGTCCCGACACGGTGCGCCATGCCGCGGCAGCGGGGCTGAGGGGGCTTGCGTTCGAGGCGCAGTGCACCATTCTGGCAGACCGCGCGGCCTGCGTGGCCGCGGCGGACGCGGCGGGCCTGTTCATGATTGGCCTCGATCCCGCGACCTGATCCAGAGGAGGAGCATCCGATGAGCCGGTTCCTGCACACCATGCTGCGCGTCGGCGACCTGCAGCGCAGCGTCGATTTCTACACCAAGGGGTTCGGGATGAAGGAACTCCGCCGCCGTGACGTGCCGGATGGCAAGTACACCCTGGCTTTCGTCGGCTACGGCGACGAGGACAGCAATGCCGTCATCGAACTGACCTATAACTACGGCGTCAAGGAGTACGACCAGGGCACGGCGTTCGGCCACCTGGCCGTCGGGGTGCCGGATGTGGCCGCCACCACCGAGAAGCTGCGCAGCTTCGGCGCCAAGGTGACCCGCGAGCCCGGGCCGGTGAAGTTCGGCACTACGATCATCGCCTTCGTCGAGGATCCCGACGGCTACAAGATCGAGCTGATCCAGCGGAGCTGAGCCTGCTCTGGCGCAACCGCGGCACGCGCCTCGGTTGCGCCAGGGGGCCGGGTTGGCGTTTACTTTCGTCTTGAAAGAACAAGGGGAAGGAAGCCGGCCATGGGTCCTTTGGCAGGGGTTAAAATCGTCGAGTTCGCCGGCATCGGCCCGGCGCCGCTGGCGGCCATGCTGCTGGCGGACATGGGGGCGACGGTGATCCGCATCGATCGCGTCGCGGCCACGGACCTGGGTGTGCCGATGGCCGATCAGTTCGATTTCACCAAGCGGAACCGGGCGGTCCTGAAGCTGGACCTGAAGAAGCCCGAGGCGATTGCCCTGGTGCTGCGGCTGATCGACGGCGCCGACGGATTGATCGAGGGCTTCCGTCCGGGGGTGATGGAGCGCCTGGGGCTCGGCCCGGATGTCTGCCTGCGCCGCAATCCGAAGCTGGCCTTCGGGCGGGTGACCGGCTGGGGGCAGGAAGGGCCGCTGGCCCAGGCGGCCGGGCACGACATGAACTACATCGCCCTAACCGGCGCGCTGCACGCCATCGGCCGCGCGGGCCAGAAGCCGACGCCGCCGCTGAACCTTGTCGGCGACTACGGCGGCGGCGCGATGTACCTGGTGACCGGGCTGCTCGCGGCGATCGTCTCGGCCCGCGCCACGGGCGTCGGGCAGGTGGTGGATGCGGCGATGGTCGATGGCGCGCTGTCGCTGATGACGCCGATCTACGGGATGAAGGCGGCCGGGCGGATGAAGGGGCCGCGCGGCCACAACCAGCTCGATTCTGGCGCCTACTATTACGAAGTGTATGAGTGCGCCGATGGACAGTACATCTCGATTGCGCCGATCGAGGCGAAATTCCACGCCGAACTGCTGCGGATCCTGGAGATCGACCCGGCGACGATGCCGCCCCAGCGCGACCCGGAGGGGTGGCCGCGCTGGAAGGATCTGCTGGCCGAGCGGTTCCGCACCCGCACCCGCGACGACTGGTGCCGCATCCTGGAAGGCACCGACGCCTGCTTCGCGCCGGTGCTGTCCATGGCGGAGGCGCACACGCATCCGCACAACCAGGCGCGATCGGCGTTCATCGATGTCGACGGCATCCGCCAGCCCGCGCCGGCGCCGCGCTTCAGCGTGACGCAGTCCGCGCCGCCGCGCCCCCCCGGCTCGGTGCCGGCGCGGGAAGCCCTGGAGGCCTGGGGATTGTCGGCCGCGGATATCGAGGCAGCCGGCGGCGGCTGAGAGGCTCGTCTTCCGGCGGACCCCGCTCCCCCCAAGTTTGGCGCGCCACCTGCCAAGCCGGCGCGGGGTTTCCGGAAACCTGAGGCTTTCGGGCACCTCGATGATGGTTTTTCGGTTACACCGGCTGCGCGATGCACGGCCTTCGCGCGGTCGTTATCGCCGCTCGCTACAACCGCGATACGTCCGTGAAGATATCCCCTCCGCTGTTGCTGCATTGCCGTTCGACAGGAAGGGACCGATGATGATCACACGGAAGCAGTTTCTGGGCGGCGCCGCATTGCTGGGCGCGGCGGCGCTTGGCGCGCCGGTGGCAGGCGCCCAGACGAGCCAGCAGGTCACGGTGGACGGCGCCCGCAAGGTGCTGGCCGATTTGCGCCACGACAAGGAATTCGGCAATGCCAAGCGGCTGATCCGCCAGGCGAGGGCGGTCCTGATCGTTCCCAAGCTGCTGAAGGGTGGCTTCTTCGTCGGCGGCGAGGGCGGCAACGGCGTGATGATGGTGCAGCATGACGGGCGCTGGAGCGCACCCGCCTTCTATGCCCTGGGCGCCGCATCCTTCGGATTGCAGGTGGGGCTGGAGCAGTCGGAAGTGATCCTGCTGATCATGACCCAGAAGGGCATGAACGGCGTCCTGCGGGACGAGTTCAAGATCGGTGCCCAGGCGGGGATCTCGGTGGCGACCCTTGGGTCCGGGATTGAAGGCGCCATCGGCGGCGCATCGCTGCCCGATGTCGTGGTATGGTCGTCCTCGACCGGCCTGTACGGCGGGCTGACGGTGGACGGATCGATCATCCGGGCGGAGCCGAACCAGGACTCGGAATATTATGGGCGGCAGCTGACGTCGCGTGAGGTGCTGTTCGGCAAGGTCGAGAGTCCGCGGGTCGCGCCGTTGCGGCGGGAGATGGATGCCCTCGGATAAATGCACGGACCCTGTTGCGGGCTGCGGGCGAGCGTGCTATTGCGCCCGCCCGCGCCCAAGATGGCATCCCGATGGGGGATAGTTTAGCGGTAAAACTCCCGGCTCTGACCCGGGCATCCTTGGTTCGAATCCAGGTCCCCCAGCCACCGCGTTGATTTGTCTAACTTTTTCGTCGGGCACCACCGCCTTCTGGAGTAACTCTCCAGCGGGCTTCTCCAATGGTGCCCCAATGCTGACCCGTCAGGGTTCCACATTCCACTTCCGCCGCGCCGTTCCGGCGCGTCTTCGCCCCTTCATCGGCCAGACAGAACTCTGGGCGTCCCTCGGCAGATCGTCAGCAACCATAGAGCGTGCCAAGGCCGGTCTGCTATATGCCGCAGTCGAAAGGACTTTCGCCGTGGCTGAAAAAATCATTAGCCTACCGACAACAATTCAATCTAACGATAACCTCGCCGATACAGCAAAGCAGACTTTGGACCTACGGCTGCGTGCAGATGCCGAAGTGCAGCAGATTGCTGCACTGACTGAGGAACAGCAGGCTCTGCAACAACGACTACACGAGTACCGCATGCTCAGCACCGAGATCCGCCATCAGCGGGAAATGGCGGCCCGGACCAAAGCCATGTCAGACCGTGTGGCCGCGCTTATGCCGCTCATTGACCGCGCTCACGGACACATGGCCGCGGCGCGACAAGAGGGGGAGAGGGCCAAGGATGGCAGCAAGCCTGCAATCGGCCGTCTCCGCACTGGCTCAAGTGAGAGCCGATGTCGAACAGCAAACGCCGAAACTGCCGCCAGCGCCACTGGCCTCTCAGTTGATCGAACCATTTTTCCAGCACCGGGAGACGAAGGACAAGATCAGCCACCATGATATGAACCAGGAACGCGGAACGTTGCGCCATTTCCTGGAGGCGCGCGGCGACAAGCCGGTGAACGCGTATCACAGGGGCGACGTGACCGATTTCCTGGACACCATGGGGAAACTCCCGGCCGTTTATGGTCGGTCACCGAAGGACAAGGAGACGCCGCTACCAAACATCATTGCGCGGGCGGAGGCAGGCAATTTGCCGAGGATCAAGGAGAAGACAGCGAAGCGGCACCTCATCGCGCTGAGCCAATTCTTCCGGTTCGCTGTGGACAAGCGGCATCCCAGTATCTGTCCGGGAACATCATGTGGGATTGCAGAGGCTTCGCACCAGGCCCCAGACAATCGCCTGATTTTGCGTTTGTTTCCGAGATTTGTGCATCCTGTAGGGCCCGTCCCGGCCATGACGATGAGGCACCGGCGCCCGGCGGCCAGAACTCTACGCCGCCTGGCATCAGTCGCCAGCGCTCAACGCGCCCGCCACCCCAACGGATTCGCCAGCGCCGCCGCCGGCTCCGGCGCGGCCGCCGGCAAGCCGGCCGCCACCGCCGCCAGGGCCGCCGGATAGACCAGGTGTTCCTGCCGTAGCACCCGCTCCGCCAGGTCGTCTTCGGTATCCCCCGCCAGCACCGGCACCGCCGCCTGCGCCAGGATCGGCCCGGCGTCCATCTCCGAAGTCACCAGGTGGACAGTGCAGCCGTGCAGCTTCACCCCGGCCTCCAGCGCGCGGGCATGGGTATGCAGCCCGGGGAAGCAGGGCAGCAGGCTGGGGTGGATGTTCAGCATCCGGCCCTGCCAGGCGCCCACCAGGAACGGCGTCAGCAGCCGCATGTAGCCGGCGAGGCAGACGATCTCGATGTCGGCCGATCGCAGCGCCGCGTCGATCGCCGCCTCGTGCGTCGCGCGGTCGCGGCCGTATGCCCGATGGTCGATCGCCTCGGCCCGGATGCCGGCGGCGCGGGCGGTGTCCAGACCACCCGCCTCCGGCCGGTTGGACAGCACCAGGCAGATCTCCGCCGGAAACCCCGGGTCGCGCGCCGCCGCGACCAGCGCCTCCATGTTGGAGCCGCGGCCGCTGATCAGGATGGCGGTGCGGCGCTTCATGCCAGCCAGCCGGCGGTCTCGCCGATGCGCACGCCCGGCTCGCCGCTGCCGGCCTCGATCGTGCCGATGCGCATGACCCGCTCGCCCTGTTCCTCCAGCAGGCGGGTTGCCGCGTCGGGGTCGGAAACCACCAGCGCCATGCCGATGCCGCAGTTGAACACGCGCAGCATCTCCTCGGCCGGCACCCCGCCGGCCTCGGCCAGCCAGGGGAACACCGGCGGCACCGGCCAGGTGACATCCAGCGCCGCCACCGTGCCGTGCGGCAGGACCCGCGGCAGGTTGCCGGGCAGCCCGCCGCCGGTGATGTGCGCCGCCGCCTTCAGCAGCCCGGCGCGGTGCAGCGCCAGAACCGGCTGCACATAGATCCGCGTCGGCGTCATCAGCGCCTCGCCCAGCGTCTCACGCGACGAGAACGGCGCCGGGTCGCCCCAGGCCACCCCGGCGCCAGAGACGATCCGCCGCACCAGGGAGTAGCCGTTGGAATGCACGCCGGAACTCGCCAACCCGAGCACGGCGTCGCCCACCGCCACGCCCTGCGGCAGCAGCGCGTTACGCTCGGCCGCGCCGACGGCGAAGCCGGCCAGGTCGTAGTCGCTTTCCGCATACATCCCCGGCATTTCCGCCGTCTCGCCGCCCACCAGGGCGCAGCCGGCCTCGCGGCAGCCGCTGGCGATGCCGGCGATCACCGCATGCGCCTGCGGCACGGACAGCCGGCCGCTGGCGAAATAGTCCAGGAAGAACAGCGGCTCGGCGCCCTGCACCACCAGGTCGTTGACGCACATCGCCACCAGGTCGATGCCGACGGTGTCGTGCAGGTTGGTTTCCACCGCCACCTTCAGCTTGGTGCCGACGCCATCGGTGGTGGAGACCAGCACCGGGTCCTTGAACCCGGCCGCTTTCAGATCAAATAGAGCACCGAAACCGCCAAGGGACCCCATGACCCCCGGCCGCTTCGTGGCCTTCGTCAACGGCTTGATCATGTCCACCAGGGCGTCGCCGGCGTCGATGTCGACGCCCGCGTCGCGATAGTTCAGCCCGGCGGCACGCGGTCCGTTACGCGCATCTTGGTGATCCGCTCTGGTCATGGCAAACCTCTATATCCTGTGCCGCGGGGTGGAGATTGGGTGACACAAACCATGGGCGGCCGGTGAAAAGCAATTACGGGATGACCGCATTGCGACAAAGACGACGAATGGGAACTGAACCGCATGCCTGATGGCCCGACGCTGAGCCAGGATGTGACGCAAGCCGGCACGGCGTCCATCGTGAACCTGCCCAACATCATCACGTTCGGCCGCCTCTGCGCCGTGCCGCTGGCGTTCTGGATGATCATCGACCACCGCATCGACCAGGCCTTCATCCTGTTCATGGTGGCCGGCGCATCGGATGCGCTGGATGGCTGGCTGGCGCGCCGCTATGGCGGCAATGCCATAGGCGCGATGATGGACCCGGTGGCCGACAAGGCGCTGCTGGTCACGATGTACGTCACCCTGGCCGCGGTCGACATCCTGCCCGCCTGGGTGGCCATCCTGGTGGTGTTCCGCGACGTCGTCATCGTTGGCGGTGTCGTCATCCTGTCCGTCATGGGACATGCGATTGTCATCAGACCGTTGTATATATCCAAGGTCAATACCTTGGCCCAGCTCATGCTGGTGGCGGCCAGCCTGCTCCAGGGGGGATACGGCGTCGGCCTGCCCTGGCTGACCACCGTGCTGATCTGGGGCGTCACGCTGACCACGCTGGCCTCCGGCGCAGCCTATGTCTGGAATACCGCCCGGGGAGGGTGATCGCGTGGCAGCGGACCAGCAGGAGATAATCGCGGAGCCGGAGCCGCCGCCTCCCGCCATCCCGCGGCCGCGCTACGGCCCGCCCACCCGCACGCAGCGCATCATCGCCATCGTCAGCCTGCTGGTGGTGTTCTGGCTGGGCCTGCAGCTGTTCGCCTCGGTCCTGGCGCCGTTCGTCGCCGCCGCGGTGATGGCCTATGCGCTCGATCCGCCGACAACCGCGCTGACCCGGCTCGGCCTGCCGCGCGGCGGCGCGGCGCTGCTGATGATCCTGGCCGTGCTGGCCGGCGTCCTGCTGTTCGCCCTGCTGCTCTACCCGCTGGTCATCGTCCAGATCGGCCTGCTGATTGGCCGAATACCGCAGTATGCAACGCTGCTGCAGGGCTGGGCGCGCGAGGTGCTGACGCACCTGCAGGAGAACTTCGGCACCGACGTGGTCAACGACAAGATCCGCGACCTGGTCAGCGGCCAGGCGGGGTCGATGCTGAGCATCCTGCTCTCGACCGTGACCGGCCTGGTCACCAGCGGCTTCGCCATCTTCAACCTGCTGTCGCTGGCGGTGGTGACGCCGGTCGTCGGCTTCTACCTGCTGCGCGACTGGCCGACGATCCTGGGGTTGATCGATTCCTGGCTGCCGTACCGCTACCGCGACGTCATCCGCGCGCAGGCGCGGGCGGTCGATCGCGTGCTGTCGGCCTGGGTGCGCGGCCAGGCGCTGTGCTGCCTGATCCTGGCGGTGTATTATGCCGCCGGCCTGACCATTGCTGGCCTCGACCTCGGGCTGCTGGTCGGGCTGGCCGCTGGGCTGCTGTCATTCATCCCCTATGTCGGCTCGATCACCGGCGCGGTGACGTCCATTGGCCTGGCGCTGGCGCAATTCCCGCACTGGCGCGGCGTGGTCGTTGTCATCGGCGTGCTGATCGTCGGCCAGACGCTGGAAGGCTACGTGATCTATCCCCGTTTCCTGGGCGACCGGGTGGAGTTGCCGGCGGTGTGGGTGATTTTCGCCCTGTTCGCCGGCGCCGCGGCGTTCGGCTTCCTGGGCGTGATGCTGGCGGTGCCGGTGGCGGCGACCATCGGCGCGCTGGCCCGCTTCTGGCTGCGCCGCTACCTCAACAGCCCGCTCTACCTCGACCCGCCGGCCGCCTGATGCCATACCGGCGCCTGCAACTGACGCTGCCGTTCCCGCACGAGCCGGGCTACGCCGCGCTCGATTTCGTGCCCGACAGCTCCAACCAGGACGCGCTGGCCTGGCTCGAACGCCCGCAGGACTGGCCCGACCGGCGGCTGGCGCTGTGGGGCGACGGCGGCCGCGGCAAGTCACATCTGCTGCATGTCTGGGCGCGGGACTCCGGCTTCCCGCTGCTGCAGGGCCAGACGCTGCGCGGCCTGGACGCCGTGCCGCAGTCGGGCGGGCTGGCGCTGGACGACGCCGACACCGTCGCCGACGAGCACACCTTGCTGCACCTGCTGAACACCGCCCGCGACCGGGGCCTGTTGCTGCTGCTGTCCGGCCGCACCCCGCCGGCGCGCTGGCCGGTGCGCCTGCCCGACCTGTCCAGCCGGCTGCGCGCCATCACCGCGGTGGAGATCCTGCCCCCCTCCGATTTCCTGCTCCGCTCCCTGCTCATGCGCATGGTAGCCGATCGGCAGTTGACGGTGGGGGAGGCGGTGCAGGACTGGCTGCTGCTGCGGCTGCCGCGGGCGCCCGGGGCATTGCGTGAGGCGGTGGCGCGGCTGGACCGGGAGAGCATGGTCCGCCAGCAGCCGATCACCCGCGCGTTTGCGGCAAAGATGCTGGACATGGAGGATTTCGCCGACGATATGGCGGCGGCCGGATCAAGCCCCTCGTCGCGGCCAGCCGGATTCCTGTAAGCTCGTCACTCGATAGAAGTGAAGGACACGATCCATGCCACCGAAAGGTGAAGTCACGGAACTGGCCACCAGCTCGGGATCCGGGCCTGCGCGGGCCAGGTCCGGCCGGGCGCCGAAGCCGCGCGCGGACAAGACGCCGCTGGCCGCCGCCTTCACCCCCAAGCTGGTCGCCTCGGCCACCGACAAGGTGCCCGATCGGCTGGTGGCGCCGGACAGCCCCGAGCGGTTCATCAACCGGGAACTGTCCTGGCTCGACTTCAACCATCGCGTCCTGGAGGAGGCGGAGAACACCCGCCATCCGCTGCTGGAGCGGCTGCGCTTCCTGTCGATCAGCGCCTCCAACCTGGATGAGTTCTACTCGGTGCGTGTCGCCGCGCTGATTGGCCAGGTCAAGGCCGGCGCGGCGCATGCCTCGGCCGACGGACGCACGCCGGGGCAGCAACTGGCCGAGATCAAGGTGCGCGCCGAGAGCCTGCTGGCGGACCAGCAGCGCATCCTGCGGGAACTGCTGGTGCTGCTGCGCGAGGCGGGGCTGGAGCTTTGCAACCCGGACCGCCTGAACGAGGCCGACAAGGCCTGGCTGCAGGCCTGGTTCATGGAGCGGGTCTTCCCGGTGGTCACGCCACTGGCGATCGACCCGGCGCACCCGTTCCCGTTCATCCCGAACATGGGCCTGGTGCTGGCGCTGCTGCTGGTGCGGGAGGAGGACGGGCAGGGCATGCGCGGCCTGCTGCCGCTGCCCAGCCAGATCGAGCGCTTCATCCGCCTGCCCAACACCGACCCGGCCGGGCGCATCCGCTTCATGCTGCTGGAAGATCTGGCGGTGCTGTTCCTGAACCGCGTGTTCCCCGGCTTCCGCCTGGTGGGCAGCGGCATGTTCCGGCTGATTCGCGACACCGACGTGGAATTCGAGGAAGAGGCCGAGGACCTTGTCCGCTCCTACGAGACCGCGCTGAAGCGCCGCCGCCGCGGCGTCGCCATCCACGTCGAGATCAGCGAGCAGATGCCCGAGGAGTTGCGCGCCCTGGTGATCGACGAGCTGGACGCGCTGCCGGACGAGATCCACGACGACCAGCGCCTGCTCGGGCTGACCGACCTGAGCCAGCTGATCGTCGACGACCGCCCGGACCTGCTGTTCCCGCCCTACACGCCGCGCTTCCCCGAGCGCATCCGCGATTTCGGCGGCGACTGCTTCGCGGCGATCCGCGCCAAGGACATCATCGTCCACCACCCGTACGAGAGCTTCGACGTGGTGGTGCAGTTCCTGCGCCAGGCGGCGCAGGACCCGGCGGTGATCGCGATCAAGCAGACGCTGTACCGCACCAGCCGCGACTCCACCATCGTCAAGGCGCTGATCGAGGCGGCCGAGGCCGGCAAGTCGGTCACCGCCATGGTGGAGCTGCGTGCCCGCTTCGACGAGGAAGCGAACATCCGCCTGGCGCGCCGCATGGAGGCCGCTGGCGTGCAGGTGGTGTTCGGCTTCACCGGCCTGAAGACGCACGCCAAGCTGTCGCTTGTGGTGCGGCGCGAGGCGGGGGCGATCCGCTCCTACGCGCATTTCGGCTCCGGCAACTACCACCCGATCACAGCACGGATCTATACCGACCTGAGCTTCTTCACCGTCGATCCGGCGCTGACCCGCGACTCGGCGCGGCTGTTCAACTTCATGACCGGCTATGCCAAGCCTGAGGCCATGGAGGAACTGGGGTTCAGCCCGCTGACCACCCGCGCCATGCTGCTGGACCTGATCGAGCAGGAGATCGCCTTCGCCAAGGCGGGCAAGCCGGCGGCGATCTGGCTGAAGATGAACAGCCTGACCGACATGGCGCTGATCGACGCGCTGTACCGCGCCTCGAACGCCGGGGTGCGGGTGATGGGGGTGATTCGCGGCATCTGCTGCCTGCGCCCCGGTGTGCCCGGCCTGTCGGACACCATCCGCATCAAGTCGATCGTCGGGCGGTTCCTTGAGCACGGCCGCGTCATCGCCTTTGGCAACGGCCACCTGCTGCCCAGCCGCCACGCCAAGGTCTTCATCAGCTCGGCGGACTGGATGGAACGGAATATGGACTGGCGGGTAGAAACTCTGGTACCAATCCATAATCCCACGGTGCACGCGCAGGTGCTGGACCAGATCATGGTGATCAACCTGAAGGACTCGCTGCAGTCGTGGGAGCTGCATGCCGACGGCACCTGGACGCGGGTCGCGCCCGGGAACAAGCCGATGTCGGCGCATGACTGGTTCATGACCAATCCATCCCTGTCCGGCCGCGGCTCCGCGCTGCACGGGCCGGCGGTGACGCCGCTGGTCGCCGGGGTGCCGTCGCCGGTGGCCGGCATCGGCTCGGCGGGGGTGGCCGGGATCGGCAAGCAGGACCGCGTCAACCAGGATTAGAGCATGCCCTTCGCATCCCCTCCCAGGCTGCCCCGGTGTGGTGTCGTGGACCTCGGGTCCAATTCGGTTCGATTGGTGGTCTATGAGGGGCATACGCGCAATCCTCTGCCGATCTTCAATGAAAAGGCGGTGCTGCGGCTGGGGCGGGGCTTGCAGGCGACCGGGAAGCTGAACGAAGAGGGCATGGCGCTGGCGCTGACGGTGATGCACCGCTACCACGCCGTCGCCCGCGCCATGGGGGCGCATCCGTTCGAGGTGCTGGCCACCGCCGCGGTGCGCGACGCCTCCAACGGGCCGGCCTTCGTCGCGGCCTTGCAGGAGCGCATGCCGGGCGTGGCGATCCGGATTCTGTCGGGCGAGGAGGAGGCGGCGTATTCGGCCGACGGCATGCTGTGCGGCATCCCGGATGCCGAGGGCGTGCTGGCGGATATCGGCGGCGGCTCGCTGGAGGTGATCCGGCTGGCCGACGGGCGGCGCGGCGAGTCGCAGACGCTGCCGCTGGGGGTGATCCGGCTGGCCGAGCGCTCGGGCGGCGACATGGCGCGGGCGCGGGCGCTGGCTGATGCGGACCTGGATTCGGTGCCGTGGCTGGCGCAGGCGTCGGGCAGCGATCTTTATCTCGTCGGCGGCGCGTTCCGGGCGCTGGCGCGCATCCAGATGCTCCAGGCCAACTACCCGCTGGCCATGGTGCACCACTACACCGTCGCCCGGGAGGACGCGCGGACGCTGGCCGACATGCTGGCGACGGCGCCGCGCCGGACGCTGGAGCGGCTGCCGGGGGCGCCGCGCCGGCGGATCGACGACCTGCCGTTCGCCGGGATGGTGCTGCGCCGGCTGCTGCGGCGGACCAGCGCGCGGCGGGTGGTGTTCAGCGCCTCGGGCCTGCGCGAGGGCTGGTTCATGCGCCGGATGCCGGCGGCGATCCGCGAGCAGGAGCCGCTGCACAGCGCGGCATGGGAACTGGCGGCACGGCACGGCCGCGACCCGGAGCTGCCGCCGGCGCTGATCGAATGGACCCGGCCACTGTTCCGCGGCGAGCGGCCGGCCATCACCAAGCTGCGCGAGGCGATGTGCTGGATGTCGGACATCGGCAGCCACGACCATCCCGAGTTCCGCGCCGAGCAGGCCTTCCTGCGGGTGCTGCGCCAGCCCGGGCTGGGGCTGGACCATCCGTCGCGGGCGTTCCTGGCGCTGGGCGTGGCCGGGCGCTACGACGCAGGCCCGGACGCCGCGTTCCTGCGGCCGGCGCGCCTGCTGCTGGACCTGGAGAGCGCGGGCCGCGCCGAGTTGCTGGGGCTGGCGCTGGGGCTGGCCTATACGCTGTCCGCCGGCACGCGGAACCTGCTGGCCGGCACCTGGCTGCGGGTCGAGGACGGCAAGCTGGCGCTGCACCTGCGGCCGAACAGCGGCGTGTTCGCCGGCGAGGCGGTGATCAGGCGGCTGGAACGGCTGGCACAGGCGATGGGGCTGGCGGCGGCGGCGGTGGAGGACCTGGAGGAAGCGGCGGCGGAATGATCCGGCGGGCGGTTGCCGCTGAGGCCGAGGCGGTGCGGGTGGGAGGCGGTGACGCTGTATACCAATGCACTGATGACGGAGAATATCGCGGGCGACAAAACACGGGGGATTTCCACGGCGGCAGATGTTTGAACAAGGACATCGCTCCCTGCTATCACGCAAACATGGTGCAGCTTCGGCCCTGCTACCGACAGAGAGGACAGACTATGGCATCGGCACCGAGCGTCATCGAAGTTACCGCCGGAGAGATCGCGGCTGAGCTGCAACGTCGCGGGATCAGTTCCGACGAACGGGTAACTCTGACGATAGAGCCGGAAGGTGAGTTGATCCCCGGTCGCCGCGAATCCCGCACGAAAGTTGTCGCCGCCGGTTTGTCGGATGCTGACATCGACAGGCTCATCAAGCAGGCTCAACACGAAGTCGAGCCAAGGATTGCATGAGAGTTGTTGTCGATACCAACGTCTTCGTCAGCGCCGCGCTTTAAAGACAAGTCCCTTCCCGCCGTCGCATTGCGTTTGGCGGCGCAACGCGGTGTCGTGCTCAAATCAGCCGCGACGGAGGCACAGCTTCTCGCTGTCATCGCGCGACCATAACCTGGTGCCATTGATCGCACCGGCAACCTCTGAATGGTTCAGGCAACTGATGACGAAGGCGGAACTGGTCACGATTGCCGAGAGAATTGCAGCTTGTCGCGATTCCACTAACGACAAATTCCTGGAACTCGCGGTGAACGGTCATGCCGATTCCATTTTAACCGGCGATTCCGATTTGCTCGTCCTCAATCCTTTTCGCGGCATCCCGATTGTCAACCTGCCACGTTCGTGCAGGAAGCATCGCGTTGAGAGCCCTTGGGGCCGTCCACCCCATCTGTTTGATTGCATTGGGCGTTGAGGTCTGGAGCGGTTGCTGTCTGGGTGGAAACTGGTGCCGGGAGGCATGCGTGAAGGATTGAGGCGTGGGCTTCCTGGTCCGGCTTGGCCGTGGTCGGGGATGGTGTGCCCCCGGTTGGGACAGCGTGGTTGATGGCGTATTTCTGTTCGCACAGAGAATGACTGAGGCCCTTGGAGGGCCGCGGAGCGTCAGGGGGATGTCGCGCAGGCTGGTGCGGGTGTTGGCGTCGTGGCGGGTAGCGTCGCCGGTCCACCCGTGCGGCGATGCCGGGCGATTCATGGTGCGGCGGTGCCGGTTGTCATGCGCTTCGCCCGTAGCGCCCGAACATCTTCCCTGTGGCCCTCCGCGACCCTCAGTTTTCCTCTGTGGTTACATTCCAGGACGATCCACCCGCACGCCCGCTGCCAATGGCCCTCAACCAGCCGAAACGCAGACATAGCCTATCCATGCCGCCGGCGTTCAAATCATCGGCCGCTTCCGCAAGAGGAACTCAGTCAAACAGGCTCTGTATGCCAAATCCGCTGTCCCATAGCGAAATGCAGTCTGCCGTGGAACCGCTCGCGCCACTTATCGCCCGCAACGCCGGGCACCGCCTGGACTTGCTTCAAGCGGCCGGCGGCACGCCGAACGCGTCCGTGGTGGCCCGGCTGCTCGCAATAAGCCGGCAGGCCGTGGACAAGCGCCGGCGGTCGAACGGATTGCTCGGCCTGCGGCAGGGCGGGGACTGGCATTACTAAGGAACCGGTCAATCCCTCGCCACGCGGCCACCCAACCATGCCACTTTTTATAGGAAGTTCAATGGTCTGGCTTGGTGAAATGGTAGGCGTTTGACCGCCTTCTTAGTATCCTCGATGCCAGTTCGACGAGGCTCGGCACGATGTCGTCGCCGATTTGCCGCGCTTCCTGTGGGAGACGAAGGTCGCCAACCCGTGGGTGGTGCTGGATCTGCTCCTGTCGCCGGATGACGCATTGAACGGCAGGACGCCGCTCGCCATACTTCGCAGCGAAGGCTGGACCGACGCGCTCGCTCGGGTACTTCGCATACAGCACGGCGATGGATTTGCCTGACATCGTCACCACCGCGCGGCTCATCTGGCCGCACGCGCCGATGCCGCCGGTCTGGCTGCCAGGACGCTGCCAATTGACCATGTGGCGGTGGGGACGCCGCTGTTCCGCGTCCATCGGCGCGACTGCGATCCGGTAGTCTTCGGGCCGAACAAGGTAGTCGTTCCAACGAATCGCTTCGCTGCCCCGACGGCGACGTTTGGGCGTGCTTTCCCCTCAGCGCGGCCGAGGCAACCAGTCCAACGGTTTCGCTGCTTGTGCATCAGCCATCAGGCACAGACGGTGCCGCAACGGCTGCCTTATGACAGAAAGCGCCGGAGGCATGAACCACCGGCGCGATCCCGTCGTCCGATCAGGCCAGTTGTCAGCCCTTCCGGCTCTCGTTCAGCAGCACCGGCAGTCCCAGCCAGCGCGACAGCGGGGCGGGGTCGTGGATCAGCGAGGCGCGTCCCTTCTGGTCCTCGGACAGCACCCGCCACCCCAGTTTGCGCGACAGCGGCGCCGGGTCGTCCGACAGCACGCGCCAGCCGAACTTGCGCGAGATCGGCGCCGGGTCGCTGGTCAGCACGCGCCAGCCGAATTTCGACGACAGCGGCGTGGGGTCGTGCATCAGGGAGGCCTTGGCGTCCTGCCGATCCGACAGCACTTTCCAGCCCAGCCAGCTCGACAGCGGGGTCGGGTTGTTCGGCGACAGCACCTTCCAGCCGGCCTTGTCGGACAGCGGCGTCGGGTTGTCCGTGTCCAGCACCTCCCAGCCGAACTTCGACGACAGCGGCGCCGCCGGGTCCGCCACGGTGGCGCTGCCGGTCGCGCCCGCCGCGCGCCGCGGGCGGCGCTCGACCGTGTCGGGCACGTCGGTGATGTGGGTGTCGACCGGGCCGGCGCCGTCGAGGGCTTCGGTCGCGCGGCCGGCGGTGCCAAACATCGGCGTGACGGTGACGACCGAGCGGCCGCGACCCACCGCCTCGGCATAGGCCTTGGCGCTGCCGGCGGACATGCCGGTCGCGGCCAGGACCGCCTCCGCATCCTGTCCACCGGGGTTGACGACGTGGATCTGGCTCTCCGTGGTGAACTTCTTCAGTTCGTCCGCGGCTTGCCGGGCCTTTTCCGGGCTGTCGTAGATGCGGGTCACGGTGACTGGCATGGTTCCTCTCCGTTTTTTGCGCGAAGCATATGTAACGCGCCGGTTGGCAGCGCACCGCTTGCTGGCGAGGATTTGAAAGCGTGACGGTGTACAGCCCGTCCGGCGAAATGCCTCGCCGCCGTGTGCCGGGTCATGTCGCACTGTAACGCGACATTGCCGGCGCGGCGGCGTGGCGCGGGATGAGTCCGGCCCGGAACCCCCGGTCCTGCAACGACGGCGCCCGCGGCCGGTACAGCCCTCGAGGCGGGGGTGTCGCCACCGCCCGCCTCGGCTGGTTGACATGTCCGGCAGGCCGGCTTCGGGGATCAGGCGGCCAGCACGGGCACGTCCGTTGCGGGCACATCGGTCGCCGGCACAGGCTGGGGCCTGCCTTCCACGGTCGCCCGCAGCGCCTGCAGTTCGGCCTGCAGCGCCTCGATGGTGCGCTGGAGGTCCTGCGGGCTGGGCGGCCGCAGGGCGAGCGGATCGCGGCCACGGACCCGGGCGAGGCCGTCCAGGATCATCGTGCGGTGCACCCACATGACGTAGCCGATTTCGCCGCCGTTGCGATAGGCGCAAGCGGCTTCCGGGCGGCGGCGGATGGCGAACGTCACGCCGGCGACGACATAGGCCAGCAGCAGCGCCACCACTGCGGCGACCACCAGGCCGGCGATCATCACCAGGTGGCTGACGGTGCTGGTGAACGGCGCGGCCCAGCCCTGGACGGTGCCGATGACCTGGTCCAGCGGGCCGCCAAGGTCCTTCACGGCGCCGACGGTGCGGCCAAGCTCGGCCTGCGCGGCCTGGATGCCCTGCCCGAGCGGGCCGTTCGGGCCGAGCGGCGCGAACGCCTGGCGCAGCGGCGTGATCGGGATGTTCACCGGCTGGCTCGGCAGGGTGATGGTCGGCAGCGCGTTGTTCGCCACCGAGCCGCTGCCGATTTTGATCGGGCCAACCCAGACGTCGTTCTCGGGGATGCGGACCTGCTGGCCGCCGGCGGTGCCGAACTGGCCCGGCTGGATGCTGATGTCCTGCAGCGACGCCAGGGTCTGGAAGGTCTGGCCGATCTGCGCGTCCAGCCGCTGGGCGTCGGCGGCGACGGACTCGTAGCCGGCGCGGATGGCGGCGATGCGCGGGGTGATCTGGTCGTTGACGGTGTCGGCGATGGCCTCGACCTTGGCGCGGGTGACCTGCACGACGTCGACCGCGAGCTTCACGGTGATGCCCAGGCCGACGACGACGATGATCGGCGGGCCGAGCGACAGCACGAGTTGGCCAACGCCATTGAGGCGGCGGCCCATGGTGCGGAGCATGGATCGTTCCTTTTCAAATAATGCCAATAATCGGCGACAGACGGTTGCGATGGATTGGCGCTGTCGTCGCCGCCGGTTTCAGCAGGCGCCGCGGCGTGGGGCAGTGACGGGGGTTACGTTTCCGGTGTTTTGTCGCGTGGTCCTGGTCACGGCGAGACAAAGACGCAGTATTCTTCTCGATTAAGTCAACTGACGGGAAAAGTAGCCAGTTGTGGCCTTTGTCACTTCTGGCAGACGAAAAAAGCGGAGTCGTTTACTTCGTCACATCGCGCCACCCAGGCTCATGCCAAGGCGGACGGGCATTCTTTTCCAGGAGCCCCGCCGATAAGCGACACATCCCGCCCACGCCACGCGCTGCCCCGCCGCGCGTTCCTGCTCGGCTGCACGCTGCTTGCCGCCGGATGCGCCTCGCATGGCATCGCGCCGGCCGCGAGACTTGCCGACGGCGCCACGACCGTCCCTGATACCGATGACCTCACCATGCAGGAGGCGATGCAGGAGGCGACGCGCCGCCTGACCCACGAGTGCACGCAGCTCTGGGGTCCCGGCAACGCCAGGCTGCCGACGGCCAAGACCTGGGTGTCGCACAGCGCGGACCTGACCGGCCGCGGCGAGATGGATTTCGAGTATGGCGTCTTCACCGCCCAGGTGCTGGTCGACGCCGACAAACAGGCGGATACGATGGAGGAAGCCGTCGCCAGACTGCGCAAGCGGCTGCAGGTCGCCGAGACGCTGACGCCCGCCGAGATGCCCGCCGATGACATCGTTGCCAAGCTGGCCGCGAAGATCGCCGGGGCGCCGCCGCCGGACGCGACGCCGATGCCGGCCACGCCGGAGAACGAGACGCCGGTGCTCGCCGGCCTGATGCCGGCCGACGCCATTGCGAAGCTGAAGCCTGCGGCGCTGCAGCGCACGCCGGTCACCGGCGAGGATGGCCACAAGCGGGTGATGCTGACCTACCGCGTGCGGTTTGAGGACGACCATTTCCTGATCCTCGCCGCGCACTATGTCGAGCCGGTGGAGCAGGCGGCAAAGCGTCACGGGCTGGAGCCGTCGCTGATCTACGCGGTGATCGAGACCGAGAGCGCGTTCAATCCGCGCGCCCGGTCGCCGGTGCCGGCCTACGGCCTGATGCAACTGGTGCCGCGGACCGCCGGCCGCGATGCCTGGGCCTATCTGTACGGCGTGCCGAAGGAGCCGGATGCCAACACGCTGTATGATCCGGATACCAATATCGCGCTGGGCTCGGCCTACCTGAAGATTCTGTACAGCCAGTATCTGAAGGCCATTTCCGACACGACGAGCCGCACCTATGCCGTGATCGCGGCCTATAACACCGGCGCCGGCAACGTCGCCAAGGCGTTCAACGGCACGACGCGGATTGCCAGCGCTGCGCGGCTGATCAACACGCTGTCGCCGGAGGAAACGTTGCAGCGGCTGACCATGCAGCTGCCGTATGAGGAAACCCGCCGCTACGTGGCCGCGGTGGTGGCGCGGGAGGCGCGCTATCGCCGCTTCGACAGCCCCGGGTCAGGCCGAATGCTGGCGTCATTGCGCTGATGCCGGCCCGGGTGGCCGTTGCCTTGCCGTCGTCGCCGGGCTTGTCCGCCCAGGCGTTGACAGAACGGAAGCGGGGCACGGCCGCCGCGCCGCAGGGCATCCGATTCCGTCTCTGCGCGCTCTGCGCTCCGCTCGGCGGTCTCTGCGTTTTAAAAATGCGGTGCCGCAACAAAGAACAATGCTGCGCGTGAATCGTCCCACCTGCAACGCCGGTGGTGCCCCGGCCACTGCGATTCAACGCAGAGCACGCAGAGAAGAAACTGGGGCGGCCTGCGATTGCTAAATTGGGGCGGCCTGCGGCCACGGTGGCTCGAACGCAGCCGGGCTGTTCCTGTTGCGATTTACGGCCTGGCAGTCAAGACGATCAGGGCCGGATCTATAACGCCATCTTGGACCGGTCCGCGCGTAGCGTCGGCTGGCGGCCACGACGCGGAGAAAGCCCGTGAGGCGGGGGATGTCGCCATCGCCCCGCCCCGCGCCCATTTCCGTTAAGAAAGAAACAGGCTTACTTCTTCGACAGGACCGGCCAGCCCAGCTTGTCCGACAGCGGGGTGGCGTTGTTGGACAGCAGCGACCAGCCGTACTTGGAGGACAGCGGGAACTTCGTGTCCGACAGCAGCTTCCAGTTGAACGCCGACGAAGCCGGGAACTTCTTGTCCGACAGCAGCTTCCAGCTGAAGGCGCTGGAGGCCGGGAACTTGTTGTTCGACAGCATGCCCCAGCCGAACAGCTTGGAAGCCGGGAACTTGTTGTCCGACAGTAGCTTCCAGTTCATCTTGGAGGACAGCGGGGTCGGGTCGCTGGACAGCAGGTCCCAGCCGGCGGCGGCCGACAGCGCCTGGCCGGCGCCGGCGTCGTTCTTCGCGTCCGGCTGCGCGCCGGTGGCCAGCTCGCAAGCCTCGGTCGGGCTGCAGCTGTCGAGGATTTCCGCGGCTTCGGCGGCGCGGCCGAACAGCGGGCAGACGGCAACCATCGTGCCGCCCTTGGCGACCGAGGCTGCCAGCGCCGAGGCGTTGGCCGCCGGGATGCCGGCCGCCGTGATGGCGGCAGCGACGTCAGCCGCGGTCTTGCCTTCGCCAGAAACGACGGCGATCTGGCTGTCGTTGACGTTGCTCTTCTTCAGCTTGGTGACGGCGCTCTTCGCGTTCTGAGGAGCGTCGTAAATACGGATGGCAATAACGGTCATTGATCCACACTTCCGTGAAAGGGGCAGGGCTTTGCTACCGCATTACCGGTCCTCCATCAACCCATGATGTACACTTTCGTTGACGTATTTTCTGCGTGACACTCATGCCTGCCGTGCGCCGGAAGCGTCGCCCGGTGTTGACAATGGACGGATTGCCGCTGATCCGGCCGTCGGATTCCCTGTTTCCCGGCGCGGGGAAAGCGCCGGAGGCTTCAGCTTGTGCGTACAACGCATGTGTACACAGAATGGGGGAGCCGCCACTGCTGCCCCGCGCCGGGGCCGATCAACGGCCGCGGGCATGCCGGCGCTCGCCGCACGGCGCGGAACCGCCCCGGCGCCACGATCGGCCGCCGAAGAGTCCGCTCCCATACCCTGGGTTCTTGCGACGGCGGGACGGCGGCAGTGTTGTCCCGGGCGGGCCAGGGCAACGGCAGAGGCCGGATTGGCGACTGCTTTCAACACGGAGAACGCGAAGAATCCACGGAGGACCACGAAGGGTGTGAACGAGTCAGCCAATGATGCAGCACGGGCCGTGCGTCAGGTACAAGCCATAAACCGCTTCGGGCAGGCGAGGCGACGCTGCGAAGCGTCTTGATCGCCAGCCCAGGAATGCGGTTCGTCCGGTCCCGGTGCGCCCGCAAGGTCCGGTCTCCGTGGTGCTTCGTCGTCCTTCATCTTCCTCCGTGGTGAGAATCGCGGAAGGATGAACAAACACGGACGTTTCCAGGGGGGCGCTGCGGCCGCCCGGCCCGGCTTCAGCCCCCCATTCCCCATCGCTTGCCAATGATGGGCAGGGCCAGAGCTGGAGAGCCTTCTGCCACATCCAATGGGGGCGGCATCGCCGGCGCCCTATACTCAGGACCGCGCGGTCCGGTCCCTGGTCAGGGTCGGGAGGCCGACGCAGGACGACACCGTGCCGCTGCCCGACAGCCGCGGCAGCCCCGACAGCGAGGCGGAACTGTTGATCAGCGTCGGAATGTGCAGCAGGGAGGACAGCGGGGTCGCGAAGCGCCGCAGCCAGGGCATGTCGAGGAAGCGGGACAGCGAGGCCTCGTGGCTCAGCAGCAGCTTGATGTGCAGCGCCGAGGACAGATAGGCCGGGCCGCGGGTCACCGAGCCGCCCATGATCCGGGGGGCGCCCTTCAGGATCGCCGGCCCGAGCAGCGTCGTCCTGGCGCGGGCGCGGCCGACAAGCTCCGGCATATGCAGCGCCGTGCACAGGGTGCGGCCGCGCTTCGTCAGCATCGGCAGGCCGAGAATGGCCGACAGCGAGGAGTCGGGATCCGCCAGGGGCGGCATGTGCAGCACCGAGGAGGCCGGCGCCGCCTCGTCCCACGGACGCATCCCCGGGAGCACGCGCGCCGGCACGCCGGATTCGACTGGATCATGCTTGTCCAGGATCGCCGTGGCGTTGCCGGCGGCCCCGAACGGCGCGCGCACCGTGACCAGGGAGGCGCCGCGCGTGACGCTCAGCGCGTAGATCGCGGCCTCGGACTTCAGCACCCAGCCGGCGGCGATGGCGTTGACGACGGCGTCGAACGGCGGGCCGCCGCTGCCCGCCCGGGCGCTGGACCCGGCGATGACGGTGATTTGGGAATCGGTGAAGCGGTGCAGCTTCAGCTCGTTGACGGCGGCTAGGGCATTCTCGTAACTGCCGTAGACCCGTGTAATGATATCGGCCATGACGTCACCCTTTTTCTGACACTAGCCTTTAATTCATCGCAAGTACATGTTTGTTCATGACATGTTTCTCACGTGGCAGTGATATTACAGGATAAAGCCAGCCTGAAAAGTATGCGGGGCGAGGGTCCGCTGCCTATTCGGTCCAGAATAGACCGGGACGCTAAAGAATCAAACATCCGGCACGAAGCTGTTACCGTTGGAGCACAGGCAGGCCCGCCGGTGTCGTCGCCGGGCCACGCAGGATGCGGCCCGGGGATGGAACCGGGGCGGAGCAAGGTCATCCCCGTATCGTCATGGCCGGGCGTGTCCCCATGCGTATCAGGCCATGACGGAGGGGCAACGGACCCCTCGCCCATTTTTCCGCCATCGCGGTACCGGCGCGGCGGCTGGCTATAGCAGACCGCAGGTCGGTTGGGACGCACAGGCGGCCTGTCTTCACCGTCATGGCCCGGCTTGTCCGGGCCACCCGTTCAAGCACCGATGCCGCGACAGGTGGCCCGGACAGGCCCTACCGGATGCACAGATTCCGGAAACGATCCGCTGCCGCCGTGGCTCAATACTGTCATGGCTGGTGCCGGTTTCACCGACGGCAATCAAGCGAACACGGAGTTGCACGGGGTTTGCACGGAGTTCCGCAGAGAACGTTGGTCATGCGCGTCGCGCGAAGCGGGTAAAATAATCGGACGCCGCCAAGGAGGCGATCATGATGCGGCCGCCCCGGACGACTCTGCGCAACTCCGTGCGAACACCGTGCAACTCCGTGTTCGCTTGATTGCGGTGGCAGACCCGCCCCCGCCCCATCCCGGTCGGCACGACGCCCCACGCCAGATGCGTGCGGGTCACACGACGGCGAGGCGGCCCTGCGCGTCCTCGGCCAGTTGCCGGTCCGCCCAACGCGCATCGGCGCGGCGAAGGCGGCACCCTTCCGGGGCATCGGGCGAGCGCTTGGCTCGGCGGTTGTTTCCAGGATCTGTGCATGCGGTAGGGACAAGCCGGGCCATGACGGTGTCGGTGCACCGTCGCCCTGTCCCAACCGATCTGCGGTTTGCTGTAACTCTGTGGCGGCCCATCGTCGGCCGCGGCCGATCCAGGCCATGACAGGGGCGCACGCCGCTGGCCGCACCGCAATCCGCTCTGGACGGGCACCCCGGCCGCCGCGCACCCAGCCCGAAGACAGGCATGCTGCCGCGGTATTCCTGCACCGGACGTCCGACCATCCTGCGACGTGCTGTAGCGCAGCGGGCCGCCGGGCACGTCGCCGGACCGGCCGTGAAATGTGGGCGCCCCCTGCACCGCCGGAAACCAATGGTCCGCGACGATCGCCCGCGCCGCCGCCGGCGCGGTGCCCGAGGCAGATCGGGCGGAGCAGGAGCAACCAGGCTCCTTTATTAAAGCAATGATCCCTGGGGATCAGGCTCGCTACCCGTTGGCAGGCGGGGCTTGCGCTTCCGCGACGGAAATGCCGATCCAGGCCTCCACTCGACGACGAGCGGAGGCCTGCTGCGTTCGTAAATGCGCCGCTTGATCTGGCCCGGACCGAGCCGCGTGCCCGTGAAGCCCGGCACGCCCTTCATCTTGTCGGAAACGCCAAGGACAATGATGCCGCCGGCGGCATTGGCAAAACAGATCGCCGCGTCGGCCAGCATTGTCCCGATATCGCAGGCCGATGCTCGATCTTCCTTGAAATCAAGCGTGTCCGATTGCAGGGCGCCAGCGGCCTCGCCGGCCGATATGCGGGCCAATGCGGCGTCCACCTCGGAGCGATCGAGTGGCATGTTTGACCGGAGTTTGATGTTTCCCTGCACACTGTGTTTCCCCGCACACTGTAGGGCAACATCAAACCCGGATCAAACGCCCCGTCAGCTCACACCGGATCCCAGCTGAACACGTCGCCCGACCGGTCCAGCGGCATGAACGCCGCCTGCATCGCCGGGATGCAATGCTCCGCGATCGTCTCCGGCGTCCACCCCTCCGCCCGGTGCACGATCCTTATCGGCCGCGGCGAGCTGAACAGGATCATCTCGTTCATCCGCGTGCCGAACACCTGGCCGGTGACGCCCTTGGCCGCATCGGACGACAGGAACACCGCCATCGGCGCGTTCTTGTCCGGCGTCATCTGCTGGATCTTCGCCACCCGCGCCTGCTGCTCGGGCGTCGTCGCCGGGATCGAGCTGGTCATCCGGCTCCAGGCGAACGGCGCGATGCAGTTGGAGCGCACGTTGTAGCGCGCCATGTCCAGCGCGATCGACTTCGACAGCGCGGTGATGCCTAACTTCGCCGCCGAATAGTTCGCCTGGCCGAAATTGCCGATGAGGCCGGAGGTGCTGGACATGTGCACGAAAGTGCCGCTCTCCTGCTTGCGGTAGTGCTCGGCCGCGGCGCGGGAGACGAAGAAGCTGCCGTTCAGGTGCACGGCAATCACCGACAGCCAGTCGTCCTCGGTCATCTTGTGGAAGATGACGTCGCGCAGGATGCCGGCGTTGTTCACCACCGCGTCGATACGGCCGTAATGATCCAGCGCCGCCTGGACGATCTTCTGCGCGGACCTCCAACTGGCGACCGATTCCGTGCAGATCTGGGCGGCGCCGCCCTTCTGCTCGATCATCTGCTTGGTCTGCTCGGCCGGGCTGGCCGAGGCGCCCTCGCCGGTGAGGGACGCGCCGATGTCGGCGACGATCACCTTGGCGCCGGCGCCCGCCATCATGATGGCGATCTCCCGCCCGATGCCACCGCCGGCCCCGGTGACGACCGCGACCTTGCCTTCCATCATGCCTGCCATCGTTTCCTCCTCGATGTGATGGCGACGAGGCTAGGCGGGTCCGGGCGGCTTGTGAACCCTGGCGCGCCCGTTGGCGGGCCGGACGGGTCCGGCTTGACCCGGCGGCGGCGGAGAGTACACACGCGGTGTCCACAATCCGTTGTAGGCAGGCCACGATGGCGCAATCCGATGCCGTGCCGCCGCCCAGGGTCGGCGTGCGGGAGTTCCGGGAGAACCTGACCGAATTCCTGCGCCAGGCGCGCCAGGGCGCGTCGTTCCTGATCACCTCGCACGACCAGGTGGTGGCCGAACTCGGCCCGCCGCCGCAGTCGCAGCTCGCCCCACGCCAGCCCGGGGCGCTGCGCGGCCGGATCCGCATGGCGGCCGATTTCGACACCCTGCCGCCGGACGTGCTGGCGGCGATGGAGGGCGACGGCGGATGAAGCTGTTGCTGGACACGCCGGCGCTGCTGTGGTGGCTGTCGGACGACGCCCGCCTCGGACCTCGGGCGCGCGGCCTGGTCGCCGAGCCGGGCAACGACGTGCTGGTCAGCGTGGTGTCGATCTGGGAGATCCTGGTGAAGATCCGCGTCGGCAAGCTGGAGGCGGACCTGGGTGACATCGCGGTGGCCTGCGAGCGGCAGGGGTTCCTGTCGGTGCCGATCACGCCGGAGCACCTGCGGCGGCTCTCGACGCTGCCGGTGCTGCATCCCGATCCGTTCGACCACCTGCTGATCGCGCAGGCGATCACCGAGGACGCGACGTTCGTGACCGGGAACCGGGTGGCCGAGCGGTATCCGGTGCAGGTCGTCGGGTGCGGGGGGTAGGTCCAGCCGACGCATCAGGACTCTGCGTCAGGCATCGCCCGGAGGCGAGCGTTCAACAGCCACCACGGGCCTGCCCGATTGAGCTATATCAACGCTTTCGGAAAAGCAGCAAGATATTACAATCGGGACGATGCCTCGTTTGATGCGAACCATGGCGCACCCATCGGTGATACGCGGGCGCGGTTCGGGGCGGCGATTGACAACCATGGCGCTGCCGGGCCGGGCCACAGCGGCGGCGGGCACAATATTTGATGTATGGGATCCTGGCTGTGTCGAACGACAGCATAGCTTCAGACATTGCTCCTGGCGAAGCCGATCTGACGTCGTGCGACCGCGAACCGATTCACATTCCGGGGGCGATTCAACCATACGGCGTGTTGCTGGCGGTGGACCGCAAGGATTTCGTGATCCGCCAGTTTGCCGGCGACACCCAAGCCTTGCTTGGCATCAAGCCTCGCCGCATCGCACAGCTTTCGTTACATAGCATTTTTGCCGAACCGGTGCTGCAGGCCGTTGCCGAGCGTCTCCGCGATCCTGCCGCCACCGTCGTGCCATCGATTCAGGCCGGTATCGTCATTCCCGGGGCTGCTTCGCGGCTGGATATGACGATCCATGCGCAGGGCGATCTTGCCGTTGTCGAGCTGGAACCGTCGCGTTGTGCGGCGGATGGGTATGATCCGATTTCGGACGTGAAGCGAATGCTCGCTTCAGTGGCAACAGCCGAGAACTTCGCCGCCTGCTGCGATGCGGCGGTGCGCGCCGTGCGCGCGATCACCGGGTTCGACCGCGTGATGATCTACCAGTTCCTGGACGATGGCAGTGGAAAGGTCATCGCCGAAGACACTGGCCAGGACGTCGATCGTTTCCTCGGCCTGCATTATCCCGCTTCGGACATCCCGCGCCAGGCGAGGGAGCTGTACCGCCGCAACTGGCTGCGGCTGATCCCCGATATCGATTACAGGCCGGCCCCGCTGAAAATGGCGGGCGAACAGCCTGGCAGCCAGACTTTGGACATGAGCCACTGTTTCCTGCGCAGCGTATCGCCGATCCATCTGGCGTATCTGCGCAACATGGGCGTGACGGCCTCCATGTCGATGTCGATCGTGCATGACGAGGCGTTGTGGGGCCTGATCGCCTGTCATAGCTACACGCCGCGCTATCCGGGCGTTGACCTGCGCACGGCGCTTGAGTTGTTCGCGCAGATTTTCTCCTTGTACCTGGAGGCAAAGCTGAAAGCCGACCAGGCCCAGCGGCGCGTCGCTGCCCAGCGGGTTCACAGCCAATTGACGACGGATGCGCTGCAGGCAGAGGACATACCGGCGGCGCTGGTCGGCGGCCGTGTCACGCTGCTGGATCTTGTTCCCTCAGGCGGCGCGGCGGCCTGGGTGAACGGCCGCCTGGCCAGCGTCGGAAAGGTGCCGCCAGTCCCGGTGCTGGAGCAGTTGATCAAGTGGCTGGACAGCACGAACCACGCGATCTTCCATACGCAACAACTGGGCAGTGTGTTCGAACCGGCCCTGGCGCATCTCGATACCGCCAGTGGCCTGCTGGCGATCGCGTCGCAGCGGCGGGAACGCGACTACATCCTTTGGTTCCGTCCGCAACTGATTGAAACCGTCACCTGGGGCGGGCAGCCCGACAAGCCGGTGGAGGTTGGGCCGCTCGCCGATCGGCTGGCCCCTCGAAAATCCTTCGCGGCCTGGAAGCAGGAAATGCGAGGGCGGTCCGTTCCCTGGGATCAGGCCGATCTGGAAATTGCCCAGGGCTTCCACGTGACCTTGCTTGAGGCGGTTTTCCGGCAAATGGATACCGCCCGGCGCGAACGGGACGCTGTGATCGAGCACCAGAACGTGCTGATGGCCGAGCTCGATCACCGGGTCAAGAATATTCTGGCGACGATTTCGGCTGTCGTTCAGCTCACGAAGTCCAATGCCAACGACCTTGATACGTATGCCGTCTCGCTGCAGAACCGAATCCGGGCCATGGCCCTGGCGCATGAACTTCTGGCTGGGACTCGCTGGCACGGCGTGCCGCTTGCCGATCTCCTGGCGGAGGGAGAGGTTTCATTTGCGACTGGTGGCCGGGTCATCATGTCCGGTGAGCCGGTGACCCTTTCGCCGCGCGCGGCCTTGCCGCTCGCTCTCGTGGTGCACGAGCTGGCCGCCAATGCCGTGAAGCACGGCGCATTGTCCGTTCCCCACGGCCGGATCGGCATCACCTGGGGCAGAGACAATGCAGACAACCTCTTGCTGCATTGGCGGGAGAGCGGTGGCCCCCCGGTGTCGCCTCCGGTCCGGCGCGGGTTCGGTTCCCTGCTGATCGAGCGCAGCCTGAAACAAGAGATCGGCGGATCCGCCATCCAGACCTTCGAGCCTGAAGGGCTGGTCTGCCACCTGGTGATCCCGCGGGATTGCGTGACCTGGACGAGTTGACCGGAACGGCTGTGCGTGACGGTACGGCTCGCGGCTGAGAACGGCGTCGGCGTGGAGGAGGTTTGTTGGGATGCTGCTGGATGGTGTGCGGGTCTTTCTGGTTGAGGATGAGTCTCTGCTGCTGATGCTTGCCGAGGCGACGCTGGAGAGTTTCGGCGCGGTCATCGTCGCAACCGCGTCCAGCCTGGGCGAAGCACTGGTGGAGGCGGAGCGGGTGTCCGCCGATGTCGCGATCCTGGATATCAATCTTCGCGGGGAGATGAGTTATCCGGCGGCTGAAATCCTTGCCAGGCGCGGCATGCCGGTTGTTTTCGTGACCGGTTACGCCAATCTTGCGGTGCCCGCCGCTTTCCGTTCCGCCCTCTGGCTGACGAAACCATATGACGAGAACCGGCTGGTTGAGGTTATCCGCGCGGTTGCCACCACGGCAAGAACGTGACCGGGGCCGGCAGCCAGGAACGCCGCAAACAGCAACCGTTCGGCGGGTTTTCCGCAGTCTGCCAGTACCGCCCGTCGGCGGTTCAGCCCCTATTCCCCCAACCTTTGCGTACCTTGGTGGGCCGGACGGCAAAGGACATTCCGTCATAACCAATGGGGCGGCGCGACTGTCCCGGGTGGGGGTCAAAGCCGGAGGCGGAGCCTGGATCGCCTGCCGATTTTCAACACGAAGAACGCGAAGGACCACCTGAGGACCACGAAGGGATGTGAACCAGTCAGGCGATAAAGCAGCGATGCCCCTCCTTCACGCGACGTCCACGCATCCGCGCAGGACTGCGCCGATGCTGCCATCCGCCACGCCAACAATGCGGTTGGTCAGGTCCCGATTTGCCAGCGAGGTTCGGTCTTCGTAGCCCTTCATCTTCCTCAGTGTTAAGAATCACGGAAGGATGAGCGGGCACGGACGGTTCCGGAGGGCGCTGGTTCCATCCGCCGCGGTCCCAGGCCGTTGCGGGCCGTGCCCAGGGCAAGCGGCGGAGGCCATTCCGCCAGGTCCAACAGGGTCGGTTCCTCCGGTAGGCGGTCTTGGCAGGGTGCAGTACTTTTCTCCAGTACACCTGGGTTCTACAATCCTCTGCCGCGCCCTCGCGTCGCCCGCCGAAAAATCGTTCCCGCTTCGGCTGATTTCCCCCTTGACGCTGCCCGCCCGATACGCCATGTCCTGTTCAATCAGGACTGGTTCGGTCCTGTTAGCCATAAACCGGTCAGAAGCGAGGATTCGCAGGCCATGCTCAGGCTGTCGAAGCTGACGGACTATGCCGTCGTGGTACTGGTGCGACTCTCCGGGATGGACGGGGTGCAGACCTCGCCTGGGCTTGCCGCCACCACGGGCATCCCGGAGCCGACAGTGGCCAAGGTGCTGAAGGCGCTGGCCGCCAGTGACCTTGTCGCGTCGCAGCGCGGCGCCCGCGGCGGCTACCGGCTGAACCGGGCGCTGAGCGAGATCCCGATCGCCGACGTGATCGCCGCGATCGACGGGCCGATTGCCCTGACCGCCTGCGTGGAGGGCACGGGAATGGGCTGCGAGTCACAGGGCCAATGCCCGATGCGCGGGCGCTGGGATCCGGTGAACGAGGCCATCCACAAGGCGCTGTCGGCGATCACGCTGGCTGACATGCAGGTGACGCTGCCGCCAGTGTTCCATCTGTTCGACCCGCCCCTGCCTGACCAGCCGCCCCCCAACCAGCCCCCTCAGGCCGCGCTGTCCGCGGCTGCCGAATAGGATCGCTCCATGGCTGCCGACACCGAAACGCTCGACACCGTCCAGTCCGTCACCCAGTCCGGCTACAAGTGGGGCTTCGAGACCGACATCGAGATGGACATCGCCCCCAAGGGGCTGAACGAGGACATCATCCGCCTGATCTCCAGCCGCAAGCAGGAGCCGGAGTGGATGCTGGCCTGGCGCCTGAAGGCATTTGCCGCCTGGCAGGCGATGCAGGAGCCGCAGTGGGCGCGCGTGGAGCATCCGCCGATCGACTACCAGGAATTGCATTACTACGCCGCGCCGAAGAAGAAGAGCGACGGGCCGAAGAGCCTCGACGAGGTCGATCCTGCGTTGCTGGCGATGTACGAGAAGCTCGGCATCCCGCTGAAGGAGCGGGCGATCCTGGCCGGCGTCGATCCCGACAGCGTGGAAAACCGCCAGGTCGCGGTCGATGCGGTGTTCGACAGCGTCTCGGTCGCCACCACGTTCCAGGAGACGCTGCGCAAGGCCGGCGTGATCTTCTGCCCGATCAGCGAGGCGATCCGTGAGTATCCGGATCTGGTGCAGCAGTACCTCGGCACCGTCGTGCCGGTGGGCGACAACTTCTTCGCCGCGCTGAACAGCGCCGTGTTCACCGACGGCAGCTTCGTCTTCATCCCCAGGGGCGTGCGCTGCCCGATGGAGCTGTCCACCTATTTCCGCATCAACACCCGCAACACCGGGCAGTTCGAGCGGACGCTGATCATCGCTGAAGAGCGCAGCTACGTCAGCTATCTGGAAGGCTGCACCGCGCCGCAGCGCGACGAGAACCAGCTGCACGCCGCGGTGGTGGAGCTGGTCGCGATGGATGATGCGCAGATCAAGTATTCCACGGTGCAGAACTGGTACCCCGGCGACGCGGAAGGCAAGGGCGGCATCTACAACTTCGTCACCAAGCGCGGCGCCTGCCGCGGCGCGCGGTCGAAGATCTCCTGGACGCAGGTGGAAACCGGTTCGGCTATCACCTGGAAGTATCCGTCCTGCGTCTTGCAGGGCGAGGACAGCGTGGGCGAGTTCTACTCGGTGGCGGTGACCAACAGCCACCAGCAGGCCGATACCGGCACGAAGATGATCCATGTCGGCAGGGGCTCGCGCAGCACGATCGTTTCCAAGGGTATCAGCGCGGGGAAGTCGAACAACACCTATCGCGGCCTGGTGCGGATGCTGCCCGGCGCGGCGAACGCGCGCAACTACACCCAGTGCGACAGCCTGCTGATTGGCGACCAGTGCGGCGCGCACACGGTGCCGTATATCGAAAGCCGCAACCCGACGGCGAAGGTGGAGCACGAGGCGACGACGTCGAAAATCGCCGAGGACCAGTTGTTCTACTGCCGCCAGCGCGGGCTGTCGGAGGAAGACGCCGTCGGCCTGATCGTCAACGGCTTCTGCAAGGATGTGTTGAAGGAACTGCCGATGGAGTTCGCCGTCGAGGCGCAGAAGCTCCTGGCGGTTTCGCTCGAAGGATCGGTGGGGTAATCGCTATGCTGGAAATTCGCGGCCTGGCCGCTGCAATCAATGAAAAGCCGATCCTGAAGGGCATCGATCTGACGGTGCCGGATGGGGAGGTTCATGCCATCATGGGGCCGAATGGCTCCGGTAAATCGACGCTTGGCTATGTGCTGTCGGGGCGGGAGGATTACGCAGTCACCGCCGGGTCGGCCACGTTCAACGGCATCGATCTGCTGGATATGGAGCCGGAGGCGCGCGCCGCCGCCGGATTGTTCCTGGCGTTCCAGGCGCCGATTGAGCTGCCGGGCGTGAACAACGCCAACTTCCTGCGCACGGCGCTGAACGCGATCCGCCGCTCGCGCGGCGAGTCGGAACTGGACGCGGTGCAGTTCCTGAAGCTGGCGCGGGCCGAGGCGAAGCGGCTGGCGATGCCGGACGACATGCTGAAGCGCAACGTCAATGTCGGCTTCTCCGGCGGTGAGAAGAAGCGCAACGAAGTGCTGCAGATGGCGCTGCTGCGCCCGAAGCTGGCGATCCTGGACGAGACGGACAGCGGCCTGGATATCGACGCGCTGAAGATCGTCGCCGATGGCGTCAATGCTCTGCGCGGGCCGGAATTTTCCGCGCTGGTCATCACTCATCACCAGCGGCTGCTGGACCATCTGGTGCCGAACCGGGTGCATGTGCTGCTGAACGGGCAGATTGTCCGCTCCGGCGGGCCGGAGCTGGCGAAGGAACTGGAAAAGCGCGGCTACGGCGACCTGATTGCGGAGGCGGCATGAGTACCGGGGCTGCCGGCTTCCTGGAGCGGTATGACAGCGTGCTGAACGCGCTGCCGGGCGACTCCGCCCTGCGTGCCGCCGCCGCTGACGCTTTCCGCACCGTCGGCCTGCCGGGTGGCACGCGGGGGCGGCCGATCGAGGCCTGGAAATACACCAGCCTGCGCGCGCTGGCCGAAACGAAATTCCACCGCGACGCGGCGCCGCGGCACGAGGCGGAAACCATCCTCGCCAACCTGCCGCTGCTTGACGCCCCGCGCATTGTGTTCGTCGATGGTGTGTTGCGGGCCGATCTGTCCGTCATGTTGGCCCCATCCGTCATGCCGGGCGCAGGCCCGGCATCCACGCCTTCCTCCGCGTTCTCCGTCGCCCGCTTCGCCGACCAGGCCGATTTCGGCACGCTGACGTGGCCGGACCGCGAACCGATGGTCGCGCTCAACACCATGCTGGCCGAAGACGGCGCCATCCTGCACGTCCCTGCCGGGCACGACGCCGGCATCGTCCAGCTCATCAGCATCGCCACCAGCGACGCCGACTTCCATCCCCGCCACACCATCCGCCTGGGCGAAAACGCGCGGCTGGCACTGGTGGAAATCGCCGCCGGGCAGGGCGCCTACCTGCTCAACACGGTGGCGGAAATCCATGTCGCCGACGGCGCGGCGCTGACGCATGTGCGCCTGCAGAACGAGGCGGCGATGGCGTTTCACGTCTCCACCACCTATGCCGACGTGCAGGCGGGCGGGACGTACGACAGTTTCACCCTGAACATCGGCGCCCGCCTCTGCCGCACCGAGGTGCACGCGCAGCTGTCCGGCGCCGGCGCGGCGGCGCACCTGAACGCGGCGCAGCTTCTGGTGGGCTCGCAGCATGGCGACTTCACCTCGGTCGTGAGCCACACCGCGCCGAACTGCCAGTCGCGGCAGACGGTCAAGAACGTGCTGGCGGGCCGCTCGCGCGGCGTGTTCCAGGGGCGTATCGAGGTCGCCCGCGGGGCGCAGAAGACCGACGGCTACCAGATGAACCAGGCGCTGCTGCTGTCGCCGCACGCCGAGATCGACACCAAGCCGGAGCTGGAAATCTTCGCCGACGACGTGAAGTGCAGCCACGGCGCCACGGTGGGCGAGCTGGACGCCGATCAGATGTTCTACCTGCGCAGCCGCGGCGTGCCGGAAGCCGAGGCCCGCGCCATCCTGGTGCGCGCCTTCCTGACTGAAGCCCTCGATGCCGTCACCGATGAAACCATCCGCGCCTGGCTGGAGAATGCCGTGGCCGGCTGGTGGGAGAAGCTGGCCGCATGAACGTCATGACCAATCCGGCTGCTCTGGACGTCGAGCGCATCCGCGCCGACTTCCCGATCCTGACGCAGACGATCCGCGGCAAGAAGCTGGTGTTCCTTGACAGCGCCGCCTCTGCCCAGAAGCCGCGGGCGGTGATCGACGCCATGGTGAACGCCATGGAGACGCAGTACGCCAACGTCCACCGCGGCCTGCATTGGATGAGCGAGCGGACCACGGAAAGCTTCGAAGGCTGCCGCGACGCCGCCGCCGCGCTGATGAACGCGCGCGACAGGTCGGAGATCGTGTTCACCGGCAACTCCACCGGCGCGATCAACCTGCTGGCGCACAGCTACGGCCGCGGCATCCTGAAGCCGGGGCAGGCGGTGCTGATCTCCGGCATGGAGCATCATTCCAACATCGTGCCGTGGCAACTGCTGCGCGAGGACCGCGGCATCGAGCTGCGGGTGGCGCCGGTGACCGACGCCGGCGAGCTCGACATGGCCGCCTTCGAAGCCCTGCTGCAGGACGCGAAGGTCGGCCTTGTTGCGATGACGCACATGTCGAACGTGCTGGGCACCGTCACGCCGGCGGAACGCATCGTGCAGGTCGCGCACGCCCATGGCGCCAAGGTGATGTTCGACGGCTCGCAGGCAATCGTGCACCGCAAGGTGGACGTGCAGGCGCTGGACTGCGATTTCTACGTCTGGACCGGCCACAAGCTGTACGGCCCCACCGGCATCGGCGTGCTGTGGGCGCGGCGCGAGCTGCTGGAGGCGATGCCGCCGTTTTTCGGTGGCGGCGACATGATTTCGTCGGTAACATATGAGAAATCCACCTGGGCCGAGGTGCCGCACAAGTTCGAGGCAGGCACCCCGGCCATCCTGGAGGGCATCGGCCTGAAGGCGGCAATCGACTACGTGCAGGCCATCGGCTACGACGCCCTGGCGGCGCATGAGGCCTCGCTTACCGAGCACGCGCTGGCGCGGCTGGCGACCGTGCCCGACCTGCGCATCATCGGCCAGGCGCAGGACCGTGGCGGCGTGGTGTCCTTCGTGCTGGGCAAGGCGCATGCGCATGACGTGGCGACTCTGCTGGACCGCCAGGGCATCGCGGTGCGCGCCGGCCACCATTGCGCCGAGCCGCTGATGCACCGTTTCGGCCTGGACAGCACCGCCCGCGCCAGCTTCGGCGTCTATACCACGCACGCCGAGATCGACGCCCTGGCCGACGGCCTGGTCCGGGTGCGGGATTTCTTTGCATGAGCGGAACCGACAATTTCGACGACCTGCGCGACCTGTACCAGGAGGTGATCCTGGACCACGGCCGCCACCCGCGCCACGCGCAGCGGCTGCAAACGTTCGACGCCACCGCCAAGGGCGACAACCCGATGTGCGGCGACCGCGTGCAGGTCTGGGTGAAATACGACGGCGACAGGCTGGACCATGTCGGCTTCGAGGCCCGCGGCTGCGCCATCAGCGTCGCCTCGGCGGACCTGATGGCCGAAACGGTGCAGGGCCGCGCCAAGGCCGACACCAAGGCGCTGTTCGAGGCATTCCGCACCATGGCCCGCACCGGCGCCTGCCCCGACTGCGGCGGCGCCCTGGCCGAACCGCTGGAGCGCCTGGCGCCGCTGTCGGGTGTGCACGAATATCCATCCCGCGTGAAGTGCGCGACCCTGCCCTGGCACGCCCTGATCGCCGCGCTGGACGGGACGAAGGAGGCAAGCAGTGAATGAGATAACGCCCCCGACCGCATGGACTCCCGACGGCGAGAAGCCGTTGCAGCCGCCGGCCCCGCCATCCGCCCAAACGCCATCCGCCCAAACGCCGTCCGAGGACGCGCTGATCGAGGCGATCGCCACGGTGTACGACCCGGAAATCCCGGTCAACATCTACGAACTCGGGCTGATCTATGCGATCGAGATCGCCGACGACGGCGCGGTGAAGGTGGAGATGACGCTGACCGCGCCCGGCTGCCCGAGCGCGCAGGAACTGCCGGAACAGGTGCACGACGCGGTGCTGACCGTGGACGGCGTCACGTCCTGCAGCGTGGACACGGTGTGGGATCCGCCCTGGGACCCGTCACGCATGACCGAGGAAGCCCGGCTGCAGTTGAACATGTACTGACCGATCGCGATGGAAGCTGGACCATGAGCACGACCACTGCCCCCCGCAAGACCCGCGCATTGCCGCCCCTGATGACCCTGACCGACGCCGCCGCGACGCGGCTGCGCAGCCTGTATGAGAAGGGCGAGCAGGGCAAGCTGCTGCGCATCGCCGTCAAGACCAAGGGCTGCTCCGGCATGTCCTACGACATGTCCTGGGCGGACGCGCCGGCGCCGAGCGACGAGGTGGTGAAGGACAAGGACCTGACCGTCCTGGTGGACCGCAAGGCCTCGTTGTTTCTGATTGGCACGGTGATGGACTACCAAGTGAAGAACCTGACGTCCGGATTTACGTTTGTCAATCCGAACGAGAAGGGCCGCTGTGGGTGCGGGGAAAGTTTCCACGTCTAGAGGACGATGGGAGCAGGCAACGATTGAGAATGCCTTTCAACCGCCACGACGTCAACGCAAAGCCGGCTGACTCCTTGGTGGAGCGGCGTTGACCCCTCCCGGCAGGCACGGGCGCCTGAACCGCAACCTGCTGAACTGGGCGTCCTCGCGGTCCAACTGAAGCTGGACGAGACAGCGGCAGGAAGGCCGCTCTCCGAATGCTGATACCGTGTGCAACGGAGAGCTTTAGGCAAGCCGGGACAAATACCTTTCCGCCATGCTATGTTGCAGGAGTGGCATGACCATGGACAGTCCCCCACCGCCCACTGCGGCCCCCACTGCGGCCCCCACTGCGGCCCGCGTGATCGACACCCTGCGCGCGCATCGGGAAACCCTGGTGCGGGCCGGGGTTGCCCATCTGCCGCTGTTCGGCTCCGTCGCGCGGGGCGAAGCCGGCCCGGGCAGCGACATCGACCTGGCTGCCGAATTCGATCCTGCTGCGAAAATCGGCCTGCTCGATCTGGTCAGGTTCGAGCGCGAACTCGGTTCGCTTCTTGGTCGCGAGGTGCAGATCCTGCCTGAACCGATCCATAAACAGCGCCTGCGTGCCAACGTCGAACGGGACCGTACCCGTGCCTTCTAAACGCTATCGCACGGCTGATTGCCTGCAGGATATCATCGACATATCGGGCGGCGCGGCGTGAAGACCTGGAACCGTTGTCCGGGTTCATGACCGTGAGCGATGCACCCGGATGCCGGCCGGCCCGAGGAAGGTCCGGGGCCCGGCTTGTTCCCGCTGCACGGGACAGGCCTCGCACAGGACCCAAAGCGCCGGCACCCGTCACGATGGCGCGCGCCGGGCGCCATCAAGGCCCTCCACCGGCCACCATCCCGCGCGCCTGACGCCACATCCGCCGACCGAACAATCCTCTGGAAAAGAATCACGTCGTACACTACGGTTTCCCAGTCAGCGAGTGTTGCCCCGCCTCGATCTCGCGTCGGGTTCCTTCAGACTGACCGACCCCGCGGGACGAAGCGCCAGCCATGGGCAGTCTCGATGGCGGCCGGGTCAAAGAAACAATAAGGAGGAAACGATGGGCCTGAAAACAGTGCCACGCGCCGTTCTGCTGTCCATGCTGCTTGCCACGACCGCGCTGCCGACCCTGGCGGCCGATGTCACGCCGCAGCGGCTGATGAACCCTGACAAGGAGCCGCAGAACTGGCTGATGGTCAACAAGGACTACAGCTCCCACCGCTATTCCGAGCTTGACCAGATCAACAAGGACAACGTGAAGAACCTTCACGTCGCCTTCACTGTCGCGCTGGGCGGCGTGAACGGCATCGGGTTCATGTCGCTGGGCGGCCACCAGAGCACGCCTCTCGTGAATGATGGTTTCATGTATGTCGTCGATGGGTTCGGCGCCGTCTATCGCATCGACGTGCGCGACCCGATGAACGCCCGGATCACCTGGATCATGGATCCTGGCAGCAACAAAGCCGACATGTTCACGGCTTCGAACCGCGGCGTCGCGCTCTACAAGAATTTCGTCATCTCCGTGACGAACGACTGCAAGGTCAACTGGACCAAGGCCGACACCGGCGAACTGGTGAAGTCCGTCCAGTTCGACGACATGGTGAAGAGCCACTGCGCGCTGACGGCGGCGCCGCTGGTCATCGGCGACAAGCTGATCGTCGGCGGCAGCGGCGGAGACCGAGGCGCGCGCGCCCATATCGACGCCTTCAACGCGGATACCGGCGACCACCTGTGGCGGACCTACACCGTGCCCGCTCCTGGCGAGCCCGGCAGCGAAACCTGGAAAGGCAATACCCATGCCTGGGAGCACGGCGGCGGCTCGTTCTGGCAGACGGGTTCCTATGATCCGGAAACCAAGCTGACGATCTGGGGCACCGGACAGCCCGTGCCGATGTTCGATCCGGAATACCGTCCGGGCGACAACCTGTACACCAACTCCAGCCTGGGGCTCGACGTCAACACCGGCAAGATCAAGTGGTACTTCCAGTACACGCCAGGCGATTTCCTCGACTACGACGAGATCGGCATTCAGCAGCTGATCGACACCAAGGTGAACGGCGAGGAGCGTAAGATCCTCGCGCACTTCGGGCGCAATGGCTTCTTCTACACGCTCGACCGGACCAACGGACAGTTCATTTCCAGTCAGCAATATGCCGAGAAGGTGAACTGGACTGACGGGATCGACCCGAAGACCGGCAAGCCGGTCGAGTATGACCCGAACAAGGACCTGCAGACCTACAAGATCGGCGCGGCCTCCCGGCGTGAGCAGGGCAAGATCGAGGGCTGCCCGAACATCCAGGGCGGCGTGAACTTCTTCCCGACCTCGTACAGCGAGCGCACCCACATGTCGTATGGCGGCGGCCTGGAAGGCTGCTCGAGCGTCACGGTCAACCCGTCCAATGACGCCAGCGGGGCCTTCTGGCTCGGCGGCGCCTACTCGAACGCCGAGGTGGTCAAGGGCGCCGTGACCGTCATGGATCCCGCGTCCGGCAGGAAGGTCGCCCAGGAGAACCTGCCGCACGCGATCTATTCCGGTGTCACGACGACCGCCGGCGGACTCGCGCTGACGACAACCATCGACGGCAAGATCTACGCCCTGGATGACACGACCCTGAAGCCGCTCTGGGGCTTCAATGTCGGCTCGTTCAGCTCGGCGCCGCCGATGACCTACTCGGTGAACGGCAAACAGTACATCGCCGTGCTCGTCGGCGGCAACATCGTGGCGCGGGACATGCTGAACAAGTCGCCGCAGCTCAAGGATATGCAGAACACGTCCATGCTGTACGTGTTCAGCCTTTGATGCCGGCTGATTGGCTCGTTGATTGAGAAACGGCGTCATGCCCCGCTGTTGCGGGGTGTGATGCCGGGCGGCGCAGAGTTTGCCCGGTCGTGTCGTCTTGGCGGCCGCAGGGCCGCTATCCACGCCTTGCGGCGCTGAACCACACGAAGGACCCGTCAGGAGATAACCGCGTCATTGGCTGACCGAGTCATTGCGTACACGGCACCGGCCTCTCCCCGTCATGGTCCGCGAAGGCGGACCATCCACGCGTTGCGGTGCTGATCGCGGCAAAGGCGTGGATGGTGGGCTTGCGCCCACCATGACGTGGAAGGGCCGGTGCGCCGGCTCCGGTGGATCGGTTATTTTGCATCAGGCCCTTACGCCGCCCGGTCCGTATCCTCGATCACCACCACATGCAGCCGCCTTGGGCCGTGCGCGCCCAGTTCCAGCGTCTGCTCGATATCCGCGGACCGCGACGGCCCGGTCACGAGCATGACGTTGCGCGGCATCCCGTCCAACTCCGCCCGCAGCCGATCCCAGGCTTCCTCATAGGCGCCGACGATGCAGGAGGCGCGCAGCACGACGATCTCGGTATCCGCCAGCAGGTTCAGCGTCACCGGCCGCTCGGGCGCGCTGGGCAGCATCAGCGTGCCGGTCTCGGCGATGCCGGCGAAGCCGTGCTGCACGCTGACCGCGTCGGTCGCCTCCGCCCGGCCTTCGCGGATTTCCAGCAGCGGCCGCGAGGCCCAGGGCAGGGCGCGCAGGTCCGGATGCGGCGCCATCGCCAGGCGCGGGGGCAGGTTCTGCGCCGCCAGGTAGTCCGCCACCGCCGCGGGCACCGCGCCGGCGTCGGCCACGCGGGCGACGGTGCCGAATTCCTTCTCCACGTTGCGCACGAACAGGTCGACCTGCCCCGCGTGCGGCAGCCGCGAGCGGGCCGGGATCAGGTGGCGCGGGTGCTGCTGCATCCGGTCTCGCAACATGGCGGCCTGGTCATCCGGCAGCTTGCCGCGCTTCAGGCCGCGGCGGATGGCGGTCAGGATGCTGTCCTTGCTCATTGCGCCTGCTGCGTCCGCTGCTGCCGCGCGTAGCGGGCGAAGAACGTGTCGCCCTCGGGCGCCGGCAGGTCGCGGCCGCCGGTCCAGCCGGAAGCCAGCGGCAGGTGGGCGAAGCGGCCGGTCTTGCGGCCCATCCAGCCCAGGCCCAGTGCCGCCGCCCGAGTCGCCATCCGGTACAGCGCCGGGCGGCGGGCCAGGAACGCCCACAGAGCGAGGTTGGTGCGGGTCGCGCCCGGGGTCAGGTGGCGCTCGAACGCCCGCTCGCGCCAGTGGCGCATCAGCTTGGGCAGGGGAATGCGCACCGGGCAGACGCTCTCGCACTTGCCGCAGAAGGTCGAGGCGTTGGGTAGGTGCTCCGCCTTGTCCACGCCAATCAGCCCGGGCGTCAGCACCGCGCCCATCGGCCCCGGATACACCCAGCCATAGGCGTGGCCGCCGACGGCGCCGTAGACCGGGCAGTGGTTCATGCACGCGGCGCAGCGGATGCAGCGCAGCATGTCCTGGAAATCCGTCCCCAGCATGGCCGAGCGGCCGTTGTCGATCAGCACGACGTGGTATTCCGCCGGCCCGTCCAGGTCCCCCGGGCGCCGCGGGCCGGTGGAGAACGTGGTATAGACCGAGAAATCCTGCCCGGTGGCGGATCGCGCCAGCACCCGCAGCAGCGAGGTTGCATCCTCCAGCGTCGGCACGCATTTCTCGATGCTGGCCAGCACGATGTGCACGCGCGGCAGGGTCTGGGTCAGGTCGCCGTTGCCTTCGTTGGTGACGATGACGCTGCTGCCGGTCTCGGCGATCAGGAAGTTGGCGCCGGTGATGCCGACGTCGGCGACCAGGAACTGCGAGCGCAGCTTCGTCCGCGCCTCGATCAGCACGTCGCGGCGTTCGCGGAAGGTGCGGTCCGCCGGCAGGTCGGTGTGGGCCTTGCGGAAGGCGGCTTCCCAGTCCTCCATGTTCAGGTGGAAGGCCGGGGCGATGATGTGGCTGGGCAGCTCGTGCCGCAACTGTATGATGTATTCGCCCAGGTCGGTTTCCACTGGGCGGATGCCGTGCTGCTCCAGGTGGTCGTTGATGGCGATCTCCTCGCCGATCATGGACTTGCCCTTGGTGACGGTGCGGGCACCGGCGGCCTGGCAGATCGCCAGCACGGCGTCGCGGGCCTCGCCGGCGTCGGCGCACCAGTGCACTTTGCCGCCGGAGGCCAGCACCTTCGTCTCGTAGGCTTCCAGGTAGAAATCCAGGTTGGCCAGGGCGTGGTTCTTGATGTCGCGGGCGGTGTCGCGCAACCGCTCGAACTCCGGCAGGGCGGCGGCGGCGGCGGCGCGGCGGGCGATGAAGCTGGGGCCGCTGCGGGCCAGCGCTTTCTGCAGGCCGCTGTTGGACAGCGCCTTGCTGGCGTTTTCCTTGAAGGCGGAGGAGGTGGCGATGTGCATTCGGCAGGTCCGCGGCGGTGATCTGGGGAGGGAGATATAGAGGAGATCGATCGCCGGCGCACGACCCCCGGATGCCGGCAAGGACCGCGGCCTGCCAGTACGTTGTGAACAAACACCGATCGGCAGTGGTGGCGTCGGGTTGATGCCGCGGGTTTGCCGGTGCCAATCGTTCGCATCCGCACGGGACCGCGCGGGCAGAACGCCGACGGAATGTTGCGGAACGAGCTGCGAGCCTGACGCTACCGAAATGTTACGCCACAAATCAATCAAGATTTGTTATTGACACCGCATGACGTGGTGGTGGAGACTGCGGCCGCTCACGGATGCGTGAGGGCTTTGGCGATAACCGGGACTTCTGCGGGAGAGAGTGCCACCACACCGTCATCGCGGTAGCCGAAACGGCGGCGCGTCCGCCGCACCCGAGGCTCTGGAGAGGCCGTCACCGGCCACCTCCGGTGCCATACCGCGCTGAGCGGCGCCGTGTCGTGGCGTCGTGGCCCGGACGGGCTTCGCTGCCTGTGCACCGCTTCACGGCCGTGCGTGGGGCTTGCGACCGCATCGTCCAGACCGCAACCAGGTTGCCGGCGGGCGCTGCTGCCTTGCCGTGTCGCCGCCGGCTGGCCTCGGCTTGCCGGCACCTGCGGCGGTGGGGACCGCCGCCTGCCGCCCGAACGTCCCGCGATCGGCGAGGGGCGTGGCCTGCCCTGCCGGCGGGCGGTGCGGTGCAGAATCGTATCATCCTGTTCATATGTCTCCCAAATCCACACTGAAGATGCCCGTAACATTTCTATATAGTTTTAATGTTGAACAATAGTTGGTCAGCCTGATAGCTTGCCTACCGCAACGTTTGAGGTAAGCAAGAATGTCGACCGCCACCGGCCAGTTCTACGATTCCAATGGACAGATCATCGATCCGAATGGACAGGTGTATGTCGCACGCGGGGTCAACGTCGGAATCGACGTGCAAGTACCGGCCAGCCAGCTTCTCGCCGATTTCCCGGGCTTGAACTTCGTCCGGCTCGCGATCAATACCTATCCCACCCCCGCCTCGATCGCCGCCTATGTCAATTCGCTGACCAGCCAAGGCATCGTCGTCGAACTGGAGGATCACACCACCAGCACCGGCTCTGACGGCGGGGGCGGGGTGGGCAGCGTTTTCACCGGCCAGGAGCTGACCAACGAACTGAACTGGTATTCCTCGGTCGCCTCATACTTCAAGAACAACCCCTACGTCTGGTTCGGCACGGACAACGAGCCGCCAGGCCCGGGTGCTGCGCTGTCAACGTGGCAGCAGCAGACCTATGACGCGATCCGCAACACCGGCAATACCAGCCCCATCATGCTCGAAGCGGGCATCAGCGCTACGCCCATGGGCGGACCATTGTCCTCACAACTGACCGCGTCCGATTATTCCGGAATGACAAGCGTCATCTGGGACATCCACTCCTATGGCTGGGTCAGCAACTATTCAACCAACCAATCGACGGTGTCGAGCGCGCTGGCGACGACGGTGCAGGAGGCGCACAGCATCACCAGCGCCGACGGCACGATCCCGGTGATCATCGGCGAGTATGGCAACAGCACCACCGGCGTGACGATCGACGCCAACGCCAACCAGGTCATCACCGCCATACAGAGCGCCGTGGAGAACGGCACGGTATCAGGCTCGGCCGCCTGGATTGCCCACACAGGCGCCCCGGGCGACGGCCTGCTGAATTCCAACTACTCGCTGACGTCCTACGGCCAACAGGTGGCGGCCGGGATCGCCGCGGAGGCGGCCTCCGAGACGCCGACCACACCGCCGTCCAGTGGCGGCGGCAGTGGCGGCGGCAGTGGCAGTGGCAGCGGCGGGGGCACCACCACCGCCACGCCATCGGCCAATGACACGGTGGTGACGGCCGGCTCCTCCGCCGCGATCACCGACGCCAGCGGCAACACGTGGACGATCGCGAATGGTGTCGTGCAGGAAAACGGCCAGGCTGCCGGCTACTCGAGCGGCGTCACCGAACTGGCCTATGTCAACGGCACGGTTTGGCAGGAGAATGCCGCCGGCAATTGGTGGGGCTGGAGCAATGGCGGGTGGAATACCGGCAACGGCACCAGCACCAGCCCGCTGCCCACCTCCACGCCGCCTTCCAGCCCGCCGCCCTCCACGACGTCGACGATCACCCTGAACGTTTCGGAGGACGCCTACCAGGGCGACGCGCAGTTCATCGTCAAGGTGGACGGCACCCAGGTCGGCGGCACCATGATCGCCTCGGCCCTGCATTCAAGCGGCGACAGCAACGTCTTCGTGCTGACCGGCAACTGGGCTTCCGGCTCGCACCAGGTGGCTATCCAGTTCCTCAATGACGCCTACGGCGGCACGGCCAGCACCGACCGCAACCTCTATGTCAACGCGATCGCCTTCAACGGCCAGACCGAGAGCGGCACCAGCGCGGCGCTTTATACCAACAGCACGCGGACCTTCAGCGTGGGCGGCAGCGTCGCGGCGGCGAGCGGCCCGGCCGACACCGTCACCGTGCACCTGTCCGAGGATGCCTACAACGGCAACGCCCAGTTCCAGTTGCTGGTGGACGGCAAGGTGGTGACGACGCCGCAGCAGGTGGTGGCCTTGCACGCCGCCGGGGCCTGGGAAGACCTGACCTTCTCCGGCAACTTCGGTGCCGGCAACCACACCATCGGGGTGCAGTTCACCAACGACGCTTATGGCGGCACGGCGAGCACCGACCGCAATCTCTACGTCAACGGCATCGACGTAAACGGCACCCACTATGGCTCGGGCGTCTCCGCGCTGTATTCCAACGGCACCGCCACCTTCGCCATCGCGACCACGCACTGAACGGGCTGGCCGGGGACCGGGCGTGGCGGACGGCAGAAGCCGGACGGCACGTGCGATGACAAAGGCGGCACGCTGGCGGCGTCATCCACGGGACCCGCAGGCATGACAGGCACAATCGCCCGGGCGGCGGTCCTGAAACAGGACCGCCGCAGCCGTACCGGGGCCGCAACAGTGGCGCCGCGTGCGACGACCGGTCCGGCCACCGCTTCGGCTTGCCGGCACGAGTGGCTCTCTCGCTGCCGTCCGCCGGTTGCTTGCGCTCGCCGCGGCCTGATCCGCCCGTCGATCGCTGCGGCCTGATCCGGCCGTAGGGCATGTCCCGCCCGGCCGTCATACCAACCGGCATAAAGACGGACCATTGCGAGGATGGAATGCCGGTTGGTAACTTATTGATTGCGCGCGCAGCCGCCCCGCCAACTCCGCGCGCATGCCGGCCGGCGCCAGCGCCGCCCGGTATCAGTGGACGGAGGTGACGTTGTGCGCCAGTGTGGCGGCGGTCACGCCCATGACGAAGATCGAGCTGTGCGCGGTGGTAATGAACGCGCCGCTGATGGGGCCGGTGGTATTGTCGGTGATCGTGTAGGCGCCCTGGTGCACCAGGGTGAAGTGCATGTTGCGGGTCATGTCGTTGACCGTGATGTTGGCGTCATTCCCCTGGATCAGCACATTCAGCATGCTCGGCGACTGGTTCTGAACCACCATCCAGCTGTCGTTGATCAGCGACACCGTCTGGTTCAGTCCGGTGGCGGTGACGCCGCAACTGCTGGAGTTGATGAAGGTCAGCCTGTCAGAGGTGCCGCCGAACGATACGCTCGTGTTGGTAATATTGCTGAAGGCGCTGGAATGATTTGCTGTTGGCACGGTAGGCTCCCGCTTTTCGGTTGACCCGGTTTGTGGTTGGAACATTACGTCAGAACTCAGATTCGGTCCCGTCACATCTTCGCCAGCGCACCGATCGGGCATGCGTAATTCGATAACGAATCGAACCATTACCTGCCGGCGCTTCAGCGAGCAGTGATCGGGTTGTGACGAATGAGGCTTCATGAGGTGGAGCCGCGTGCCCCACTGCCGGGGCAACGCCAGCGGTCGTGGCGCGGTTGCGTTCCGGGTCTCATGGGCGTGCGGATCAGGATCACGGTGTCGTCGCCGGCAGGCAGGCTCGCATCGGCGCGTTGTCGCCCCAACCGGCCCGGGGCGCGGTTGCCGGCGCCATCGCCGCGGTGAAAGCCCAAAGGTGCCGCGCCACCGCCGCGGGCCGATGGGCCGGCGCGCAGGGCATCGCCGGCACGATGCCGTCCGGCGCAGCGGCGCCGCCGTGCCGCCCAATCCGGACCCCCGATCCCCGTGGCCTGACACCGTGGCCCGACAGGCCGGCGCCGGCCGTCTTGGGGCTGTCACCCGCCGCGCCGATGGGCTATCAGACGCGCCTTCTTCAGGGACAGAGGACCAAGCCGCGATGGCCAAGCCCGCTCATGCCACCCCCGCCCCGACCGAGTGGGACCGCGACGCCGCGCTGACGGCCGCGCGCATCCTGCTGGAGATCAAGGCGGTCAATTTCCGGCCCGAGGAGCCGTACACCTTCACCTCCGGCTGGAAGTCCCCGGTCTATATCGACTGCCGGCGGATCATCTATTTCCCGCACGCGCGGGCGAAGATCTGCGACCTGGCGGTGGAGAAAATCCAGCGCCACGTCGGCTACGAGGCGATCGAGACCGTCGCCGGCGGCGAGACCGCGGGCATCCCCTATGCCGCCTGGATGGCGGACCGCATGTCGATACCGATGTCCTATGTGCGCAAGAAGCCGAAGGGCTTCGGCCGCAACGCGCTGATCGAGGGCGACGTCCCGGTGGGCAAGCGCACCCTGCTGGTCGAGGACCTGACCACCGACGGCCAGTCGAAGATCCGCTTCGCCACCGCGCTGCGCGACGCCGGGGCAATCGTCAACCATGCCTTCGTGGTGTTCTTCTACGGCGTGTTCCCCGGCGCGTTCGAGACGCTGCGGAAGATGGACATCACCCTGCACAGCCTGTGCACCTGGTGGGACGTGCTGGATGCCTGCAAGGATCGGCCATACTTCTCGGAGGAGGCGATGTCGGCCGTCCGCAAGTTCCTGGAGAACCCGGTCGCCTGGTCCGCCGCACATGGCGGCATCGCCTCGGCCGACGAAGCGCTGGCGCGCAAGGCGGCGGCCGAGGAGTGACGGCCGGCTGATCGTCGGACCGCCGGCTGGTGGCAGCCCGGTGCGAGGGCAGGGGCGCGGCACCGACGCCTGCGGCCCGAACGGCCGGTGGACCCGGCGAACGGCGCAACGCAGGCCAGGTCCGCGCGTTGAGAGGTTGGTTCGCCGAAGGGAGAACGCCATGGCCGATCTGACAGACAACGTCGCGCGTCATCGCTATGAGATGACGATCGACGGCGTGGTGGCCTTCATTCAGTACCGGAAGGAGGCCGATCACGTGGTGCTGGTGCATACCGAGGTGCCTGAGGCCTTGTCCGGGCAAGGCATCGGCTCCGCGATCGCCCGCGCCGTGCTGGATGACGCGCGGGCGCGTGGGCGCCGGGTGGTGCCGGAATGCGAGTTCGTCGCGAGCTACATCGAGCGGCATCCGGAGTATGCGAGCCTGGTTGCGTAGCAGGACTTCGCGACCATGACGGAGAGAGAACGGCCGTGGCCCCGCCAGGTAGAGATTGTCTCCTCGACCGGGGTCACGCCGCCTTGCGGCGGAACGCATCCAGGCTTCCCGCATGGATCAGTTCGCTCGGCAACTGGTGCCCGACGATCGCCTCCGCCATGCGTCCCACCTCGATCAGCGCGTCGAGGTCCACGCCGGTGGCGATGCCCATTTCCTCGCACAGCAGCACCAGTTCCTCGGTGCAGATATTCCCCGCGGCCTTGGGCTGGCCGGCGAACGGGCAGCCGCCCAGGCCGCCGACGGTCGAATCGTAGCGGGTGACGCCCAGCTTCAATCCAGCGAACGCATTCGCCACCGCCAGGCCGCGCGTGTCGTGCAGGTGCAGCGACAAGGCCATGTCCGGCCAGCGGTTCCGCACCTCGCCGATGACCCGCTCGATCCGCGCCGGCGTCGCCCAGCCCATCGTGTCGGCCAGCGAGAACAGCGTGATGTCGGCCCCGGTCTCGGTGGCGATCGCCAGGCCGTCCTGCAGCGTGCGGATCACCTGGGCGGGCGGGATGTCGCCCTGGTAGTTGCAGCCGAAAGCGGCCATCACCCCGATGCGGTTGACCGGGATCCCCCTGGCAAGCTGCAGCGCGCTGTGCTGCCGCATCGCCGCCACGTTCTCGGCGTGGCTGCGATGCAGGTTCCTGCGGGTGAACGCGTCCGAAGCAGTGAGCGAAATGCTGCCCCGGATGGCCAGCTTGTCCCGGAACGCCAGCGCCCGGTCGAGGCCGTTGCCGTTGAAGAACAGCCCGGTGTACTCGACCCCGGGCCTGGCGCGGAATCCTGCCACCACGGCCTCGGCGTCGGCCCAGCCGGGAACCAGCCGCGGGTTGACGAACGAGCAGACCTGGACGTGGCGCAGGCCGGTTTCCGCCAGCGCCTCGATCAGCCGGATCTTGTCGGCGCTGCCGATTGGCCCGGGCTCGATCTGGAAGCCTTCGCGCGGACCTTCCTCGTGGATTTCGACGTGCGTCGGCAGATCGGCCATGGCGGCGGTTCCTCGGTCCTGTTCGTGCGGCCGCTGCATTCTGGGCACCACCGGACCCGGTGGCAAGCGAGGCCGGTGCGTGTCCGGTAGCCCCACCGGCTACACGAACGCGCTTGCCTCGATCACGCCGATGTTGAACAACGGCGCCAGCGGCATGCCCGGCTCGATGTGCTGCCGGATGTGGTCCAAGGTCCATCTTATATCCTGCGTATCCAATCCTACTATCCTGTCACGTGAAACGGCCGCTCGCGCCACGCTATAGCGGACCCGGCGCACTCAACCAACGCGGAGACACTCGCCCATGCCCTTCAAGGTTCAGGTTGGCCCGCCGCAGATTGCCATCCACCAGGCGATGACGGTCCTGGTGACCGAGCCGGATGGCCAGATCACGTGGCCCAGCGACAAGGGGTTGTATTTTTTCGATACGCGGCTGATCAGTGCGTGGTCGGTCTACGCCAACGGCGCCGAGTGGGACCTGCTGAACGGCGGGGCGGTGAATTTCGACTGCGCCCGCATCTTCCTGACCAACCGGTCCTTCCTCACCGAGGACGGGCCAATCGCCAGGCAGACCCTGGCGTTCGGCCTGGCGCGGGTGCTCGACCAGGGCATGCACGAGGACCTGGACATCACCAACCACGGCCAGAAGCCGATCCGTTTCAACTTAGAAATGGCGATCCGCTCGGACTTCGCCGACGTGTTCGACGTCAAGTCCCGGCGCGACATCCGGCGCGGCCACATCAACACCGACTGGTCGGAGCCGCGGCAGACGCTGCGCACGACCTATCGCAACGCTGACTTCGCCCGCTCGGTGGCGATTTCCGTCGGCCGCAGCGACTCGCGGGCGGTGTTCGCCAACGGCCGCCTGAGCTTCGAGGTGAAGCTGCCGCCCGGCGGCACCTGGCACGCCTGCCTGCTGTATGAGTTCGCCGACGGCGACAAGCGCTATCACGCCCCGAACGACTGCGTCGAGCACGCCGAGTCGTCGTCGCAGGCCAGGGCGCACCGCGACTGGCGGCAGACGGTGCTGAAGATACGCACCAGCAACGAGGAGTTCTACCGCTTCTACCACCAGGCGATCGACGACATGGCGGCGCTGCGGCTGCCGCTGTCGGGCACCGACCACATGGTGTTCCTGCCCGCCGCCGGCCTGCCGTGGTTCATGGCGCCGTTCGGCCGCGACAGCCTGATCGTTTCCTTGCAGAACATTCTTGTCTACCCCGAGTTCGCCCGCGGCTCGCTGGACATCCTGGGGCGCTGGCAGTCGAAGGAGCGGGACGAGTTCCGCGACGCCGAACCGGGCAAGATCATGCACGAGCTGCGCTACGGCGAGCTGGCGCATTTCAAGCTGATTCCGCACACGCCCTATTACGGCACCGCCGACGCGACGCCGCTGTACCTGATCACGCTGCACGCCGCGTGGCGCGCGACCGGCGACCGCGCGCTGCTGGAGAAATACCTGCCGGTTGCCGAGGCGGGGCTGCAATGGATCGACAACGACGGCGACCGCGACGGCGACGGGTTCCAGGAATTCCAGACCCGCTCGCCCGTCGGCTATGAGAACATGAACTGGAAGGACGCCGGCGATTCCATGGTGTATCCCGATGGAACGCCGGTGCGCGGGCCGAAGGCGCTGTGCGAGCTGCAGGGCTATGTCTATGACGCCTGGGTGCGCATGGCGGAGGTGTTCGACGCGCTGGACCGGCCGGACCGGGCGACGGAGCTGCGCCGGAAGGCGGCGGCGCTGTTTGAGAAGTTCAACGAAACCTTCTGGGACGAGGAGACCGGCTTCTACGCCTACATGCTGGATGGCCAGAAGCGGAAGGTGACGACGATCGCCTCGAACCCCGGCCATCTGCTGTGGTCCGGCATCGTGCCGCCGGAGCGCGCGGCGCGGGTGGTGGCGCGCCTGATGCAGCCGGACATGAACTCCGGCTGGGGCATCCGCACGCTGTCCAGCCGGCATCCGGCGTACAATCCGTATTCCTACCAGAACGGCTCGGTCTGGCCGCACGACAACAGCCTGATCGCGCTTGGTTTCAAGCGCTACGGCTTCAGCGCCGAGGTGGCGCAGCTCGCCCGTGACATCAGCGAGGCGGCGAGCCACTTCCTGATGCACCAGTTGCCGGAACTGTATGCCGGCGTCGCCCGCGACGGGGCCAATTTCCCGGTGCAGTATCTCGGCGCCAACGTGCCGCAGGCCTGGGCGGCGGGATCGTGCTTCGCGCTGCTGCAGGCCATGCTCGGCATCCAGCCGGACGCGCCAGCCGATCGGCTGTACGTTGATCCGGATTTGCCGGAGTGGCTGCCGGACATGACGCTGAGGGACCTGCGGGTCGGGAAGCGCCACCTGGATATCCGGTTCCACCGGGAGGGTACGAGGACGGTCTGGGAGGTGCTGCGCGGGGATGCCAGGATCGTCCAGCACCGCAGCAGCGTGGCGGCGCACGAGATGCTGACGGCTTGTTGAGGGCGTCGGCTGCCTCACCGTCATGGCCGGGCGTGTCCTCATGCGTATCAGGATAGGGCGTACGGCGGAGCGAGGTCGTCTCTCTATCGTATGGCGGGCGTGTCCCGGCCATCTACCCCCAACCGTCGAAGCGCGGATGGCCGGGACACGCCCGCCATGACGATGAGGCAACGGACCTGGTGCCAAATCCTTCACCACCCGTCGCCCCATCCTGATACGCATGGGCCTGCGCCCGGCATGACGAAGCGGTAACGACCGCCGCTATCCTGGCGCCGGTGGAGCTGTCGTTCCCCCCCCCCTCATGCCCGCCGCAGCAGGCGGCGCAGCAGCCAGAACCCCACTGCGGCTATCGGCAGCCATGGCAGGGCATAGGCAACCAGCCCGATCATTTCGCCAAACGATTCAATCGCCGTCTGCACGAACGCATCCGCCGCCACTCGTATCGGCGAAATATCGATCGGCCCTGCCTGCTGGATCAGCCCGTTGTACGAAACCTCCACCCGCACGGTATCGGTGATCGTGCGCAGATAATCCCGCTGCGCCGTTTCGCTCTCGATGGTGCCCTGCACCTCGGCCAGTTGCTTCTCCACCGCCACCAGGTCGCCGACGCTGGTCCCGGCCTGCTGCAGCATCTTCTGCAGGCGGTCGCGCAGCGCGGTCTGCGCCTCCAGCCGCTTCTCGATGTCCAGCAGCGGGATGGTCTTGTCCTCGGCGGTCTCGGCATGGCTCACCAGCCGCGCCGGCGGCGCCACGATCGTGTCGGCAAACGCCTGGTAGCGGTCCGGCGCGATGCGCACCGAAATCGACGCCTCCACCACGCCGTTGCGCAGTCGATCCAGACGGGTGTTCAGCACCGAGCAGCCGGCGGCAAGACATTTCTTCAGCGTTTCCTGCTGCGTCGCCTCCACCGCGCCGCTGGGCAGCTCGACCACGAAGCTTTCCGTGTAGGCGATCCGCTGGTTTGCCGCGTCGGGCGCCTGTCCCACCGCCATGCTGCGCATCGCCATCGGGGCGAGCGGGGCAGCGGCATACGGCATCGGCGGCTGCCGCTTGCAGGCAACAGGCCCAAGCAGGCAGACGGCCGTGACGCCGATGATGCCGAAGCGGGCGGAATGACGCATGGCGGCCGGTTCCCTCGCGGCGTTTATTCACGCTTCGAACCTACCGGTTCCGGCCGCTGCTGTCACGCGGCGGCGAGACGACCGCCGCCGCGTGACAGCCTACTGGAATTCCTTGCCGCGCAGCGACCGCGCCGCCTTGTCCAGCACCGCGTTCGCCATGCCCGCCTCCGGGCCGGTGTAGAACCCGCGCGCGATATCCAGGTACTCGTTGATCACCACCTTCGCCGGCGGCCCGTCGGGCATCGACAATTCCGCGATCCCGGCGCGCATCAGCGCCCGCAGCACCGGATCGAGCCGTAACAGCGGCCAGTCCTCGGGCAGGGTCCCGGCCAGCAGGCGGTCGATGTCGTCCTGCCGCCGCACCGTCTCGCGCACCACGCGGACGAACAGCCGCTCGTCGGCGTCGGGGACGCGGCCGTCCTCGAACCCGTCCTGGCCGCTCAGGTCGCCCAGCCGGTGCTTGAGGAACTGGTCGATCACCGTCTCGGCGCTGTCGCCCGCCTGTTCGGCCTGGAACAATGCCTGCACGGCAGCCACCCGGGACGCGGTGCGCGCCCGGGTTTTCGGAGGGCGGGCCATCAGACGGCGCCGAGTTGGCGGGCGGCGTTGATCTGCAGCAGGGCGGCCCGGGCCGCCTCGGCGCCTTTGTTGTGGCCGTCGCGGCCCGACCGCGCCTCGGCCTGCTCGATCGTATCGCAGGTCAGCAGCCCGGTGCCCAGGCTGATGCCGAACTGCAACGCGACATGCATGATGCCGTCCATCGTCGCCTGGCAGATGAATTCGTAATGATCCGTCTCGCCCTTCACCACGCAGCCCAGCGCAATATAGCCGTCGAACCGGCGGATGCCGCGCAGGGCAATGCGGATCGCCTGCGGCAGTTCATAGGCACCGGCCACGTCCAGCACCTCCGCCGTTGCGCCCGCTTCGCTGATGATCTGGTGGGCTCCCTCGGTCAGCCCGTCCACCACCTGCCGGTAATAGGGCGCGCGGACGATCAGCAGATGCGGCGCTCGCCCCTCGACGCGCGGCGCGCTCGGGCGTTCGGCATCCTGTGTACTCATGCTACGTAATCCGTTCCTACGATATTCGGGATGGGCCGCTGCTCGACCACATTCAATCCATAGCCCTCAAGGCCGATGATGGTGCGCGGATGGTTGATCAGCAGCACCATGTTCCTCACGCCCAGATCCAGCAAAATCTGCGCGCCGATGCCATAGTCGCGCAGTTCCCGCGACGGGGTCGGCCCGCCGACGCCCAGCCGCCGCACCCGCTCGGCCAGCGCCGTCGGGCGATGCTCGCGGATCAGCACGACGATGCCGCGGCCCGCCTTGGAGATCATGTGCATGGCGTTGTGCACCGCGATCCAGTGCGGCGAGCCGGTCATGTCCTCCAGCAGGTCGATGGCGTGCATGCGCACCAGCACCGGCTCGGGGCCGCTGACGTCGCCTTTGATCAGCGCCAGGTGTTCCTGGTACTCCACCGTGTTGGCATAGACCACGGCGCGCCAGTCGCCGCCGGCGGGATGGTGGTAGCTGCCTTCCTCGACCTTGCGCACCAGCCGCTCGGTCAGCCGGCGGTGCGCGATCAGGTCCGCTATGGTGCCGAGCTTCAGGTTGTGGTGCTGCGCGAAGGAAACCAGGTCCGGCAGCCGCGCCATGGTGCCGTCGTCGTTCATGATCTCGCAGATCACCGCCGCCGGCGCCAGGCCGGCCTTGCGGGCTATGTCAACCGACGCCTCGGTATGCCCCGCCCGCACCAGCGTGCCGCCTTCGCGCGCCATCAGCGGGAACACGTGGCCCGGCGTGGTGATGTCGTCGCGCGTGCTGTCGGAATTGATCGCCACCGCAATGGTGCGCGCCCGATCGGCCGCGGAAATGCCGGTGGTGACGCCCTCGCGCGCCTCGATCGAGACGGTGAACGCGGTCTGGTGCCGCGTGCCGTTCTGCCGGCTCATCAGCGGCAGGCCGAGCTGCTCCACCCGCTTGCGGGTCAGCGCCAGGCAGATCAGGCCGCGCGCGTGGCGGGCCATGAAGTTGATCACGTCCGGCGTGGCGAACTGCGCGGGGACGACGAGGTCGCCTTCGTTTTCCCGGTCCTCGTCATCGACCAGGATGAACATCCGGCCGTTGCGGGCTTCCTCGATGATGTCTTCGGCCGAGGAGATATACTGCCTCAAATCAGCTGTAACGAATGACTTCTGCGACTGGTCCATCAGGCTGTCTCCGCCAGGCGGGCGACATAGCGCGCCAGCGTGTCGATCTCGATATTCACCCGATCGCCCGGCTGCATCGTGCCGAAGCCGGTGACCGAGGCGGTATGGGGGATGATGTTCACCCCGAAGGTATCACCCTGAACGTCGTTGACAGTCAACGAGACGCCGTCGACCGCGACGCTGCCCTTTACCGCGATGAAGCGCGACAGCGCGCGCGGAACGCGGAAAACCCAGCGCGTGGAGGCATTTTCCGGCGTCGCCGAAACCGCCTCGCCGACGCCGTCGACGTGGCCGGACACCAGGTGCCCGCCAAGCTCGTCGCCCAGCCGCAGCGACCGTTCCAGGTTCACCCGCGACCCCACGGTCCATGATCCCAGTTTCGTGTGCGCCAGCGTCTCGGCCGAGGCGTCGACGGCGAACCAGTCGGCGCCCAGCGCCACAACCGTCAGGCAGCAGCCGGAACAGGCGATCGACGCGCCCAGGCTGACGGGCGGATCGCTGAGGAACGCGACGGGCGTGTCGATGACCAGTCGCATGTCCTTTCCGGCGCCGAGGGGTTCGATCGCGCGGACGCTGCCAAGGGCGCTTATGATGCCGGTGAACATGAAGCCTGCCTCGAATACTCGCTGAGCATGTCGTTACCAACGGAAGTTACGCAATGCCGCCGGAAGCGCGGCATGTGGTCAAGTGTCTCGATGCCGAAGGCCTGCACCGCCGGCCAGCCGTCGCCGCCCATGACGGCGGGGGCGTGGAACCAGGCGATGCGGTCCACCAGGTCCGCGCGCAGCAGCGCCGCGGCAAGCTGGCCGCCGCCTTCGACCAGCAGGCGGGTCAGGCCGGCCGTGCCGAGCGCCTGCAGCGCGGCGGCGATATCGACGCCGGCCGAGGCGCCGGGCACCTCGATCAGCGTCGCGCCCAGGTCGCTGAACGCGGTGCGGCGGGCGGGGTCGGTGCCGGCGCGGATCAGGAACCATGCCGGCGTCTGCGCCGCGGTCATGGCCAGCCGCGTGGTCAGCGGCGTGCGCAGGTGGCTGTCGGCGACCACCCGCACCACCGGCGTCGGGCGGAAGCCGGGGATGCGGCAGGTCAGGTCGGGATTGTCCGCCAGCACGGTACCGACGCCGACCATGACTGCGTCGTGGCGGCCGCGCAGCGCATGGGCGAGGCGGCGGGCGGGCGTGCCGGTGATCCACTGGCTCTCGCCGCGATGCGTGGCGATGCGGCCGTCGAGCGTGGTGGCGAGCTTCAGCGTCACCATCGGGCGGCCGAGGGTGATGCGGTGGGAGAAGCCGGTGAGCACGTCCTGTGCCTCGGCCTGGAGCACGCTGGTTTCCACGCTGATGCCGGCCGCGCGGAGCTTCGCCAGGCCTTCGCCGTTGACCCGTGGGTCCGGATCGCCGGTGGCGACGACGACGCGGGCGATGCCGGCGGCGATCAGCGCCTCGGTGCAGGGCGGCGAGCGGCCCCAGTGGCAGCACGGCTCCAGCGTGACATAGGCGGTGGCGCCCCGCGCCTGCTCGCCCGCCATGGCGAGGGCGACGGGTTCGGCATGCGGCCGTCCGCCGGGCGCCGTGGTGCCGCGCCCGACGACGCGGCCGTCACGGACGATGACGCAGCCGACGGAGGGATTGGGCCACGTCGTGCCCAGCCCGCGGCGTGCCAGCGCGAGGGCCGCCTGCATGTGGGGGATGTGGTCCGCGAGGGCGACAGGATCCGGGTGGGTGGCGGGATCGCTGTGGGGCAGTT